>JAFGHQ010000079.1 GCA_016930035.1 Gammaproteobacteria bacterium | reverse complement strand
TGCTTTTTCGCTCTTTTCCCCGATTATTTTTGATCTCTAATTCTTTGTTTCTTATGGCTTTTTAACGGTTGGGACAGGCTCTACATAACTATCAGTCTTTAAAACGTTTTAATGTTATTTTTCCGGCTAATATTTTGCATAAAATCGATTGTGTTCGTCAAAAACTGGGATTGAAACGTTCAACATTTCTGCAAAAAGCCGCCGAAGCATATCTTGAAAAAAACAATATGGGATTAATTTAGATCCATGGCCATTTTGATCTGCGAAATGTTCGAAATCACTTCCCTTTATAGTATTTGAATTTTCTTTTTTCCATGACAGTCATGATTTTTTGACTTTTTTTGTAAGTGGCCATGAGGGGATAGTGGTTCAAAAGACGGTCCATGGTAGTAATGAAGGTAGGGCCTGCAATCACCGTATTACGTGTAACTTTGTAGTCTTGATCAGCGCGCCAAATAACTTTCCAGCCTTGTTCGTTAGCAATGCGTATTATGTTTTCTTTAAGCAATCCTTTTTTAGGATAAATCCTTACAGCAGCATTATCATAGTAATAGAGCGCATAGTCGGTTTTACCCAATCGCGGATCAATCTGTTTTTGAGCAGGATTAGGGTTCGCAATTTGCCAAGTAGCAAAAGTAAGAGTAGGTAAGCATAATAAAATGGCCAAAATGAAGCGTTTTAGTATACAGTGCATAGATTGGTTTCCTAAAATCGGGTTAAACTTGCGAAAGCTTAAGTAATCATATTATGATCTATTTGAGTTGGATTTCGCAAGGTTTAACTAGGCTATTATTTTTTATATTAAAATTCGAGATTTTTTAAATTTATGGGATTTACATTAATACAAACCATTGCCATTTGGGCCTTGCCCATTTTATTTGCTATTACAGTACACGAAGTAGCTCATGGTTGGGTTGCATCAAAATTAGGCGATCAAACAGCCAAGATGCTTGGGCGGCTCACGCTTAATCCGATAAAGCATATGGATCTTTTTGGAACCATTATTATCCCGATCATTTTACTTTCTTTGGGTGGATTTATATTTGGATGGGCAAAACCTGTACCGGTTAATCCTAAAAATTTGCGTCACCCGAAACGTGATATGGCTTTTGTTTCTGCAGCTGGTATTGCAGCTAATTTTTTAATGGCTATTATTTGGGCATTACTGGCTAAGCTCAGTTTATTTTTAGTACATCTCGGGTGGCATCAAGTAGTTCTTCTTTTTTATATGGGCCAAGCAGGAATTAGTATTAACTTATGGTTGATGGTTTTTAATTTATTGCCGATCCCGCCGTTAGATGGGAGTCATATTATTATGGCATTTTTGCCTGATAAATGGTCCTATCGATATGGCCAACTGAGTCGATATGGTTTGGTTATTTTGCTACTGCTTCTGGCATTTGGCGTCTTTAATAAAGTTTTATTACCTTTCATGATTTTTATCCAACGTATTTTCTCAACTTTTTTTGGTTTACCTTTTTGAGTCTTTTATGGCTCAATAGCTTTGATATGACGGCACACGGAAAGCCACGAGCCAAGATATCCCAATAGCCCACCAAAAGCCAATAACAATAAGCTTAAATGCAGATTAAGTCCTTGTAGCTGAAAATCACTATTATAAAGTAAGGCCAACTGTTCTATAGGTCCTCTCAAAAATCCAATTATCAGGAAAATCAAAAACCAGCCGATAAATCCTCCGATTAAACCGTAAAGTAACCCGCTATAAAGAAAAGGCCTTTTAATAAAACTGTTTGATGCACCCAGTAATTTTATGATCATGATTTCGTCACGATAATTTTCTGTAATTAATTGAATCGTGTGGCTGATGATGAGCAACACACCCAACGCGAATAACAGCATGATGGCAAATATGAATCGATGAATGAGAATTAAAATAGCATTAAGGCGCTGTAACCAGGCCATATCGATTTGTACTTGATCGACCTGAGGTAATTCTTTCAAACGAGTCGCTAATTGATTTATTTGGAGGAAGTCTTTTAAGGAGGGTTCGGGTTCTACTACGACAACGCCTGGCAGTGGATTTTCTTTTAAATCGGCCAGCAACTCTTTATCTAAACCTAATGGGTCTTGAAATGCTTTTAAGCCTTCTTCGGGTGAAACATAAGTCGTTTTATGAATGGATTGATCTTTGTTTAAAAGGGTAAGTAGATCATTTCGTTGTTTATCAGAAATATCGGTTTTTAGGTAGATCGAAATTTGATTGGTGTTTTTTAAACCAGCAGTGGCGACACGAACATTTTTAAGCAATACCATCATACCCACGGGTAATGCCAGCGAAATCCCGATTACCATGCAAGTAATAAAAGTTGAAAGACTTGATTTTTTCAATTGTGACAAGCTTATTTTTAACGCTTGAATATGTCCTATCAGATAAGTTAAAAAACCGGTTGTGTACGGTGATTTTCTAACCATGATCCCGTGCTCCTGTATCGTGTACCAGTTGCCCTTGTTTCAGTGTTAAGATCCTGAAAGGAAGGGATTCAATAAGAGCTATATCATGACTCGCAACGAGTAATGTCACGCCGGCTTGGTTAAACTCGGAAAATAATTTCATGATCTCTCGGGAAAGCGCAGGATCTAAATTTCCGGTTGGCTCATCTGCTAGAATAATAGGGGGTTTTGCGACAATAGCGCGAGCAATTCCAACGCGTTGTTGTTCACCACAGGACAACATATCGGGATAACATTTTTCTTTTTCTAGGAGTCCCACTTTACTTAAAGCCGCTCTTACTCTGCCTCCAGTCTCACGAAGTCGAAAGCCAGCAATATTTAAAGGGAGCGCCACATTATCAAAAATAGTTCGATGAGGTAATAAATTGGGATTTTGAAAGATAAGACCTATTTGTCTGCGTAAAGAAGGAATATGTTTTTTCTTAAGCCGATTTAAATTTTTACCGTGAACAATAATTTCTCCACCCGTCGGCCTTTCTAAAAATGCGATTAATTTCAGTAAAGTACTTTTTCCAGAACCGGAGTGCCCTGTTAAAAAGGCCATTTCTCCTACTTTAAGCTCAAAACTGATATTGGACAAAGCTTGTTGTCCTTTCGGATAACGCTTACTAATTTTATAAAAGTGGATCATACTGAGCTGAGTGTAACATTTCAGAAGAAATGGGGTCAAACATCGTTTGACCCCATTTTTAAATAGTTGATATAATTAAATGCATTCAGTATTGTTATCTTTCGTTAGAATGATTCGAATAGATTTAATTGGAATGGATTTATGGATACCTTCAAAGAGAATTGGAGTAAGAAAATTCTTATCGTAGATGATGAGCCCGTTAGTTTGGCATTTGCTTCACGTTATTTAGAGCCTGTCCCAACCGTTAAAAAGCCATAAGAAACAAAGAATTAGAGATCAAAAATAATCGGGGAAAAGAGCGAAAAAGCAT
>JAFGHQ010000078.1 GCA_016930035.1 Gammaproteobacteria bacterium | reverse complement strand
TTTGTCATCCTGAACTTGATTCAGGATCCATTAAAATCAAAGACTTATAGTCTTTGATTTTTTAAAAAAACTCAGATCTCAACAGCCCCAAATTGAGTTTCCACATATATTTTTAATCTGTCTAAAAGTTTATTTTGTCGTTCATTTAACTGTGCTTTTGATTGTACCGCCTGAATTTCTTCGAGGGCTTTTTGTGGTGTTAAACGTTTTTCATAACGGTAATCAATTAAAGTTGCTTCCTCTGTGCGCGGATTAATTTTTTTTAAATAATCTTCAAAAGAATAGTTATATTTTTCTGGTAAGCATTGAGGGTAATTTCGGCCCAAAATTCGAATCGCTTGTTCTTTTAAATTTTTATTTTCGAAATGCTCAATAAATTTTCCTTTTTGATCCGGGGATAATTGATGAAACTGTCGACATAAGTTTTGTTCTTCATAAGTTAAAAAATTAGTTTGGTATAGTGCAGCATCAACATCCAAATTAGGAATGATCGGATATTTATAATCCAGATAATAATTTTTAATCGCTTCTAAAATGGTTTGATTTTCATGAAGCCATTTTTTGTTTTCGGAAACTATTTTTAACCGATCCAAATCAAAATGGCTGAGAAAACGTTTTTCTAAGGGGAGTAAAAATTTAGGTTCTGCATCTTTTCTTCTGATGATGGGCATGAAATTTTCGAGTATTTTGCCTTCTGTAAAGACAGGTTGCATCTCGTCCTTGATGAAGCTAAGATTTTTATTTTCTTCTAATAAAACATCGTCCAATCGTAGCCATAAGGTTTGATTTTTATAATGGTAATGTCTTCCGAGGTTTAGAACATAACTTTGAAAGTAAGCGCGAGCACCAAATTGCCCGTCGATCATTAAAGATTCTTTGAGGAGAGCCCCGCGTTTGACATCGATGGGTCTTAAAAAACCACTCATTAAATAATCCCACATTGACTTATCGCGGGATAAGATTTTGGCCAATTGAACCGTTGCTTCTACATCAACCATAGCATCGTGAGCATCACCCTCGACGAGGTGATTTTTTTCAATCAAATTTTCTAATTTTAAACTGATTTTTTCTCCGTTTTCGGGCCAATTTAATAGGTCATGTTTATATAAATAATAGATGACAACCATAGGATATAAATCGGCGCGTGAACAACCGCTAGCATGTTGATGTGTATAAGGGGGGAATAAATTTCGGTAAAAAGAAAACCGCAAGAATTCGTCATCAAAACCCAAAGTATTGTACCCCAAGCTGATGCTGCCTGGCTCATTCAATAGTAAATGAATCTGTTTGATGGCCTCATATTCACAAATGCCTTTTTCGGATAAATCATCCATGGAAATTTGATGAGTCAGAATGGCAGCAGGGGAGGGGATTGTATCGGGATTTAATTTAATAAAAAGATTGATGCGATTTAATTCATTAAACTGATGATCGGTTCGAATAGCAGCAAATTGTAAAACTTGATCAAATGCTTTGTTGAGGCCAGAGGTTTCAAGATCATAGAATAAATAGGTGTAGTTCATGTTATGATCATCCATATATATTTATGATATATTTATGCAGTGGCTAATCCTGCTTCATATGGATGTATTTCTCTCAATAAACGTCTTGATAATGAATCTTCGGCCATATCAAGTTCATATCTTTTTTGTAAACCTAACCAAAATCCTTTAGACATTTTAAAATAAATAGCTAACCGTAAATCTGTATCAGCGGTAATGCCTCGACGTTTCTTGATAATTTCATGTATCCTTGTTACGGGCACATCTATATCCTTCGCCAATTTATAAGCGCTTATTTTCATTGGTTTTAGAAATTCTTTTAAAAGAATTTCTCCTGGGTGTACTGGTTTTATCTTCTTTATCATTTTTAGTTTCTCTAATGATAATCTGCTATTTCAACGTTATATTTATCTCCATTCATCCATTCGAAACAAATTCGCCAACGTTTATTAATTTGTATGCTATAAAGGTTTTTTCTATCTCCTTTTAATAATTCTAAATTATTTCCTGGGAGTATACGTAAATCATTTAATGTTAAAGCTTCATTAAGTATTAATAATTTCCGATAAGCTGCACGTCGAACATTAAAGGGAATTTTTTTAGTAACTTCTCTTGAAAAGAGTTTTTTTGTTTCTTTACAGTTAAATGTTTTAATCATTACTTATCCTTGTTTTTGCCCCCTAGTTTGAATATTAACGCGTCGCGTTAATTACGTAAAGCATTAATCCTCATCCTTTGGTGCTTGTTCTTGTACCACTTTTTCTCCTTCTTTTAATCCTTCTATGATTTGAATGTTCATACCATCTGATGCCCCAACTTTAATGGCTTGTTCTTTCGGTTTAACAGGGTCAGGTAGTAAAACATAAGGGTTGCCATCTCTAAAATTCACTGCTGTAGCGGGCAATAGCAAGATATTTTTTAATGTTCTAATGTTAATAATAGCTGTAGCTGAATAGCCAGAACGCAATTTAAGATCTTTCGGAATTTTTAATTGGGTAATTTGCACTTTAAAGCCAACGTTAAAGGGAGATGCCAGAGCAGTACTTTCATCTGCACTTTCCGCTTGAAGCGCAATTTTTGATAGCATTCCTTCAATAGGTTTGTCTGGAGAAGCCCCTACCGTTATTTGCGCGGGCATTCCTTCTTTGATTTTGGAAGCATCGATTTCATCTACTGTCCCTTGAAACATCAAATCTTGCATATTAGCCATAGAAAATAAAGTTGTTGAAGCTTGAGGGGAACTTAAAGAAAGAACAGGATCGCCGACATCGACACCACGCACAAGAATATAGCCATCAACGGGACTTTTTACGAGATTGGCTAATACTTTCCCGCCGACTTGAGTGTGACCTTTATCTAACAATGCGAGTCGTTGATCGGCTAATATTCGCTGTAATTTGGCGGTATCTAATGTGCGTTTTGCTTCAATGTAAGCGGTATAATTTTTGGTGATGAGTCCTTTTTTTAATGCTTCTTCATAACGATCAAAATCTTTTTGAGCAGACAGCTCGACAGCGGTTGCCTCTTTAAATGCTTCATAGGTTTGGGCGTAAATGGCAGGTTCTGGGGCGGGTTTAATTTCAACTAAAGGTTCCCCTTTTTTGACATAATCGCCTTCATCGTGGTAAAGCTTGGCTACTGTGCCATCAATTTGAGATTTGACCGTAATAGCATGTACAGGTTCAATATAACCCACGGCTTCAGAAGTCTCAGTAAGATTTCCCACTTTCACAGAAATTGTAGCGACAACAGGTTTGGGTTTGTGTTGTAGGTGGAGATAAAAAGCACCCCCTGCGATGACTATAATAATGAATGTGATGATGAACCATTTTTTCATTTTTATTCGAAAGTTACCTATACAAGTTTAGTGTTTTTAGTTTCTGGCATTATCCATTTTCCACCATGGCTTTTTCTTTCTCTAATTCCTTGATTAATTGTTCTTCCGATTTTTCTTCCTCGGAAACTTTTCCATATTGTTGTTTAAGGTGCGCCTCAGTTTCCTCTTCTCGTATTTCTTGCCTGGTGACTGCCTCAATCTGTTGCTCGATTTTCTCTTCTTCCCGTTTTTGTTGAGGAGTCGCTGCGCTTTTTTCAATATCAGCTTTTAATTTTTGTTCTAATGCCGCTTTTCGGCGCTCCTCTTGTTGTTTGAGTTTTTCTTCTCGTGCAATTTTTTCTTTCAATGCTATTTTCTCTTTGAGTAACTTTTGAGCCTCTTGATGCGCCTGATCAATACGTTTTTGTAATTCGGCTTCTTTTTTGAGCCGCTCAGTAATAATTTTACTTAGACGTTTTCGGTGTGCGGCTATTTTGTGTTCGAGTAGAGGCCGTTTGAAATAAAATGCGTAGAAATGGTTTTCACTCGTTACCTCTGATAATTCCCAACCGTGCTGTCCTACTGTATCCATTAATTCTTCAAAACGTATCGTATGAATATATTGAAGATCAGTAGGATGCTCGACCAAGTACTCCCATTTTGCTCCTTCCCAAGTAATAGGTTTTAACGAAGGATGAATTCCCGGTTCAGCGTACACTGAAGGTAATAACAAAACACTCAAAGATATTAAAGTGATCCATTTGAATAGGTTTAACATGGCACATTCCTCTTGATTTAAAATTTTGTTACGATTTTTAATTAGTATATCTCTAGATAAAATATTATTGTACCAAATTTTCAATCATCTTCTGATATTTATCAGGGCCGGCTTTTTGAAAATCCTTCCACCATTTAGCAATAGGCTGCAGTTTTTTATTACATTGAGCACGATAGAGCAAAAAATCATAAGCCGCCCTGAAATGTGGTTTATGCATGGTGCGTTTGACTGTGTTTTGAAAACGGTGTTCAAGATAATCTTGTAGCCACCAAATATCTTGAATCGTTTTTCGCACATAATTGGGAAGGGTTATTGTTTTTGAAGCTTTACGTAATGTTTGATTAAGTGCTGAATGAAATGTATAGAACGAAGATAATTCCTCGCTTTTTGATTGGGCTATAAAATCGAGAAACGGGAACCAAAGAAGGCCTGCAAATAAAAAAGCTGCGATAACGGGTTTTTGTTGTTGGATTCTTAAATCCGTTGATTTTAAAACGGTTTCAATCAGCTCGATGGTCTTTTTTTGATGCAGATAAGGTTTCAGGATTGGAAATAAATGTTCGAACAGTTGATACCGACACAAAAGTAAAAACACTTGATAGGCTTTACCACAATAGAATAATTTCAAAACTTCATCGTACAAGCGACAAGAAGAAATGGATAATAATTTTTCAGCTAATTGAGGAATGGGTTTTTTTGTTGCCGCATCGATTTTAAAGTTTAATTTTGCAGCAAAACGGATGGCACGTAGCATACGAACAGGGTCTTCCTGATACCGCGTTATCGCATCGCCGATAATTTTCATATGCTTCTTTTTTAAATCTTCATACCCATTGACAAAATCTAATAAAATTTCTTGATCAGGATCATAATATAAGGCATTGATTGTAAAATCGCGACGCACGACGTCTTCATCAATATTACCAAAAACATTGTCGCGAATGATTAATCCTTTTTGGGTGGGCACGTTACTTCCAACCTCTCTCGTGGCTCGAAACGTTGCCACCTCAATGATTTCACGATAAAAATAAACATGGGCCAATCGAAACCGACGGCCAATTAGTCGACAATTAGAAAAAATGCGTTTAATCTGTTCGGGGCGTGCATCGGTCGCCACATCAAAATCTTTAGGTTCCATGTTTAATAGCAAATCGCGAATTCCACCACCTACAATATAAGCTTGAAAACCCATTTCTTTTAAATGAGTCACAACCTTCATGGCATTTTTACTGATGTCCGCTTTTGAAATTTGATGGATTTTTTTAGGGATAATTTTGGGAAATAGGGCCTGATGATGTTTGGTTTGACTCTTAAGCCCCATCAAATAAGGTTTCGATTTTTTTTGTTTACTTGTTTTTATCATGAATCAACCCTAAAATAACGCGAATTTTGAATAAGAAGTATAATGTAAATTAAGGGAATACCTAAATTAAAAAATAATAACCTATTTAAAATTTCTAAAGCTCCCTTCGTCTAGTGGTTAGGACGTTGCCCTCTCACGGCAGTAACAGGGGTTCGAATCCCCTAGGGAGCGCCAGTGTGCGCGGCGCGTTTGAGTCGATCAGAAATAGCCAACCATTCTGCTGTTTCAGGGACTTTTTCAATCACCATTAAATCCCGATTTAAATAATCCAAGGCCCGCATTTTTTCATACAGTTTTTGGGCATAATTTTTAGCATCTTCAGGCAGAGTATGCCAGATCAATTGGTTCTCACTCAATTTTTTAAAAATGAAGGGCAAAGCTTGCAGGGAGAGCACAGCCAAACTTTTCTTTTTATGTAATTGGTTTCGCACAAAATGAGATAAGTTATCAGAAGAAATAAGCACGACAGGTGTTTCGGGCGCATAGTGTTTAGGTAGTGCCCCCGATACGCGTGGTATTTTTTTTCCGCCTAATTCGACGGGTTTATGCAATACCTTTTCAATATCTTGATGACTGATCATCCCTGGCCGTAGTAAACGCGGATTTTTTCCCGTCAAATCCAAAATAGTAGATTCTACACCCACCTCACAAGGACCGCCATCAACTATAAAATCTACGTTATCACCAAGCTCTTCTTTGACTGCTTGTGCACTTGTCGGGCTTATTCTGCCAAAACGATTGGCTGACGGCGCTGCCAATCCCCCGCCAAACTCTTTCAATATTGCTTGAGTGATAGGATGTGAAGGACAACGTATTCCAACTGTATCCTGCGAGCCCGTTACTATGTCTGGCACGAAGCGCGCTTTTTTTAAGATTAAAGTCAAAGGCCCAGGCCAGAAGGCTTTTGTTAATTTATAAGCATCTTGCGGAATATCGATCGCCCATTGAGATAACTGCGAACTATCCGCAATATGCACAATTACCGGGTGACCAATAGGGCGCCCCTTGATTTTGAAAATTTTTTCAACCGCTTTTGCATTACTAGCATCTGCTGCCAAACCGTAAACAGTCTCTGTCGGAATCGCAACAACCTTACCTTGTCGCAATAACACCACCGCTTGCTCGATTTGATTATTCATAAATGCTCAGAACCCAATTCTAAAACCCCCATTTTTCGCCCCGCGAAAAATGACCATGTCATCCAAAAACGCTACGCGTTTTGAGCGCAAAGCGCTCAGTGCCGTAAAACGGCACCGGATGACGGAGCCTTCAGCCCCTCCTACTCTCTCCACCAAGGAGCGAAGGGAAAAATGGCGGGGCTGGGTCTTTTCCGCCTGATACAGGCGTTAACACGAGCACCGCAGGGAGATTAGGATTT
>JAFGHQ010000077.1 GCA_016930035.1 Gammaproteobacteria bacterium | reverse complement strand
CAACCGCAACCAACACACCAAACCAACCCAAATAAAAAATTCGTTCCCGACGAATCCTCCTGGATCCTGAATCAAGTTCAGGATGACTTACGCACAGATCCCAACAGCCCCCCCCATTCACACCACAATATTCACCAATCGCCCAGGAACAACAACCACCTTACGAATACATCTCCCATCAATAAACTTCCGTACACGCACATCCCCCACCGCTGCTGCTTCAATACTTATTCGATCAGCATCTCGTGCCACCACAACGCGCGAACGCAATTTCCCGTTCACCTGCACAACCAATTCCACGATATCTGACTTTAAAGCTCGCGGATCAACACGAGGACATGTCATATCGAGCAAAGATTTACCATATCGCAATTCTTGCCATAAATATTCCGTTATATGCGGAGCAACAGGATTGAGTAACCGAAGTAATATACTCACTGCCTCACAAATAACAGCCTTTCGCTCACTATCATCGCCACCTAAAATGCTATCAATATCATATAAAAGGTTAACCAGTTTCATGCAGGCAGCAACAACTGTATTGTACTGTTGCCGCTCCATATCAAAATTAGCTTGTTGAAGTAATTCATGAACTTCTCTTCGTTTCTCTTTGAATTGAAAAGAAAATTTCTCCCAATTCATATGAGACAAATCCTTATTAAAATCAATAAGCCAACTTTGATGTTCTGCAACAAATTTCCAAATGCGATTTAAGAAACGATAAACCCCCTCAACGCCACTATCCGACCATTCGAGGGCTTGTTCAGGCGGAGAAGCAAACATCATGAAGGTGCGAACCGTATCAGCACCAAATCGCTTAATCAAATCTAAAGGATCCACAACATTACCCTTAGATTTTGACATCTTCGAACCATCTTTTAACACCATTCCTTGAGTTAAAAGACGATCGGCGGGTTCATCACTTTTTACTAATCCAAAATCGCGAAACACTTTGTGAAAGAATCGAATATAAAGTAAATGCATGACAGCATGTTCAATGCCACCGCTATATTGATCAATCGGTAACCAATAATGTGCGCGGTCATCCAGCATTTTGTGATGCTGATCCGGGCAAGCATAGCGCGCGTAATACCACGAGGATTCAACAAACGTGTCAAAGGTATCTGTTTCACGTTGTGCTTTCTGGCCACATTTAGGGCAATTCACTTCATAAAATTCCGGCATCTTGGGTAGTGGCGAGGTCACGCCTTCAAAGTGAACATCCTCAGGCAATACGACAGGTAAATCTTTTTCAGGAACAGGCACTTCTCCACATTTGCAACAATAAATCATGGGAATAGGTGCGCCCCAATAACGCTGCCTGGAAATCCCCCAATCACGTAGCCGATAATTAATTTGTTTGCCACCCAAATCACGTTTTTTAAGATAGCGATCTAAGGCATCAAACGCTTGAGTAAAATCCATACCGCTAAAATCACCCGAATGAATCAAAAGTCCTTTTTCAATATAGGCCTGCTTTGCTAAATCAATGGGTTCTTTGCCAGCTGGTTGAATGACTTGTTTGATCGGCAAATGATATTTTTTAGCAAATTCATAATCGCGCTGATCGTGCGCCGGAACTGCCATCACAGCACCGTGCCCATATTCCATTAAAACATAATTCGTGATCCAGACGGGAATTTCTTGGCCTGTAATAGGATGAATCGCTTTAAAACCACTATCGATACCTTCTTTTTCTAACGTCGCAAGATCAGCTTCAGCTATTTTGGTATGTTGACATTTATCGATAAATTTTTGGATTTTATTATCGCGATCAGCTGCTTTTTTGGCCAAAGGATGTTGAGACGCCACCGCCATAAATGTGATGCCAAATAATGTATCGGGGCGAGTAGTATAAACTTTTAATGTGCTACCCTCTTCTTTGACTTTAAAGTGAATTTCCAAGCCTTCCGAGCGGCCGATCCAGTTGCGCTGCATCACACGAACACGTTCTGGCCAACCTGTTAATTGGTCAAGATCATTTAATAACTCTTCTGCATAAGCCGTAATTTTAAAAAACCATTGAGGAACTTCTCGTTGTTCAACTAACGCGTCAGATCGCCAACCGCGGCCATCAATAACTTGCTCATTTGCTAAAACCGTCTGATCTACAGGATCCCAATTCACGAGTGAATTTTTTCGATAAACCAATCCCTTTTCATACATTTTAGTGAACAACCATTGTTCCCAACGATAGTACTCTGGTTTACAGGTAATCACTTCACGCATCCAGTCATAGCCGTAGCCTAGCCGCTTAAATTGTGCTTTCATTTGCGCAATATTTTGATAAGTCCATTTGGCCGGAGCAATACCATGTTGAATAGCTGCGTTCTCAGCCGGTAATCCAAACGCATCAAAGCCCATAGGCTGCAAAACATTCTTACCCAGCATTTTTTGGTAGCGCGTAATCACATCACTGATCGTAAAAATACGTACGTGCCCCATGTGTAAATTACCACTTGGATAAGGAAACATGGATAAACAATAGAATTTTTCTTTTTGAGCATCTTCTTTTACTTCAAAAACTTGATTCTCATCCCATTGTTTTTGAAGTTTGATTTCGATTTCTTGAGGGTTATATTTTTTATTGATCATGATGGGTTCTCTCTATGAATAAACACTATGGTCACCTATATTAAAAGGGACAATTTGTTGATTTTCAATAATAAAATCAAAGGTAATTCGATAACTTAAATTAATAGAGACAGAGTATAATCCTTTTAACTTCCCTTGAAGCTTATGTGGCCGAAGAGAAGGATGGAAAAAATTTAATTTTAATAACTCCAAAGTCTTTTGATATTGGTTTCGTAAATGAGGGTATCGTTTTAAAAATTGGGAAGCTTTTTTTTCATAAACAGGGGAAAAAACAATTTGATCACTCATTATTCAGTTATCCTTTTCATGTGTTCCTCAATTGTCCCAATAGCGAAATTTCCTTTCTTAATATCTTCTCTGGTCTCGGCTAGAGCTGCTAATAGTTCAGCTTCACGTAATTTTTCATAATAATCTATATTTAATATCACATAAGTTGGTTTACCATGAACGGTAATTATTGCCTCGTCTGCATTAGAAATAATGGAAATTCCTTTTCTTTTAATATCATTTGCTGTAATAGTCACCATAATAAAAACCTCTTTTAAAGCTTTATTGCGCACTTAATATAGCGCTTTAAAAAATAAAATAAAAGCGTTATTAATAAACTCATTGAAACTACTGGCCAGTCGCCTATTTTGATCCAAGGGGTGCTGCCTTTCATGATGTTGATTTTTCCAGTCAGTACGTCGGTTTTAAACCGAGGTAATCGTTTTATTATTTTGCCTTGGAAATCAATAATCGCTGTCACACCATTATTAGTGCTAAAAAGCATATAACGACCCGCTGAAAGCGCCATCATTTGCCCCATTTGCAAATGCTGCCAAGCTGCCAGCGAATCACCAAACCAAGCATCATTACTCATGGTCAACAAGACGTTTGCTGCTGGTAAATCACTTCGCACAAGGCTCGGAAATCCTACTTCATAACAAATATAAGGAGCTATTTTAACGCCTTTAATATCAAATAATGCCTGTTGAGCAGGCCCTTTTGAAAAATCAGACATGGGTAAATCAAAAAAGGCTATTAAACCCCGCAAAAATCTCTCAAAAGGCAGGTATTCTCCAAATGGAACTAAATGACGTTTTAAATAAATACCTGTCCCATCTCCCACAACGATGGCACTATTATAAAACTGATTTTCGGTTTGAATCGGGATCCCCAAAATGATATTGGCTTGATGCTGTTTCGTTTGCAGTAACAACCACTCAATATAATCACGAATTTCTAGCAAAGGAATGGTAATCGCTGCCTCTGGCCAAACAATAATACGGCTATCCCAATGCGCTTGAGTTAATCGTTCATATTTTTTGATATTGGGAATGATTTGGCTTGGCAACCATTTTATTTGTTGGGGAATATTTCCCTGAATGATACTGACTGAAATGGGCTGCCCTGTTTTTTTTGTCCAATGCACTTGCGTTAAAATACCCCCTCCCCCCCAGATCACAGCTACAATAAGGAGCATGTACCCAGTACGTGGCCAGGCACGAAAGCTTAGTTTTTGTGCGTGGGGCAGATCTGTCTGTATGGGGCGCATATATGCGCCCCATACTATGATCTGAAAAATTAATACTCCGCTCCATGCAACCAAAAACGAAACACCATAAATGCCCAAAATCGGCGCATACCCTCTCAACCAAGAATTCGTTTGACTATATCCCAAAAACAACCACGGAAACCCTGTAAATAGCCAACTACGAATCCATTCGAATAACGTCCAAAGGGAGGCGAATAAAATGGAGCGCCGTAGGGACAGGTCGCGACCTGTCCTTAAATTAACTGAATGACCGCTAAATTGGAAAATCCAGCCCAAAACTGCTGGAAATAATGCTAATCCTGCTATAAACAAACCTGTAATCAACAGAGCTAAAAGAGCATTCGTGCCACCAAATCGGTGAATACTGATATAAACCCAAGAAACCCCAACCCCAAACATTCCTAATCCGTACAACCAGCCATTTAGAAACGCTTGGGATTGTTTTTCAACGAACCTCAAAATGAAAAACAATAAACCTACTGATAAAAATGCTAAGGGAAATAAATAAAAAGGAGCAAAAGCCAAAGGCAACAAACAACCTGCAATCAAGCTCATTAAAGGTAAGATATATTTTTTATTCATAAAAAAATCGTATCATTAAAACGCATTGAAAGTCCACGGCATTCGTGTAAAATAAAGGCCATTATTAATGGGAAATAAAAATATGTCTGTTTCTTTAAATCGTACCACAAATATCACCTTCAGCATTGATCGAACGTTGATTATTAAAGCGAAAAATGCCGCTCAAAAAGAAAAAAAATCTCTAAATAAACTATTTCTCGAGTGGTTAATACGCTATGTGAATCAAAAAAATAATGCAAAAAAATATAAAATACTTATGTCCAAACTCAATCATGTTAATGCAGGAAAACATTTTACCCGGGAAGAACTTAATGAACGGTAATGTCTTTTTAGATACGAATATCTTTATCTACTCTTTTGATCATTCTTCGCCTCAAAAACAACAGATCGCAAGAGCACTGATTGAGAATGCTATATCTGGAAATATTCGCGGTATGATCAGTTATCAAATCGTTCAGGAATTTATAAACGTTGCTTTGAAAAAATTTAAAATACCTTTTACTCATCAAGAAATAAAAAATTACTTAAGTACCATTTTACTACCCCTATGTGAAATCCATTCAAGTTTTGAACTTTATGAATCAGCGTTGGAAATTCAACATCAATTTCAATATTCTTTTTATGATTCACTCATCATTGCTAGTGCTTTAGAAACCGATTGCGTAATTCTTTATAGTGAGGATTTACAAAATCATCAGTCGATTTTCAATCTTAAAATTGAAAATCCTTTTATGACTTCTTTACATGGATAAAAAATCAATAGGGTAATACATTCGTCAATGAGGTAATCAATGAGGTAATAATTCCAGATGATCAAAGATCTTGAACAATC
Source organism: Gammaproteobacteria bacterium (assembly GCA_016930035.1). Taxonomy (GTDB): domain Bacteria; phylum Pseudomonadota; class Gammaproteobacteria; order UBA12402; family UBA12402; genus JAFGHQ01. The sequence goes on along the minus strand of JAFGHQ010000077.1, from coordinate 11,812 downwards.
TATTTCTCAATTTATCAAGCAAAAACAAAGTGAATTTCATATTCCTGGAATCGCTTTCGTTCTCGTTAAAGATGGTAAAGTTTTATTATCAAAAGGTTATGGATATGCTAATTTAGAAACCCAACAAAAAGTTGATCCTCAAAAAAATTTATTTCGTGTCGCATCCGTTTCTAAGATTTTTACTGTCGTTGCTTTGCTTCAGCTGGCTGAACAAGGAAAAATCGATTTAAATGCCCAAACCAATCATTATCTGAGTTCAGATGAATTTAAAATCAAAAGTCGCTTTGATAAACCACAACTTATTAAGCATTTGCTAACGCATACTGATGGTTTTGAAGAAAGATTGGTAGGAGCAAACGCGCTACGCTTAGAATCCTTAATGCCCCTTAAAGAGCTTTTAAAAAGACAATTGAAACCTTTGTTTACAGCACCCGGAGAACGTATTTGTTATGGCAGCGCGGGCATGGCTTTAATCAGTTATCTTGTCGAAAAAATTTCTGGGACCCCTTTCCCTCTCTACGTCGAACAAAATATCTTTAAGCCACTCAGTATGCAGCATAGCATGATGCATCAAAATTTTTCTGATCAAGAAAAACAACAATTAGCTGCTATTTATAACTATCAAAATGGTCAATATACTGCCCTCCCTATAACCTTTTCGACCAGTGAGGCATCAGGTGGCGCTTGTGTGATACCCGATGAAATGGCTCATTTTTTGACCGCCATACTCGATCAAAGTGAAAATCCCACTTTTCATTTACTCAAATCTGATAGTATTCGCCAAATGTTTGAACGACAATTTAGTTCCCTCCCCGATCTCTCCGGAGTCACCTACGGATTTTTTGAACATGAAGCAAATGGCATCAGGACATTGATTAGGGATGGGAGTGGCTTTTCCATTAACAGCAGAATTGCTTTATGGCCAGAACACCGTATGGGTTACTTTGTGGTCACGAATAAGGCTTCTGCTGCATTTGTGGTTCAATTAAGTCAACACTTATCTGATTATTTTTTTCCATCAAAACCGCAACAAATCGAAAAGAAAATTTCCGGACCTACTCAAAATATTCAAGAGTTTGCAGGACATTATGAAGCCATACAATATGCGCGTTACTCTATCAGTAAAGTATTCAAACTGTTTTTTAACCAACTTAAAGTAACTGTCAAAAATCAAGATACTTTACTCATTAGCCCTGTAGGTTATGACCCCTTTTCAGAATTGCAAGGCACCACTGAATGGAAAAACATGAAATCGGGGATATTTTCAGGATTGACGCGAAAAGGAATAATGGGGTTTCTCAAGCAAGGAAAAATAATGTATCTTTTTTCGGGCATTTTTTACCATAGCAGTTACAGCAAAATGCCATGGTACAAAAAACCTGCTTTGCATCTATATTTATTTAAAATATTCGCGATCATTTTGTTCTTGCTAGCAGGATTGGGCGGCTTAGGGTTTACACTTCAAGAGGGTATATTACGCTTGATTTTCGGGTTAGCTAGCATATCGTGTTTAGGCAGCGCTATTTTTACGATGCTAATTATTCCCTTGTTATGCAAAAAAGGGCTCATTAATGGCATGCCCTCCTTTGTTTATCTTGATGCCCCAAAAAGATATGGTTTGCAAACTTTGCTGACTATCCCATTTATTAATATTGCAATGATTTTAGGGTTAGTAGGGGTTATAATATTTGGCGGCGTTATTCTGAATCAGTCTTTTTTCACCTATTTATATTTTATAAGCTTTTTTACAATGTCTGGTTTTTACTTTTGGTTTATAAAATATTGGAATTTATGGCGAATTCGTGTCTGCTAAATGGTATTGATTGAGAACAAATGAGATTAAAAGCTGGAGAGAAATAAGATGAAGAACGATAAAAAAATAACCGATATTTATCAATACAATCCTTATAAATATTGGTCTTTAACTATATTGATCACCTGGATTTCTTTTTTTGTTGTAGCTTATTTTAGTTACAGTAAAACATCAAATTTCCTCCCTTTTATGTTAATAGGCATAGGCACTCCATTTGTGGTAGCTATGTTTATGATCTTTGGTTCAAAAAGCAAAGAACTCAAGCAGGATTTTAAAGAAAGATTGTGTAATTTCAAATTGGTACAACCAAAATATTGGTTAATTGTCCTTTTGATCATGCCGATTTCCTTATTTTTAGCTACCACCATATCTTTGAGTTTGGGTCAGCCCATTAAACAATTTCTTTTATCTCCAGAAATAAGTAAGTGGGGCTGGCAAACTTTCGTTACGCTGATGATTGTTTTTTTGGCCCCTACTTTGGAAGAGCTTGGATGGAGGGGATACGGAGTTGATAGTTTAAAACAGGGTAGAAGTTTCATTAAGGCATCATCTATATATGCCATACTATGGGGATTATGGCATGTGCCATTATTTTTTATTCATGGTTATTATCATAACATATTGCTTCATACCAATATCATTTATGTCATCAATTTTTTCGCACAAATTATTGTGATGGCATTTTTAATGAACTGGTTATATTACAAAAATAACAGAAGTATTATTTTAATAATATTCTTTCACTCAATGATTAATTTATTTTCGAGTATTTTTCAGACCGAACAATTTACTAAAATTATATTAACGATAATACTTGCTATTATCTTTATATATGTATTGATCACCGATAAAAAATTTTTTAGTACCTATTGAACATCATTTTCGGATAAGCAGTAAATAATTGCCACATCAATGTGGCGGTATTTCACTTTCAGGCTCAACAAATTATGGTACCAAAACAAACCCTTCGTCGAAAGACGAAGGTGGTTTAGTTATTCATCACGTGATGAATAACCTTATCCCAAAATTTTTGTAACGTCTTCACAAAATTCTTATGCAAATAATAAGCTTTCTTGGAAGTAAATTGCCGAGATTGATGTAATCTTCGGTCCCAATTCTGATGGTAAAGATGCGCAAGATTTGGGTCATGAATAACCAGCAGATTTTCCGCATTTTTATACTGGGCCGCACTGGTAAAATTAAAGGAGCCCGTTATAACGGTACTATCATCCAAAACCATTACTTTATTGTGTGCAATTTGAACTCGATAATCACACCAAATAGGAACTTTATGACGTATTAAATAACTTAATGCGTAATAACTATTTTCAAATTGTGATTTATCTAAAATAACCTTGACATCTACACCTCGATTTTGTGCAGAAACCAAGGCCCGTGCAATAGGCATAGAAGTAAAACTATAGGCTTGCATGAATACTTGATGATGTGCTTGATCAATGGTTTTGGTAATTAATTGAATACAATTTTGACCCGGCGTAAAACAAACTTGATAGTGAGCATTCGGTAAAAAAGGAGCGCCCAAAATTAATGCTGGAAACAAAATAGTAAAAACAATAAACCACCGAATTTTATTGATCATCATAATATCCTTCTATATTACTTTCGTAAAAAATTCTTAATTGCCTTGATATATTTCCTATTTTCAGTAATAAATAAAAGATGTCCACTATTTTTGAAAATAATTAATTGAGCATTCTGTAATTCATTGATATGTGATCTCCAATGTGCTGGGGAACAGGCCACATCTTTTGCACCCACCATCACTAAAGTTGGTACTTTAATATGAGGGAGCAGTTTTGTATTGTCCAATTTCCTTAAATCAACCAAATTCATATTCATGAGCAGAGATGAGGGTTTTGTGAGAAAGGTAGACACTGAATGAGTTTTTTTGAGTTTATTGAGCTTATAGTCAGGTGAAAGTATAGGTCTCATTACCTTTTGATATTCCAGTAATTCATCATCAGATTTGAATCCTTGGGTAATCATTTGATTCACCCATTTTATTTGCTCAGAGTTTCCATAATTTTCGACATAAATTTTAAAATTAGTTAAAACTTCATAGGATATGGGAGCAACCACTAATATCAATTTTTCTACATGTTGTTGATACCGCCGTGCATAAGTTTGAGCAACTGCGCCACCATATGAAATACCGATAAGAACAATTTTGTCTAATCCTAAATATTTTCTTAATGCTTCTAAATCTTCTACATTATTTTCTAATGTATAACTATTCGGATTCCCTTTTGCACTACGTCCACAACCACGATAATCAAACATTACCAATTGAGCCCCCTCACTCAACGCCATTGAATGTTTTTTATATGTAGTATGGTCTTGGGAACCCCCATGTAAGCAAAAAACCACTGGATTTTTTATAAGTTCTGAGCCTTGAAAAACGAACTCACTTCCCGCAATATCAAAAAAAATTTCCGTATCTCTAATTTTTGCTCGCATTATGATCTCCTTATAATTCAACGGGGTCAAACCGCGTTTTACGTTTTATTTTTAAAGTTCATTACAAATATATTCATCAATTAAAATATCGGGTTATGCTTGTTGAGTTGCGCTGTACGGATCGCAGAACAATGACCCCTATGACTTCATTAATCCCGCGGCCAACTGACTAATATCACCTGCTCCTTGAGCAATTAAAACATCATGATCATGTAACGTTTGTTCTAAAACCTCGCCTAATTTTGATTTATCTGGAATATAAATAGGTTTTACAATTCCTCTTTGTATAATACATTCACATAAACGCTCAGTTGTAACACCAGGGATCGGTTTTTCACTGGCCGGATAAATATCCAATAAAAATAATTGATCGACTAAAGATAATATTTGAACAAATTCCTTAAATAAGTCTCTAGTCCGTGTATAACGATGGGGCTGAAAAACCATCACGACCCTTCGTTCCGGCCAACTTGCTCGGGCTGATTGAATCGTCATTTCAATTTCACGCGGATGGTGACCGTAATCATCAATTAACGTAGCCGTACCTTTTCCAAAATCATATTCTCCTAAACGTTGAAAGCGACGTCCTACTCCTGAGAATTTTTCCAAGGCCCGACAAATTATGTCATCTGGAATTCCTAAATCTGTACCAATTGCAATAGCTGCTAATGCATTAAGAGCGTTATGCTGGCCCGGTAAATTAAGTTGGACGGATAAATCAGGGTGACTCCCAGGTCGTTTTACTCTAAAGTGCGTTCTTGTCCCTTCTTGTCGAAAATTAAAGGCTCGGAAATCTGCTCCTTCATTAAAGCCATAAGTCAATTTTGGTCTTAAAATTTTGGGCATAATTTCTTTGAGAACTGGATCATCAATACACAAAACTGCTAACCCATAGAAAGGAATTCGATGAACAAATTCAATAAAAGCATCTTTTAAACATTCAAAATCATTGCCATACGTTTCCATATGATCCGCATCAATATTAGTCACAATTGCTATGGTGGGCATTAAATATAAAAATGAAGCATCACTCTCATCTGCTTCTGCTACTAGGTATTCGCTTGTCCCTAAACGAGCATTAACCCCTACGCTATTTAATCGACCACCGATCACAAAAGTCGGATCAAGATCAGCTTCTGCTAAGATGCTCGTTACTAAACTGGTAGTTGTGGTTTTTCCATGTGTTCCTGATATAGCAATACCATAACGAAAACGCATTAATTCTGCTAACATTTGGGCTCGCGGAATAATGGGGATATTGAGTGCTTTAGCATGTGCAACTTCAGGGTTGTCCGGTTGAATAGCAGAAGAAATCACCAAAACGTCAGCTCCTTCAACCCATCTGGAATTATGCCCTCGGTAAACAACAGCTCCTAATTGTTGCAACCTTTCAGTAATAGGAGTGACACTAAGATCAGATCCTGTAATTTTGTAACCTTGATTAAGTAAAACCTCTGCTATGCCACACATCCCTGCGCCGCCAATACCCACAAAATGAATATGATGAACATGACGCATTGGGAGTTGGGTTTTCATAAAACGAATTCTCTATTAGAACAATATAGTATTGCCAATTAATATTTTGACAAATAATGTCACCATGCCGTCATTCAGAGGCGGCGCTATGCGCCGACGAAGAATCTCTCTTTTGAGATTCCTCGGTCGCTAGCGCTCCCTCGGAATGACAGCGATAGCAGCGCTCCCTATAATTTTAATAATCGATTCACAATTTGTGCAGTGGCGTCTATTTTACGTAATTTATACGCCTTTTCCCCTATTTTTAAAAGAAGCGCAGGATTAGACATGAAATTTAACAAAACCTCAATCAATTTTGTTTCATGAAGTTGATTTTGAGGAATTAAAACTGCAGCGCCTTGATCCGCTAGGCATTGTGCATTAACAGTTTGATGATCATCCACTGCATGTGGATAAGGCACTAAAATAGATGGCATACCCGCAGCGGTAATTTCAGCAATAGTTAAAGCTCCTGCCCGACAAATGATTAAATCCGCCCATTCATAAGCTTTAGCCATATCCTCAATAAAAGCTTCAACTTTTGCTATGGCGTCAGACACATTTCGGTACTCCGAAATACCGAAAGGTGTCTGACACCATTCATAACGTTTTTTAGTTTTTTCAAAATCATGCTTTCCTGTTTGATGCCAAACAGAAATTGTAAGGACAGGTCGCGACCTGTCCTTACATAATTTTGTTATTGCTTTTGGGATGATTTCATTGAAACAGGAAGCACCTTGACTGCCGCCCAAAACTAGTAGATTAAAAGTCTCCGTAGGCGGCGGCATCAATCTACTTGTACGACGGGGCGCAGATCTGCGCCCCCTACGCTTTCCGACTTGGATAATATTCTCTCTGACCGGATTACCCACATAATCTATACCTCTCCCCTCTCTATCCGTCCTCCGTCCTCCGTCCTCTGTCCTCCGGAATGGAAATCCAGTTAAAACTTGAGTGGCAAAATGTGACAAAATTTTGTTGGTCATCCCCATCATAGCATTTTGTTCATGAATCACTAATGGTCTACGAAGCAACCAACCAGCAATCCCGCCGGGGCCTGATGCAAAACCGCCCATACCTAACACAACATCCGGTTGATTTTGATAAATAATTTTTAATGCCTGGAGAAGTGCTCGAATGATTTGAAACGGAGCTAAAAGAAAACGGAAAAATCCTTTTTTACGCAACCCTGACACGGTGATAAAAAACAAAGGAATATCTTCTTTAGGAATAATCTGAGCCTCTAATCCTTTTTGGGTACCCAACCAAATTACATCAACTTGCTTTTTTTTTAATGCATGCGCAACTGCTAAAGCTGGGAAAATATGCCCCCCTGTGCCTCCTGCCATAATCAATACTTTTTTGGCCATGTTAAAATCCAAACCTACGTCGCTCAAATTCCTTATGCTGTTCGTGAATCTCAATCTTTCCTGTGATGCGCGCTTCATAATCAATTCGTATTAAAATAGCGATTACTGCGCATAAAATAACAAAGCTACTTCCGCCATAACTCAAAAAAGGTAATGTTAGCCCTTTGGTTGGTAATAATCCAGAGCTCACCCCCATATTAACAATCGCTTGGATACCTAACCAAATCGCAAATCCATAAGCCATATATCCCGAAGCGTGCTGCCCTGATTCTTGCGCGCGACGTCCGATCGACAAAGCTCTAACAACCAATATCGTATATAACATTATAACAATTAAAATGCCTACAAATCCTAATTCTTCAGCTAAAACAGCAAATAAAAAATCGGTATGTGCTTCAGGTAAATAAAATAATTTTTGAATGCTATCTCCCAAACCCATCCCAAAGAATCCACCTCGGCCAAATGCGATTAATGATTGCGTTAATTGATAGCCACTATTAAATTGATTAGCCCAAGGATTTAAAAACGTTGTTAATCGGACTAAACGATAAGGTGAGGAAATTGCTAGTACACCCATAGCAATTAAAACAAGTAGTAAAAGTAGAACAAAATATGACAAACGCATCCCCGCCAAGTACATCATACTTAATGCGGTAATCATAATCACTACCGTCGCACCAAAATCGGGTTCTAAAAGCAATAATATGGCAACGGTTCCTAAAATAAACATGGGTTTTATAAACCCTATTAAGCGTGTACGTATTTCCTTCTGATGACGTACTAAATAACCACTCATGTAGGCAACAACAGCAAATTTAATAAATTCAGAAACTTGAATACCTATTGGTCCCACACCAATCCAACGCGTACTACCATTAATCTCACGTCCTATTCCCGGCACCATCACCAAAACCAGCAAGAAAATTCCAAGCATCAAAATATTATGACTTTTATCGTGCCAAAATTGCATCGGAATACGTAAAATAATAATCGCGCCTAATGTACCTAAAATAAGAAAAATGCCTTGACGAATTAGATAATAGAAAGGTTCACCGAATTGACGTTCTGAAATGGCAATAGAAGCTGATGTCATCATCATCAAGCCAAAAATAACCAAAGCGACAACAGCAAGTAAAAAATATTTATCATAGAATACGGTTGTTTGTGCTTCTTTTTGCATGATAAATGCTCATTTTAATGTTGCTGCATCAACAATTCATACCCTCTTTCGGCTTTACCTCGAATTTCGGGAATAAGTTGTAAATCACCTTTAAGTTTCTCGGCCAAAATTTTTAACGCAGACTGTGTGCCGCTTTTAAGCTCAAGTTCTATTTCAGAGATCGACAAAACCTGGCGTTTCGCTATGATACTTCCCTGATCTATAGCCAACTCAACTGTGGTTTGATCATTCCACCATAAATCATAAATGGTGCGTTCAAAATTGATGATCAATTGGGGCTTTAATACTTCCTCTGGAGGCATTATTTTCTGGATTTCGACAGGAAATAAAAGAAAATTAAACCTAGCACGGGGTAACTCATATTCCCATTCCTCCCTGCAAGATAACCCTTCTCGGTTGATGCACTCACCAAATTTTAACGTCTGAAAATATCGGCCATCTTGTTTTCGAATACGTAGTACATAATTCTTTTGAAAAAGAGCAAGCTTTGGTGTATCAAAATAAATATTTTCGATCTTTTGAGTAATTGGGGGGTGTTTGGCGTGATGATGGATTATCTCATGATCTTTGAGTCGAACCATTTGATCGGGGGTGATCTGAAATTTATATTCGATTTCTTTTGGCATGGTTTATATTGATTAACGTAGTTTCAAGGTGGCTAATCCTAATAAGACTAAAACAAAAGTAATAATCCAAAAACGAACAATAACGCGCGGCTCAGGCCAACCTTTTAGTTCAAAATGATGATGAAGCGGCGCCATTTTAAAAATTCTTTTTCCGGTTAACTTATAAGAACCCACTTGTAAAATCACCGAAACAGCTTCTAATACAAAGAGACCCGCCATAAATGCGAAAACCAATTCTTGGCGTACCAATATTGCTATTAAACCCAAAACGGCCCCTAAACCTAATGCTCCCACATCACCCATAAATATTTGGGCCGGATAAGCATTAAACCATAAAAACCCCAATCCTGAGCCGGCTATCGCCCCACAAATAATAACGAGCTCACCCACTCCTGGCACATATGGAATCAAAAGATAACGCGAAAATTGAATGTTGCCAGTCAAATAAGCGAAAACGCCAAGACCACACCCAACCATTACGGTAGGTAAAATAGCGAGACCATCTAAACCATCTGTTAAATTAACTGCATTACTAGATCCCACTATAACAAAATAAGCGAAAACCACATAAAAAGGACCCAAATCTACCATAACATTTTTAAAAAAGGGTAAAATCAGCTGGGTTTCAGCAGTTGAGAAAAACAAATAAATAGCCACACCTAAAGCAATGACCGATTGCCAAAAAAATTTCCATTTCGCTGGTAATCCGTGGCTGTCTTTTAAAACCAGTTTTCGATAATCATCCATCCAGCCAATAGCGCCAAAACTTAGCATCACAAAAAGTAATAACCAAACATAATGATTACTTAAATCTGCCCATAATAAGGTAGATAACGTAATAGCGACTAAAATAAGGGAGCCGCCCATGGTTGGAGTACCGGCTTTAGAAAAATGGGATTTTGGCCCTACTGTTCTCACCACCTGGCCTATTTGATGTTCGGCGAGACGATGAATCAGATAAGGGCCTAAAAATAAAGCTGTAAAAAGCGCTGTTAATGAACTACAGATCGTTCGCAGTGTTAAATATTGAAATACATTAAAGCCGTGATAATAATGAGATAAAAGTTTTGCTAACCAGACAAGCATGTGACACCCGTGATTAAAATTTAGAATTCAAAATTTCTAACACGATTTCTTTTTCACTCAAATGTATCTTTTGAGTCCCAATAATTTGATAATCTTCATGCCCTTTTCCAGCCAGCAAAATAACATCTCCTTGCTTGGCTTGTGAATATGCTAAACCAATAGCACGCTTTCGATCATGTTCGTATTGAACCGCATTTTTATTTTTAAATCCAGCAGAAATGTCCTCAAAGATTTGATCTGGGTTTTCAGTCCGCACATTATCATCCGTAACAATAATACGATCAGCATACTGTTCAACAATTTCAGCCATCATAGGGCGCTTCCCCCGATCACGATCCCCTCCACAACCAAAAACACAATATAAATCGCCTTCGCAATGTTCACGTAAAGCACTAAGTACTTTTTCTAACGGATCCGGTTTATGGGAATAATCAATTACAAACAAAGGTTGCCGCCCTCCCCCAAATGTTTCCATTCGGCCGGGAACTGTTTGAGATTCAGAAAGGACTTGCATCACTTTTTCAAAAGCATACCCCAGCAAGCACAATGATCCCAATACCGCCAATAAATTCAATAGGTTAAATCGCCCTAATAACGTGGTTTCTAGTTTGCCTTTTCCCCAAGGTGAATAAATATCCGCCCAAACTCCTATCGCGCTTGGGCAAATATGATCAGCAAAAACGACGGGTATATTTGTTTTGTCTGGTGGGTTTAGACTATACCCGCAAACTTGAAGTTTCTTCTGAAAATCGCTAATAAACGCTTTGCCTGTTGGATCATCTAAATTAAAAACGCCGTATTTCAAGCCAGGCATCTCGAAAAAACGCCGTTTTGCATCACGATAAGCCTCCATCGTTTGATGATAATCTAAATGATCTCGTGACAAATTAGTAAAAATACCTAAGGTAAAATCTATACCCAACATTCTGCCCTGATCTAAGGCATGAGAAGAAACCTCCATTACAACTGCTTTAACACCCTTTTTTAAAAATCCGTCTAAAATTTTCTGTAGTTCAATGGGGCTGGGTGTTGTCGTTGCACAAGGAATTTTTTCTTCTCCGACAATGCCATAACCTATGGTTCCAATTGTCGCGGCTTTCTTACCTAATTTTTGCAATGCTTCGGCAATAAGCTGGCAAGTAGAAGTCTTGCCACTCGTTCCAGTAATGCCAATAATCAGCATATGTTCAGAAGGATAGTTATAAAATTTTGCGACCAAATAGCCAACAAAATCGCGCAACCCTTGAATGGAAATAATTGGAATTTTTGTGTCTGAAGGAAGTTTAAAACGTTCCAAGAAGCCTTCCGACTCACACAAAATAACTGCAGCACCTTTTTCGATGGCCTGCATTATATAGTTTCGACCATCTCCTATGGTTCCGGGATAAGCAAAAAATAAATTACCCGGTTTTATTTCACGACTATCTAAAGCCAATCCCGTAATATCGAGATCTGGGAGCATAAAATCGACAACAAGGTCTTCAAGTAGTGTTGATAATTTCATAAAACTAGACTATCCCATTTCCAAAAAAGTTCTCATTTTTCGCCCCACGAAAAATGACCATGTCATCCAAAAACGCTGCGCGTTTTGAGCGCAAAGCGCTCAGTGCCGTAAAACGGCACTGGATGACGGAGCCTTCAGCCCCTCCTACTCCAACCAAGGAGCGAAGGGAAAAATGGCGGGGCTGGGTCTTTTCCGCCTGATACAGGCGTTAACACGAGCACCGCAGAAAGATTAGGATTT
>JAFGHQ010000076.1 GCA_016930035.1 Gammaproteobacteria bacterium | reverse complement strand
TCATCCTGGCTGGGATGCCAGGATCCAGTTTGACAGGGATGTTAAGTTAAATAGGTCTGGATCCTGAATCAAGTTCAGGATGACGCAATCTGGATCCTGAATCAAGTTCAGGATGACGAGGTCTGGATTATGAATCAAAAAGTCAGTTCATTAGTTTTAACGGATGCAGCTAAACATAAAATAAACGCCTTGATTAAAAAAGAAAATAAACCCAATTTAAAATTGCGTATTTTTGTCGTGGGCGGTGGCTGTGCTGGTTTGCGTTATGGTTTCGTCTTTGATGAAAAAATAAAGGAAGAGGATACCGTTTTTGAAAATACGCTTTTAATCGATTGGGTAAGTATCACCTATCTTAGAACAGCAACAATTGATTATAAAGATGATCGATTTAGTATCCATAATCCTAGTGTTCGAACGGGGTGTCCTGGTTGTGGCCTTCGTGTTTAATTGTTATGGCATTTTTTGATCGAGCATTGCTTCCATTTTTTTAGCATAGGCCAAGAAAGCATCATGCTCACTTTTTGGAATGGGTGCTGCATTAGGTAACTTGACTTTCATGGGATCATGGGGCACATCATAGATATGGAATTCGTAGTGAAGGTGCGGCCCTGTTGCCAATCCTGTTTGTCCGACGTAGCCAATGACTTGACCTTCCGCAACATGACTTCCGACGTGTAATCCTGATCGAAATCGTGACATATGGGCATAAAGGGTAGTGTATTTTGGATTATGATAAATAATAATTGCTTTTCCATATCCTCCTTTTCGCCCTCGAAATACGATGCGCCCATATCCGGCTGCTTTGATAGGGGTTCCAGTAGGAGCGGCCAAATCGACGCCTTCATGGGGGCGAACAATGTGTAAAATGGGATGGTATCTCCGAGCAGCAAAAGGTGAACTGATATAAAGATATCTCACAGGCGCACGCAAGAAAGCTTTTTTTAGATTTTTACCGGAAGGTGTGTAGTAATCGACAGATCCGTTTTTATTTTGATAACGAATAGCAATATATTTTTGTTGATGATTAATGAATTCTGCGGCAACAATGTCTCCGGTTTTAATTTTTTGATGCTCAGCATAATAAACTTCATAAAGTACTTTAAATTGATCGCCCGATCGAATATCTCGTTTAAAATCGATTTCCCAATTGAAAATGCCAGTCAGTTGATAAAGTAATTTTGAAGGGAGTCCTGCTACTTCAGCGGATTTTGCTAATGAATTTTGAATAGTTCCTTCGGCTAGCTCATATCGTTTACCAACCGCTTGTTCGACAATGTGTACAACAAAAATTGCTTCTCCTTTTTGGTCTTTTTCTTTGTTGATCACTAAATATTGGGTTTCTCCATAATGGTAAACTAACTCTTTTAACTCATTTTTTCCCTGTATTAATAGATAAATGACTTGGTTTGGGCGAATTTTTTTAAAAATGTCTTTCGCTTTTTCAAGTAAGACGATTTTGTTGTAATCTTCCGCTTTAAGGCCTGCTTTTTTTAAAATAGATAGTAACGTGTCGCCTGATTTAATATGAAACGTTTTCCAGGGAGATTTTTGAAGTTCTGCTACGGAAATATGAAAGATATGGCGAGCTTGATAACGTTTTACGCTAAAATGGATACCAAATGTAATGGCTAAGATGATGACAATGAGCCACAGAGCGAATTGAAGCGGATGCGTTTTTTTAGGATGTTCAATGGAAATGGGAGTATAATGGTGCATTTCCTGATTCTTTTCTTGTTGATCGCCCATAGAATATCCAACTTTTGTTGCCAAAGGAGGAGCCCTCTGCAAAATAGCGGATTAAACAGGGCAACGAGGCAAAAATTCGCGAAAAAGCGCAGTTTACATAAAAGTAAATGAGCATTTTGAGCGAATTTTTAACAAAGTTAGACGGTTTAAGATGCATTTTGCAGAGGGCTCCTTGGAATCCTAACGACAGTTAAAGAAAGAGTCAAGTAAGGTTATTAGAGGGTTGTTCCTCTTGGTCTCATTTTATGGTGAGAGGATGTTTCCTGTTCTCTTTCGCTGGGGTTTTGACCCGCTCGGATTTTTTGTTCTTGTTTGATTGCTTTTTGGATTTTTTTACGTACTTGTCTCGATGCTGTAAGTGTTAGCAAAAGGCTTGCTATGATATTTGCAGCGGCTAAAGCCATCATAAACATAGAGCCCAATACGGCTTTTTGCTGTTTTTTCTCACGCCGTTTGGTCATTTCTTTTTGAACCCATAGTTTGAATTTTCCCACAAGCCCAATTTGTTTTCCAAAACCATTTATCATGGTAGTAGGTTTTTCATATTGAGATTGAGGATAACTACCAAATCCCCTAGAGCCGCGTTGAGATGTGCCCTTCCCAGAAATCTCTTTTCTTTTTGGGGGGAGACGATGAGGTTGTGAAGCTGTGACAGAAGGAGGGGGTTTAAGCCCTTCTGGCCTTTTACGCGTTTTCTCTTTCAGTCGATTTTGTCTCGCTTGCTTTAGTACCTTAAGCTGCGTTTTTTTGGCGCTTAATTCCGTGCGTCTTTTCATGAATGCTTTTAGTTTTTCTATTTGGAAGGGGTTTAATTGAATTTTATAGTGCGCGATCAAATATTTTTTTAAAGCATCTGCGTTTTCAAATTTGCCTTGATTGAACATGCTCCAGAGTTTGTGAGAATTAAGCTGTCTTCGTATCTTGCCTAAAAAGCCTCGAGGTAGAATTTCTTTCATGAAATGGATGAAATCGTTTTTAAGCATTTTTTCTAATAAAGCGATTTCTTTTATGAGCCGTATTTCTTCATCAGGAATGCCCTCAGTAGCTTTTTTAATTTTGTTGGTTCTACGCTGATCTTGCAGGGTTAATAAAGTTTTTCCTGACTCGAGATTTTGGTTTTCAAGTTCTTCGGCTTTCTGTTTAATTTTTTTAAGTCGTATGGCCAATAAAGGTTCTGACATAATTTTACTTTCTAATTGTTCAAAATCGCGGCTGAATTTTCCTACAAAACGAGCAAGCTCTTTTTGAGTTTTATTGGCTAGCTTAAGATTATGATCGGTGACTTGTTGTTTAAAAGTTGTGGTTAATTCAGCAAGTGTTTCTAATCTATTTTCTAAATTCTGAGTGAATTCTAGGTCGGTAGTGTCGCGAACCTGGGCAATAGCGGAAGATTTTTCAATAACCTGATTCAGGGCGCTATCTAATTTTCCTTGAATTTCTCTTAATATTTCTTCATGGGGTTTTTGTTCTTCCTCGGGTATTAAGCTAATTTCACTTTTAGTGTGTTGAAATTGTTCACCAAGTTTGCCTAATTGACCGTGCCACGCAATAATTTTTTCTGAAGTAATTTGTTCGGGATTTATCGTATTAATTTCGTTGAGTATATTTGTAGCTGATTCATCGATTATTTTAATAGTTTCTTCAGCGCTGTTTTTATTGGCTGCCCGACATAAATAGACGAAATTTTTAAATCGAAGTTGAGTTGTGTCCATGTCCATTGGAAAATTAGGATTTTCTTCATTCCAATTTTCACAATATGTGTTTAATTTATCCCAAAGTCTATCAGGATCACGTAATACAAATTCACGAATTTCCGGCATGCTTTGCAGGATGCTATCTAAGTTACGGCCTCTTTCGGTTAAAAACTTATTCATTTTTTTCTTGGCTTTGAGATCATCCCCACTATTTTCAAAATATTTATTTAAGAGATTTTGTATCCAATTAGGATCGCTAAGCATGAGAAATGATCGGATAAGCCCCATATTTCTGCCATGAATAAAATGAGCATTGTGTTCTAAGCTTTTAAAAAATGCGGCTTCTTCTTTTGTCCATCGTTTATCTTGTTTCGGGAAATATGAAATTTCCTGGCCGGGCTGATAACCATGGCCAGATTCACTTAAAGGATGACGAATGGCATGTGGCGTTATTTTCCAACTTTCAGCAAACCAAGGTCTTTGTCCAAAGGTTTTATCAAAATCTAAGGCTCGAAGACCGCCTTGTTCATCTATCCCTATATTATCAGCATGCACATCACAATTATCGAGTATGACATTCGCTATGGCATCTTCACCTAGTTGTTGTATTAATGCAGAATTAGAAAACAGATCTTGCCAACGGGATTGTTTTTTTAATTTTGAAAAAGGGGTCCAACCTTGTATCTCTTTAGATATGGAGCGACCTAACGAATCTAGCTCATATAAAGCAGCCCCAGGGAAAATGAATCGCATAACCATGCTGGCGGTTACTTCTAATTTAGCTAAAGTTTCATTAGAAAGTTGTTTTGCGAAGACAGATACTTCTATTTCTGTTTCGGTTTTTCGCCTTCCTCTACTAACAGCGTGTACGCTTCCCCGTTGTTCACTAGAAATACTAATAGTTTCATGCGGGATTTCTTCCAATAAGGTTTGTCTTGTTTCAATACTTTCCGTAATCTTTTTAAATATTTTTCCGCAGGCTTGTTCATCTGAAGTGTTTTTTTGATTAGAAAATAACAACGCTAGGCCGGGGAAAAACTGCATCCAGCGACCAGCATGAACATCTCCAAAATCCCAAACCAACTGACTTTCAGTCATTTCTTTAGATAGCACTTCATCTCTAATTTGTTTTTCAGAATCGGACAATGCTCTTAATTTAGTGAATAGCTTTTTAAAAGCTTTTGTGTTTGAAGATATCTGAATGAGTTGAGCTGTGGTATGAATTAAATTTTCTTGATTATCGCTATCTTCTAAAAACATTTTAAGCTGGTCAATATTTTCAACTTCACGTAGCCCTTCTAAACGCGCTATAAATTGACTTACTGTTTGCAATAAATAGATCAGATCACGACCCAACTCAGAGTTCACATCAATTTTTGGAATAAGCGGATTAGCCACACGTAAAAACTGGACATGACGTATGTAAGCATTTTTTACAATTTCTTGAAATTCAGCAAAACGCAGTTCTTCTTTTGTTGGGGGCGCCTCCTCAGGTTTGATTTCTTCTGAAATTTCTAATGCTTCTCGTTTTTCAAGATGAGCTATGCTTTCCGTGAGATTTGATTTTAGGGGGGTTAAATTTTCTAATTGATTATTTAATTCCTCGATGACCTGATCCATGGCGCGTACCAAATTTTCAAAATGGTTTGTTTGCCCCATAGTTATATTTGATTTTTGAAGTTCTTTTTTGAACTCAAGTAGGTTCTCGAGATGGGAACTTTTCACATCGATCGTGCTTTGTATTTCGGATAAAAGCTCTGTGAGCGTATTTAAATCTGTTTCAGATTCTAGGCCTTGAACACGCTCAGTCAGACGATTAAGTGTTTCTTCAAAAGCTTCTTTTTGTTTTTTTAATCCCTCACTGAATTCAGCGCTTTGGAAAATACCTTCAAAAGTAAAACTAATAGGGTAGTTAATTGAATTTAAGAAATCTTCAGTAAGTGAAAAAAGTTTAGTTGTTAAACGATGTTGCAATTTCTGAAATTGCCCCAGTGATTGGGCTGCTTGATGTAATGGTGTGTCGCCTTCTTCAAGGAGTTTTAATATTGTGTTTATGGAGGGGATTTTATCTAGTATGTTTTTATAATGTACTTTTTCGTTTTCAAATTGTTGGCTTTGTATTTGACCATATTCGCCGGCTAATTCCCAATCAGGGATATAAGAATGCTCACTTGTTAATTGAGCTGTTATAAGATCAAATCTGCTTACTTGAGAAGAAAAATCGTTTAATCTATGCTGAGTTTCCCAAGCAGAACTTTGTTTTTTAATTTCTCTTAAAGCTTCCAAAGTTTCTAAGTCATCAATTTCTTCTTGATATTGTTTTTCTTCTTCTCGTGAGAAAAGCGTAACATTTGTGGCAGAAGATTCTATGGCTGTCAAAACAGGTTCCACCTCAAAAATGACAGACTGTCTTACTTTAAACGCATCGAATTCAAAAATAATAGGCCTTATATTTTCTAAAATAGAAGGTAGATTTTTTGTCGAGGGCGTAACCCCGGTTAATTTTTTGACGAGCTTTTTAAATGCGGCTTGATTTTGAGATTCACTTAAATTTGTATCTTTTTTAAGTAATTTGTTTAATGATTCGAGCGTTTCAAAAATTTCTTGAATGGGTCTGAGCTGTTTTTGTCTGGATAGGCGATTTAATGGTATTAATTGGAATAGCTGGAAGAGTTGGCCATTGATCAAGTCAATTTGTTGTTGATAGTGAGTTTTTAATAACCTGTTTCGTTCCGCTTGAAGGGTTTTTATTTGGGCGCTGATAGTGTTTAACTGTTTTGAAAACCTTTCAAGTTGAGTCTTAAGTTTTTCTTGTTTTTCTTCTAATTGTTCTTTTTGTTCTTCCATGATGTCAGATCTTGATAATTGTGATGCGATAGCATTTAAATCTTCTTGAGCTTTTCTGAGATTAATTTCAAGACTGCCTTGATCTCTTTCTGCTTTTTTTAAAGCTTTTTGATTTTCATTTAATCGTGTTTGAAGCGCATCAGAAACGCTTGAAGATATCATTGCGTTTAATTTTTTTGTAAAGAGTTTGTTATCGAAATCTGCTAATTGTTTAACAATGAATCTGGTGTGCTCTTCTGGATTTTCTTTTAAGAGACGATGATCGAGAGTTATTTCAAAAATCTCTTGTTTGGTGAGTTTAATACCTAACATTTTCCTCAATTCTTTCTGTAACTTAGACCAGTTTTGGCCGGCGGTTTCTAATAAGGAATTAATGGATTTAATTTTTTCTGCTGTTAGTTGACTAACCCGTTCTTTGTTTATGATAAGCTCAATTAATTTTTCACTTTTTAATTGAATGAGTAGTGAAAAATCGATATCTTCACGAGCCCAGAAAGTATTTTCGTATCTTTTACGATTTTCTTCGCTCATGAAAGGCAGAAATTGACCGCGAGCCAAGTGTTCTAATAATTCTTTTTTCCTATTAATGTCCCCTAATATTCCCTGTAACTCGGAGTGTGTAATCTCTTGCTTAAACCTTTCTATAGCTTTTACATATTCTGTTGCCCCTTGAGTTTGTGCAGTCTCGACATTACTTAGCAATATCGGGGATAAAGGATTGAATCCAACTGCATTGACTCTTTTTGAAACTTTTTCAAGAAAAGCATCCAAGGGAAGCGCGAATCGTTCTCTGATTTTATTTTCAATCAAGGCGCGTTGATCAGAGACTTGTCGGTTCAACTTATCGAGTAAAGCGATTCTTTCATCATGGTTTTCTTTGATCCAAGGAAGCCATTTAGCACAGGATTCATGTATTGATAGCATTTCTTGTCGAAGCTTCTCAATGGATGGTGGTTTGGTGCAGAGCTTTTGATATAGAGGTATCCACTCCTCGAGTGTGTTTGCAGTTTTTAATTCTTCCTCTGTTAATAAGAATTGATCTTGGTTTTCAACAACATTCTGATGAAAATTTTCTAGCGAGGTTAAAATTTTCTCGTTTAAAATGTCATCTATTTCTTTTTGTTTGGCTGTAATGATATCTTCTATGTTTTCTTCTGAGTCCTCCGAGAGCCCAAATATTTTCCTTCTGTTTCGAGAGGAGCAAATCTCGTTGAGGGTTTCTTGATCATCAGAGTATATGAATAGTGGATCAGTAGTAATGGATGTTTTTAAAAGGTTAATAACATTTCTAGCTTCATCATAGGCTAGGGAATATTTTTTAATATCATGAGCTATTTTGATATTTTCAGCAATACTATCAAAAACGGGGCTGGTTGGTCTTTCTACAGAAATAACAAAGAGAAGGTTATAAAGTTTTTCGATAGTTTCATGGTTTTTAATGCGTTCTTTCTTGATGCGTTTTTGTTTTTCTGTTCCTTGTTTAATAAGGTTTCTTAAGCCATCAGCAATTTTTCGATATTTTTCGATATTTTCTTGAACCCTTTTTATTTCTCGGATTTTTTCTACTTCATTTTCTAAGGATTCACGATTTTTTCGAATTTCTTCAGGATTATGGGGCGTTTTTATTTTTTCTTGAATAATTTTATTGAGTTCTTTTTCAAGCTCCTCTACTCGGTTTAACAATCTGCTTTGTTGAGCATTCAAAATCGAAAATGAGCGAAATCTTTCCCATTGTTCGGTTAAGGATCGAAGCGTTTCCCCCAGGGCATCCAAGCTTTCGGGTTCGTTAATCTGTTTTTCTAATGAGTTAAAATAAGTTTCATTAAATTGAGAAAGATCAATATCAGCCAGTTGCTCTGTTATTGTTTGTTTTAATGAATCTCCTCGTGAATTAAATAAGGCGATGGTTTGTTTAAGTTCAAATATTTTGTTGATAAACGCTATATCTAAATTTTTTGTTATTTCCCGAGGAATTTTTGCGGTGAAGATTTTTTCATGAAAATCGAGAGGCATCCATAAAGAAGTTTGTGGTTGGCTGGATCTATCAACTTCGGCTAAACCTTCTCCGCGCGGTTTTATTTGTAGCGATTTACTATATAGCGTCTCTTCATTTAGCGATTCGACTTTTTCTACAATATCAAGTTGAATAGCGGACACAGTCTCTTCAGAAATCAAAACTTCTTGGTCTAAGTTTTTTTGATAGATTTCTATTTGATTAATAAAGGGTTCTTCAGCTTTAGATCTTTTACTAGGCTTGGTGTTCCCTGTCCGAGCAAATTCCAAATCAGTAAGAAACATTCCTAAAAAAGGTATTATGGCTAAGCTATTGTCTTCCGCTATTTTTAGTGCTGCTCTGATATTTCTTGAATTTCCTTGCGTACTAAACCAATCGAGTAAGGTTTCATAATGTTGATAGGCGCTTTTAGATATCAAGCTCCAGCTAGGGTATAAACGTATAATGCTAGCTTGTCGGAAACCGCTTAAAATAGCTAATGTAGTTGAAAAATCACCTAATTCAAAACATCGGTGAGCAAGCTCGATAAATTCTTCCATACGGGCCGCAATTTCTTTGGTAGCGGTTTCTCTTTCCTCAGAAGTAGTGGGTAGTTTAATATCGAGTATTGAAGTGATGACCCAGTTGGATATTTGATTAAAATGTTGGATGCTTTCTTTTAACCGTGGAGCTGAATTCGTTTCATCATCAGGGCCATAAACATAAAATTCTTCTCGGGGTATTGCGGTAAATTTCTTGATGGAAAGGGTTCGAAGCGATTGAGCCATAAAATCAATATATTGCGAATAATATTCTTGAAAGACTTTTTTTCGTGTTTTATTTTGTCTAACCCATTTTTGCCCTTCTTCGGTATAGAATTGCGTTAAAATTTTGCCCGCTCGGACCAAATTTTTTTGCAAAAGGCAAATGCTAAATTTATTTAATTGAGCCTCATAATTGAGGACAACTTCTTCTTCAGATACTGTTGGGGTAGTTAAATTCTCTCGAATTTTTTCGATATTTTCTTGCCCCACATTTTTTATGAAAGTTTTTATTTCTTCGATAAAAGGATTTATAGCAAGTTTAAATGCGTCAATGTTTTCGACGATTGCTAATCGGTTTAAAGCATCAATGCCAGTGTACTGAGTGTAGGCTTTGCCGAGCGCATACGTGTCTAATTCTTGATATGACTTTTGTAAGGAATTGAGTGCGTTAATGGCTTTTAATAATTCTTCTTTAGGAATGAGATATTGTTCCTTATTTTCAATATAATTTTGGATCCATTTTTGCCACTTTTTCCACTTACCGCGACAAGATTTAAAAATTTCTTTGGTATGAGTAAATAATTGAACGGTTTCTTCCAGTTTATTAAAAAATGCTGTTCGTTCGTTTGTTTTGCTGGCAAATTGACGTTTTGTATTAAGATTCGTGTTAAATTGTGCTTTAGTTTGTTCTAAAAAAGTTTTAATACGCCCTAATGTTTGCTCAAACGTTACTCCAATAGTAAATCGGATTTCTTCAGGTTCTTTGCCGATATTCGATCGGATTGTTGCGATTTTTTCTAACCATTCATTAATGATTTCTAAAGATTCTTCTTCAGCTTGTGTGGAAGTTTTTTCTATGAAAATGCGTTGGTCAGGTATTAAACGATTTTCTTTTAAATAAGCGACATTCTCTTTCGAATGATCTAAGCTTTCATTGATAGGGTCTAAAATTTTTTGGAAATAAGTAGCTAAATCTTCGTCTAAGTTTAATTCGAGCTGTTCATAAATAAACGCTTTTGCTGCCTCTTCCATTTCCGAAATATCCCTTTCGATAGGTTCGAAAGGAATGGAAACGCCCCGTCGTCTAGTTGTTTTTGTACCACCAAAACTCATAATCAGTACCTTTTATTTGAATTATCTATAAATGTAAAAAACTTAAAAAATTAAAATAGTTACACTTTCAAAGTATATAACATGATCAGCTTTTTCGCATGTGGGAATTGATAATTCTTGGTTTTTCATTTATGGTGGTCTAATCTTTTTATCAGCTTGTAAGGAGCGCATACATGCGCTCCTTATGAATTGTACTGCTATTTTGCTAAAAAAATGCTAGGAATCTTGTTATGAAACCATCTTTAAAAGAAGCTTTTGATATGATTAAACGAGGGACCGTTGAGATCATCAATGAAGAAGATCTTAAAGAACGCCTAAAAGAAAATCGACCATTGCGCATTAAAGCGGGGTTTGATCCCAGCGCCCCTGATTTACATATTGGCCACACGGTTTTGATCAATAAACTGCGTCAATTTCAGGATTTAGGGCATCATGTTATGTTTTTAATTGGGGATTTTACGGGCATGATTGGGGATCCAACAGGCAAAAGTGAAACGCGAAAACCTTTGACTCGTGAACAAGTAGCAGCGAATGCTGAAACTTATAAAGAGCAAGTTTTTAAAATTTTAGACCCTGAGAAAACGGAAGTTATGTTTAATTCTACGTGGATGGGAAAACAAAACGCTTCTGATATGGTTCGATTAGCTTCTTGTTACACGGTTGCCCAAATGCTCGAACGCGATGATTTCAAGAAACGTTATACAAACAATCAGCCCATTGCCATTCATGAATTTATGTATCCATTAGTTCAGGGTTATGATTCGGTCGCGATGAAAGCGGATATTGAATGTGGGGGCACGGATCAGAAATTTAATTTGCTAGTCGGCCGCGAGCTTCAAAAGCATTTTGGTCAAAAACCACAAATTGTGCTGATGACGCCGCTTATTGAAGGTTTAGATGGCGTTAAAAAGATGTCTAAATCGTTGGGTAATTATGTGGGTATTACGGAAGAGCCTTCTGAAATGTTTGGCAAGTTAATGTCCATTTCTGATGAACTGATGTGGCGTTATTTGGAATTACTGAGTTTTCGGCCGATGTCAGAACTTGATCGATGGAAACAAGAAGTAGAGGCCGGTGCGAATCCGCGTGATGTGAAAATTCGCTTAGCAGAAGAAATAGTAGAACGTTTTCATGGGAAAGATGCAGCGAAAAAAGCACATGAAACATTTGTGGCGCGATTCAAACGGGGCGAATTACCTGAAGATTTGCCAGAATTAAAATTATCGCCTGCCGGTGGTGAGCTTAAAATCGCGCATCTCTTAAAAGAAGCAGGTCTTGTTTCGAGCACATCGGAAGCTTATCGAATGATCGAACAAGGTGCTGTGAAAATAGACGGACAAAAGATCGAAGATAAAGATCTATTCGCAAAAAAAGGAACGACTCACATCTATCAGGTAGGTAAACGCCGTTTCGCAAAAGTCAGACTTCAATAATGCAACTTTTGGTGTCAGACACCAAAAGTTGCATCATTAATTAATAACGGGGCTCCAGACGAATGGTAAAACCTCAATCGAACTAGCACCGCCTCTGGCATCGACTGTGACGGCCCGAAGATCATCATCGGGTTTGAGAGCGCCAACACGATCCCAATCGCCTCCGTCCCACTGACCGATTAATACCTTACTACCGAGTTCTTCACCAACAGTAAAACATAAATTAGGATTTTCACAGGCGATTCCATAGTATTTTTTGTTGGGTAATGTGGTAACAACCCATGTCCAGAAGCCAGATTGATAGCGGGCGAACCGGTTGGATTCACTGCTCGCCCAACAATGAGTAGAATCCGCACAAGAAATATCAAGTAAATCTATAAAATGAGGATAGGGATACCAAAATTCAAACCACCAGCTTGAGCCATTCCAACGTAGTATCGTGCCAAAATCTCCTACCGCCCAGCAAAGATTAGCGTTCACGCAGTCAATGCCATGTAAATCTACCCCTGATGGGAAAAGGTGAATAGACCAATTGGAACCATCCCAATGAATAATTCTTCTCTCTTCTCCAACCGCCCAACAATTATTAGTATCAGTGCAAGCGATACTATTCAAAGTTTTAGTCGTAGGAGAGCTTACGGTATTCCAAGATGATCCATTCCAATGCATAATTAAGCCAAAATTGCCCACTGCCCAACAATCATTGCTATCAATACATGTTATGTCTCTTAAAGTGTTGGGGATCGTTTGTGAAGTAGGAGTCCATGCTGTTCCATCCCAATGAACAAAGCGTTGTCCACCTTGCCCGACAGCCCAGCAATCATTTGGATTGGCACAGCTTACACCATAGAAATTGTAGCCATTAAGTTTGTTGGGGCAAGTTGAGCAAACGACATTTTCCCAATCTGTTTGATTCCACCGCATAATTCGGCCATTAAAACCTACTGCCCAAAAATTTTGAAACCCGATTTGAGGAAATTGGACAGCCGTTTCGATGGTTTTACTTCCTGAAATGTGTTGGAAATTCGACACCACACCTTCCGATGTTAAAACAACCTGAGGTTGCGTTTGTATCACAGTTTGGCCGAGGCTATGGGGTATGGCCGTGGTGCCGTCAGCGCCTCGTGTTTTTGCCACCAAACAAGGAGCAGGGCACGCAGCAGCCCCGCAAATTTCTTGACCACAAATAGTACTGTCTGTGGAAATGGCAGTATAGTGAATAGATTCTGAGTCAATGCTCACTCGTCCTAAGGAGGCGTAGCCTGAAACAGTACTGAGCGGAATAAATTTATTGGTTGCGCTGATATTTGCGGTCAGCGTAGCAAGAGGAGAAGGATTGTACTGATTACATTTAAATCGAAATTGACCATTTCCAAAATCGTGCTCGGGTTTCCATGCACCATTACAATAGGTGGTTAAATTGGATAAGCCACCTGGTGAATTGAGAACGATTTTTAACTCACGTAAACCAAATTCCAAGCCTGATTCCGCTAGATAAAATGATTGTTTTGACATCAGATAATCTGAACTGGTAGCCGTCGTTGTAATAAAGGTGTGAATAATCACGCCTACGATAAACCCCACAATAACAATGAGAACAATGGCAATAATCAACAAATAACCTTGCTCATTTTTTTTCATAGAAAGTTCCTCGGGCAGACGATGGTTTGAAGTGGGATGATCGCATTATTCTTTTCAATTGAAATTTGAATTTTAATGCAGCGAATTTTTGCAATCTCAGTAGGATTGCTCAAATCCATAACAGCAGTATTGTTCTCATCATAATAGAAAAAATCGAGTGCGTTTACATTATTAGCTAGCGTTTCAGTATTGCGTTTTAATGTGTGGTTAGGAGTATCAAGACTATAAGTCACCATTTCTCCCCAGATATTTTTGAACGTTATTTGATGAGTTGCGGGTGTGAAATCATTTAAAGTGATTGAAAATAATTCTTGGGATAGACGACGGATTGCAACCCGAGCTTGCCATGTCGTTTCAATGAGTTCTTGGCTTTTTTCTTGAGAGCGAAAAGATTGATACAAAACGGAAGAACCAATAGCAGCAACAATGCCCAAAATAATGATGACAATAATCAGTTCGATTAAGGTAAAACCAGATTGTTTGGTGTTGATCATGATATTGTTTCGTATTATGTAGGGATAGGTCGCGACCTGTCCTTACGGGAGTTATAAGGAGCGTCAATCTATGGGGAGCATATATATGCGCTTCCTAATATTTTGCGACTAAACTTTTCAAAGTCGCGTTAGCTTTCCCCGTAATTTCGACGGTTATTACTTTATAATTGGTATCGCCGAGCCAATTCAATTCAATGGTTGTTGTTGCTTGATATCCGATCGGCAAAGTGCATACGTCTAAAGCGGGGTTAATCACACAAGGGTCCTGAGTGAGTAAATCAAACCCTTTAATTTTTTTCTGCTCTAGAATAATTTCCATGCGTTGCTCCGCCAAATTGGTAACAATCGTTTGTTGATCGGATTTGTATGTATATTGGAAAGCAACATTAACGGCAATAAGTATGCCCATGACAATACCAATGAGGACAATAAAAATGAGCAACTCAATTAAAGTAAAACCCAATTGTTTTGTGTTCATCATAGTTTATTTTACTGTTAAGTTACTAAAACATAACCCGTTTTAGGGGTAATTTGGATAGTTCTTGTTACCGCCCCGTCTGTTAAAGTTATGAGCAAAGTCGTGGTTAATTTTTGTTCTGTTGTCGAAAAAATATAAGGGATCCCTCTCCCGTTAAAAGTGACGTAAGAGGCTGGTGGCTGAATAAGTCCATAATGAATCCCGCTTGAAAATGTTATTGTTGTGCTTTGAGGATGCGCCGGATGAATGATCGGGTTTCCTTGGGGGTTGGTCAGATGATAACCTGGCGGGGACAAATTAAATACTAAACGATATCTTGCATTGCGAGAGACACATAGCGATTGAGTATAACGAATATCTTGGGCTAATTGCTCTGTTTGTGAACGTAGTTCAATTGATTTTCCTGGCCAAAATAGCGCCAAAATAGATCCAATAATCAGCAAAATAATGAGCACGATGACTATTTCAAGTAATGTAAAACCGTGCATTTTTTTGATTTCAACACTATGCATTCATTCTTCCTTGATGCAACTTTTGGTGTCAGACACCAAAAGTTGCATTAATTTACGATTTTAGTAGTAAGTATTTTTTTCTCAATTTCGTCAATGAGTTCTTTTTCAACCAGATTCTGTAAGCTTTGTTCTAAAGTTTGCATGCCAACTAACTGGCCAGTTTGAATAGCCGAATAAATTTGCGGTATTTTATTTTCTCGAATCATATTTCGAATGGCTGTTGAACACAACATGATTTCTTGAGCAACGGTTCGCCCCCCCCCAATTTTTCTTACGAGTATTTGAGAAATTACTGCTTGTAGCGATTCTGACAACATGGAACGAACCATGGATTTTTCTTCGCCCGGAAACACATCAATAATACGATCAATTGTTTTAGGAGCTGAATTCGTGTGCAATGTTGCAAGGACCAAATGTCCAGTTTCTGCTGCGGTTAGAGCGAGTCTGATGGTTTCTAAATTTCTCATTTCGCCAACTAGAATGTAATCCGGATCTTCTCTCAGAGCAGCACTCAAAGCTTCGTTAAAACCTTGGGCATGTTGATGGACTTCGCGTTGTTGGACCAGACTTTTTTTACTCTCGTGAACATATTCAATCGGATCTTCAATAGTAATGATGTGACTATTTTTGGTTTCATTAATATGATTGATCATAGAGGCTAGCGTGGTTGTTTTGCCTGAACCTGTTGGCCCCGTAACTAATATTAACCCGGCACGTAATTGGCATAGTTTTTGAAAGATATTAGGTAGCCCTAATGCTTCAAGAGTGGGAACGACCATTGGTATGGAACGAAAAGCGGCACTCAAACCTCGATATTGGTGAAAGACATTGATTCGAAACCGAGAAATTTTTGGGATTTCGATAGATAAATCAATATCATAAGCGGTATCTAATTGGGTAACATAAGATTTTGGGAGGATTTCTTTCAGTATTTGATGTAATGTTGCGTCGTCAAGTATATCGGTATGGGGAATTTTATGTAAATCGCCATCGATGCGAATAATAGGAACTTGGCCTGTTGATAAGTGTAAATCAGATGCTTTTTTTGCTATGGTATATTGAAGAAGCTGTTGGATGTCCATAATAGTTTTTCCTTATATTGTCAGAAATTATATCATAAGATAAATTATAAATTATAGGAAGCATAAGAGTATGATTAAATCATCAGTCCAAAAAGGAAAGTATTTTCAGTTTGATGTATTAGTTATCGGTAGTGGCATTTCAGGTTTGATTTATGTACTTAATCTGCTCAGCACACAACCTAAAACTCAGATTGCTCTTGTTACGAAAAAAACATTGAGCGATTCCAATAGTTATTATGCACAAGGTGGTATTGCTAGTTCCGTACCGCAATTAGATGCGATGAATCGCCATCTGAAAGATACGTTGAGGGCGGGGGATGGTTTATCTATTCCTGATGTTGCTCGCCATATTATTGAAAATAGTTCCCAAGCTATTCAAGCCCTTAAAAAATATGGTGTTCGATTCGATTCGGGCGAATTAGGTCAGGAAGGCGGGCATTCCGAAAGGCGTATTTATCACGCCGGGGATCGAACGGGGCAAGCCATTATCGAAGTGTTAATCAAAAAAATTTGCGCTGAGAAAAATGTTAAAGTTTTCGAATATCACACGGCTGTCAATTTAATCACTCAAAATAAAAAGCATCAACCAAAAACTTCTCCCGAAGTAGTAGGCTGTTATGTTCTTGATGAAAAACAAAATAAAATTCATACGTTTATTTCCAAAATAACGCTTCTTGCGACAGGTGGCGCTGGGAAAGTTTATCGTTATACGACAAATCCGGATACCGCTACGGGCGACGGGTTAGCGATGGCTTACCGCGCAGGTGCGCGATTGGGCAATTTAGAATTTTACCAGTTTCATCCTACGCTGCTTTATCATCGAAAAGTGACTAATTTTTTAATTTCTGAAGCAGTGAGAGGCGAAGGAGCTTATTTATTAAATGCCGATTCGTTAAAGCGTTTTATGTATCGCTATGCACCGAAAAGAAAAGAGCTCGCTACTCGTGATATTGTTGCGCGCGCTATTTTCAATGAAATTGAACACAGTGCTAAAAAATATGTTTATTTAGATATTCGGCACAGGACTCGCGAATTTTTACAAAAACGATTTCCACAAATTTTTAGTACACTTTTCAATATTGGCATTGATATGAGTCACGATTTAATTCCTGTTGTTCCAGCTGCGCATTATTTGTGTGGCGGTATATTAACGGATGTCAATGGTCAAACGGATTTATGTCGTTTATATGCTATAGGGGAAACCGCTTTTACTGGACTACATGGCGCCAATCGACTGGCAAGTAATTCATTGCTGGAATGTGTTGTGATGGCAAATCTAGCCGCTCAGAAAAGCGCGCAAGCATTAAAGCAGGAGCCAACATTCATTGAACATACGCATTTATGGGATTCTAAAAGCGTAGTGAATTTGCGTCGGGCGAGTCAGATTAATGCACATTGGCGCGGTCTTCGAGGTGAAATGACCTCGTACGCTGGTATTGTTCGAACCAAAGAGGGGCTTTTTGATTTATTAAAATTAATTCGGACTCGACGCAACATGATCGAAGATTACTATTGGAAGTATTCCGTGACACGAGATTTAGTAGAACTTCGGAATATTGCTCAAATTGCCGAATTGATCGTGTTAAGTGCATTAAAACGGGAGGAAAGTCGCGGTGGGCATTATCGCGAAGACTTTCCCCAAAAACAAAAGCACGCGTCCGAGACGATTTTAGAATTCAAAGAAGCAAAACCCGTGTTAGAGTAGGGAAGAAGTTAGTACGGATGGGTTTCTTTTAAATATTTTGATCTCGGGTGACTTTGGTGACGACACTGAGTTGTCGGATGTTGCGAATAACTTGAGCTAAGTGTATTCGGTTTTGTATGGTGATGATAAGACTTAAAACGGCGCACTTGCCTTTGCGTTCTTCGAGTACATAAATATCTTCAATGTTAGTTTCCGCATCGGCAATAGCCAGAGCTAGACGAGCCAAACTTCCTTTTTGATTAATAATTTCGATACGTAACCCTACGGAGAATTCCCCTTCGATTCGATCGGCCCAACTTAAATCAATACATTTATTAGGTTCGTGCCGTGCTGTTAATAAATTTTTACAAGAAGCGTGATGCACGACGAGTCCTTGACCCATAGTTAAAATACCCTCGATGGGATCACCGGGGATGGGGTAGCAACATTTAGCGAAGTTGACGAGTATACCCTCCGTGCCTTTGATGTGTAATGGCTCCCCCTTTTTCAAGTTTTCGGCGAGTTCCATTTGATCGTGATTGATGAATCTTTTGGCGATGATGGGGGCTAATTGATTCCCAAGCCCGATTTCAGAGAACAAAATTTTGAGGCTTTTAAGTTTTAAAGAGGACAAAACGTCTTTGATATGTGTTCTTGGAATGTTACGTAAACGCGTTCCAAATTCAGCAAGACTTTTTTCAACCAAACGTTTGCCTAATGCCGCAGCTTTGCCTTTTTTCTGGTATTTTAGAGCGCTTCGAATAGCGCTTCGTGCTTTTCCAGAAGCCACAAAATTTAACCAAGCAGGATTGGGCGTCGCTGTTTTTGATGTGATAATTTCAACGGTTTGGCCATTTTGTAAAATCATGCTCAGCGGGACTAACCGTTTATTAATTTTGGCAGCTACACAGTTATTACCTACATCTGTATGAATAGCGTAAGCGAAATCTATCGGTGTTGCATTGCCGGGTAATTCTAAAATAGTGCCTTTTGGAGTAAATACATAAATTTCATCAGGAAATAGATCATTTTTGACATGCTCAATGAACTCGAGGGATGTGCCGGCATTTTTTTGCATTTCTAAAAGATTGGTCATCCAATCACGCACGCGTTTTTGAGCATGATCCGTGATTTTTTCATCCTTCCGATAAAGCCAATAAGAAGCAATGCCAAATTCGGCCATTTTATGCATTGATTTAGAGCGAATTTGTATTCGAATTGGCATTCCATAAGGGCCAAAAAGCACCGTATGAAGTGATTGATAACCATTGAGTTTTGGGATGGCAATATAGTCTTTGAATTGGTCGGGAAGTGGCTTATACAAACTGTGAAGTATCCCTAACGTTCGGTAACATTCATCTACATTATTGACAATGACATGAAATTGGTAGGCATCCTCGACTTCGGAGAAACGTAGATGCTCATCTCTCATTTGTTTATAAATACTATATAAAGTACGGGGATGTTTATTGAGCTGAAAATGTTCAAGCTTGTTAGAAATTAAAGCATCGGTGACGTTTTTTTCTATTTCTTCAATAATGTGCCGATGCTTTTGGCGATTTTTGTCGAGTTCATTTTTTAATATTTTAGAACGAAACGGGTAATAATGTGTAAAACTCATTTCTTCAAATTCAATACGAAAAGCGTGAATGCCTAATCGGTTAGCTATAGGTGCGTAAATTTCTAGTGTTTCTTTGGCGATGCGGCGGCGTTTTGGGGGGTGATGGTGTTCTAAAGTTCGGATATTGTGTAAGCGATCCGCAAGTTTAATAAGAATGACACGAATATCTTGAACCATTGCTAGAATTAATTTTCTAAAATTTTCAGCTTGGGTTTCTGCGTGGGATTCAAATTTAATTTTGGTTAATTTACTGAGCCCATCAACGAGTTTTGCTACTTCTTTACCGAATTGTTTTTTGATATCCCCCTTTTTATAAGGAGTGTCTTCGATCACATCATGTAATAGCGCAGCAATAATACTTTCTTTGTCCATGCGCATGCTGGAAACAATGGAAGCGACAGCAATAGGATGAATAATATAACGTTCGCCCGATAAGCGAGATTGAGATTGATGCGCTTTTTCGGCAAAAAGATAAGCTTTGCGAATAAACTCGATATCGTTCGTGGGTAAATAAGCACAGGCTTTTGCTAACGCATCAAATTCCGACACTTTTTTATTCTCATAGATTAATGTGTGTTGTATAAATAATAATTATAATAATTATCCGTCATCCAGGCTCGGAAACCAAAATCCAGTTGACAGGGACGTTAATGCTCAATGTCTCTGGATTCTAGATCAAGTCCAGAATGGCCGATCCTCCTTGTCATTGTTGTTTCTGGTTCTTCTTTTTCAACGTGTAGGCCTTTGGCTATTTCACGCAAAGCGACAACCGTGGGTTTGTCATTTTCCCACGGGACCAAAGGTTCTGCGCCCTTTTCGATTTGGCGAGCGCGTTCCGAGGCTTCTAGAACCAAATCGAAACGATTATTGCTATGTTTTAAACAGTCTTCAACAGTAAGTCTTGCCATATTGTGTCTCCGGGTTATGTTTGTTTTTCTACCAACTCAGCGAGAAGCGATTGTAATTTTTCTGCTTGCTTTGCTTGTCGATAGCGGTTGGCTTTAATAATACATTTTAATACTTCTAAAGCTTCATTAAAATCATCATTAACAACGAGATAATCATATTCCGCATAGTGGGAAATTTCTTCAGCAGCCGCAGCTAATCTTTTTCGAATCATATCAGGGTGGTCTTGGTCTCGTCCGGTAATTCGTTCATGTAATGCTATTTGTGATGGCGGTAAAATGAAAATACTTACAGCTTCTGGTATTTTTTCACGAATTTGGCGAGCGCCTTGCCAATCAATTTCTAATATTATATCCGTTCCTGCTTTTAAATCTCGCTCAACAATTGTTCGGCTCGTGGCATAGCTACGTCCAAAGATATGTGCGTATTCTAAAAATTCTCCGCGTACAATCAGTTCATCAAATTTTTCTTGAGAGACAAAAAAATAATCTTTTCCGTTTTTTTCTGAAGGCCGAGGAGCGCGCGTTGTATAAGAAATAGAAATTTTCAGGTTTGGAAGACTTGCCACTAAAGTGGTCATCAAACTGGTTTTTCCTGTACCTGATGCCGCTGAAACAATGTAAAGAGTGCCGATACTATTATTCATATTTGTTTAACCAATCTAAATAAAGTTTAACGCCTTCTTGTACTGTTTTAAACTTTATATCGCAACCAATTTTGCGTAAATTTGTTAAATCTGCTTGAGTGAAACTTTGATAGGCCCCTTTTAGATGGTCAGGGAAGGGGATATATTCAATTTTTCCACGGCCGTACCAATCAATAACCGCTTGAGCAGCTTCATTGAAAGTTTGACTTTGCCCCGTGCCGATATTAAAAATACCTGAATATTGGGGATGATCGTAAAACCATAAATTCGCAGCGGCAACGTCACCCACCCAAACAAAGTCGCGGCGTTGTTCGCCAGCCTCATAGCCGTCATAAGCCGAAAAAAGTTTTACCTTACCTGATTCTTTCAATTGGTTATTAAAATGAAATACGACACTTGCTTGACTTCCTTTATGTTGTTCCCGGGGGCCGTATACATTAAAATAACGACATCCTACTACTTGACTTTTCATTGAGGGTAATAATTTTCGCACATATTCATCAAATAGAAATTTTGAGTAGCCATACACATTAATAGGTTTTTCATATTGCCGCTCTTCTTTAAAAATCTTCTCATTTCCATAAACTGATGCGCTCGATGCATAAATAAACGGGATTTTTAAATTGAGGCAATAATGTAAAACAGCTTTTGAATAGGCATAATTGTTATCCATCATGTATTGGCCGTTCCATTCTGTTGTTGTGCTGCAGGCCCCCTCGTGAAAAATAGCCGTTATATCTAAATCTGTATGATCGCTGATCAGCGCTAAAAAATCCTCACGATCCATATAATCAAAAATATCGTAGTCATTCATGTTAACTATTTTGTGCCCATCTTCTAGATGATCCACGACTAAAATGTCAACGATTCCCCGAGCATTAAGGGCTTTTACAATATTGCTGCCAATGAACCCCGCTCCGCCTGTTACAACAATCATTTCTCACTCCTCAATCTAATTTTCTCAATAATGGCTGTGCTTGAGTGTCCTTCTACGAAATCAAGTGACTTTACTTCACCGCCGTTCGCTAATACACATTTGCTTCCGGCTATTTGCTCAGGATGCCAATCGCCCCCTTTTACTAAAACATCGGGTAATACTTTGCAAATCAATCGCTCAGGTGTGTCTTCTGAAAAGGGGATAACCCAATCAACAGCAGATAGTCCCGCCAAAACAGCCATACGACGCGCCAATGAATTGATAGGGCGTTCTTTGCCCTTGAGACGACGGACTGAATCATCTGAGTTTACCGCAACGATGAGTCGATCACCAAGTGCTTTTGCCTGTTCCAAATAATGTACATGACCTGCATGTAAAATGTCAAAACAGCCATTCGTCATGATGATTTTTTCACCGAGCGCTTTTACATGGTTTACGGCTAGCATTAATTGATCTTCATTTAAAACGCCACCTGAGCTGTTTTCTTTAATGGCGTAATGGAGTTCAGGAATACTTACGGTAGCTGTTCCTAATTTACCAATGACGATTCCGGCAGCAGCGTTAGATAATCGCACAGCATCAATTAATTTCATCTTTACAGCGATTCCTGCTCCCAGCACGGCTATAGCGGTATCTCCTGCTCCTGAGACATCGTAAACCTCTTTTGCTTGGGCTGGAATATGTATTTCTGGTTCATTTTTTGAAAGCAATGTCATGCCTTGCGATCCGCGAGTCAAAAGGATATGAGCAATATCGTAAGCTAGCATGATGTTTTGTGCTTTTTCTGCGATGTCTTTTTCTGTTTCGATCAAACCAACGGCAGCTTTAAATTCTTTCATATTGGGTTTTAAGATCGTGCAACCTGCATAATTTGAAAAATCAGGGCTTTTAGGATCAACTAGAATAGGAATATTTTGTGCTTTTGCTAATGATATGAAACGCCGCGGATTTTTTAATGTGCCTTTTCCATAATCTGAGAGTATTACCACGTCAATGTTTGTATTTAATTTAGACTGATAAAGTGATAAAAGTTCTTCTTGTCCTTCTTCTTGAAAGTTTTGCTCGAAATCCGTTCGTAACAATTGCTGGTTTTTATTCATAATGCGAATTTTGGTGATGGTGGGTTTATTTTGAGTTTTGATAAGCCCATGCGCAATATGTGCTTTTTTTAAAAGTGCTTCTAGGTCCCTGGCATGTTGATCTTGACCCGTAATCCCAAGCAATGTTACCTGTGTTCCCAAGGAGGCAGCGTTCAAAGCGGCATTACCAGCGCCCCCAATTCGATCTTCAATTTTAGCTACACGCGCGACGGGTACGGGGGCTTCGGGCGAAATACGTTCGACATCGCTATGCCAGTAGCGATCGAGCATAACATCACCCATAATCAATATGTGGACGGGAGAAAAATCTGGAATAGTCATGTTCATAAAATGTGTGGACATATTAAATTTCTTTCAGAGCATACTCCAATTGTACTGGGTTATCAAAATCGTTCATGTTGTTTAAATCGTCAGTTATGTCTTGTAACCATATACTCGATGATAGTTCTTCCCGAAGTTGTTGTATATTGCCCTTTATGACTAATTGAAAATCAGCTTGAGTTTTAGAGGTATTTAAGGCAGAAACTTGTACAACATTTTTCAGCTTTCGCAAATATTGAAAGATGTGGATGTAATCTGAAACGTTTTTTAAATTTGTGATGTTAACTTGAATTTGATTTTGTTGTGTCACATCAGCATTTTTAGCCTGATTTAAAAGAAAATCAGAAAGATGATTCATTCCTTCTTGAACAATATTTTCCGTGGTTGACGCTGTGATGTCCCACGCTTGAGGAGCGTTATTTAAAACAAAGGCCCAATGACTTTGTAGCGTGCCGGGCTGAGATGCGTCAATGCGAATAATTAAAATACTGTCTGCTTGATATCTTTTCGAAGCTGTTTGGAGGACATTTAGAAAGGGGATCCAAATATCGCTTGGCTGTACAATTTTTAAATCAGTAAAGTCCAGAGTGGGAAATAGCATCAATAATCCTCGAGCTAAAGCCACCTTATTTAAAGCTTCTTGAACTTGAAACAAAGTTTCATTAGCGGGCATCATGTTTAGACCTTCAAGTGTTTTAATCACGATCCACACGATTATTGATGGCCGTTGATCTTTCCAAATAAATAGTCCATTTTGTTTTAGAAGTTGGTCAATGGCCTGAGCGTCAAATGTTACATTGAGTACAGGCGTGTTTTGTAAATTATCCTGAATCGTATCGTAGCTATATTCTTGAACATATTGTGTGGCATTTTTGAGTTTGGTTGAAATTTGAGGTTGTTGGATCGTTTGAGGATCGCCGCTTACTTTGATCAGTACTATCTTAAAAGCTTTTAAAATGGCTTGATGACGCTCGTTTTGAGACCGGGAGGATATGGGGAGCTGTACCGAATATAGGTTTTGAACCTTGGCTGCGAAAAGTCCGGTACTGAAAAAAATGCATAGCAGAAAAATAGTTTTTTTGATGTTTTTTTTCATGTTGCGATTGGGTCGTCAATTGTAAGGCCATGCACCCAAAGCTTTGGGTGTGGGGCTATCCCGACTAATTTATTAATACAAAATCAATTTCGCGATCTTCAAGATCTACTCGAGCGACTTGTATGGTGACTGAATGACCGATTCGATAGATTTTTCCCGAACGCGTACCAACCAGACGATAACGAACAGTATCAAAGTGATAATAGTCATCTGTTAAAGTGGCAATGGGCACGAGCCCTTCCACGAAGATATCTTTCAATGCTACAAAAAATCCAAAACCCGTCACTCCTGTAATAATTCCATCAAAAACGTTACCCAGTTTGTCACGCATATATTCGCATTTTAACCAATCAATAACTTCACGTGTTGCTTCATCAGCCCTTCGTTCCGTCATGGAGCAATGTTCCCCCAAAAGTTTTAATGCATCATAGTCTGGTAATTTTTTGGCCTCCAGATGCTCTATTATGGCGCATATGGTTCGATGCACAATTAAATCCGGATAGCGGCGAATAGGTGAGGTAAAATGAGTATAACAGTCGTAAGCTAGCCCGAAATGGCCGTCATTATCAGGTGAATAAAAAGCCTGCGCCAACGATCTTAGCAGCACAGTTTGAATAAAATTTGCGTCGGGTCGTTCTTTTACTTGCATCAAGAGTTTTGCGTAATCTTTTGGCTTGGGCAGATCGCCGCCCCCCAGTTTTAAACCTAATTCCCCTAAAAAGACTCTTAAATCAGACAATTTTTCGGCGGTGGGGCCATCATGTACGCGATACAATCCGCCTTGTTTGTGTTTTAATATGAACTCTGCCGCACAAACGTTAGCGCATAGCATGCATTCTTCGATAATGCGATGCGCATCATTCCGAAGTTTGGGAAGAAGTTGTTTAATTTTTCGATTTTTTCCAAACTCGATTTGAATTTCCGGGATTTCAAAGTCTATAGCGCCACGGCTGGTTCGCTTTTGAAAGAGTACTTTGAAAAGATCGTAAAGTGTTTGAATCGGTTCAGAAACATGATGGTATTGTTTCAATAAAGCTTTATCTCGCTCGATCAGCATATTTGCTACTTTTGTATAAGTAAGCCGAGCGTGTGAACGTATAACAGCCCTATAAAAACGATAACGCTTGATCGTACCTTTTGAATCAATAGCCATGTCGCAAACAATGGTGAGTCTTTCTACTTCGGGATTGAGGGAGCATAGTTCATTGGATAATTTTTCAGGAAGCATAGGAACTACTTTTCCCGGGAAATAGACCGAATTTCCGCGCGCTTTTGCTTCATAATCCAAAGATGTATTGGGTTTGACGTAATGACTCACATCAGCGATGGCTACATAAAGTCGAAAGCCCGCTTTTGGCAAGGTTTCGCAATAAACCGCATCATCAAAGTCTTTGGCATCTTCCCCGTCGATTGTCACAAATGGTTTGTCGCATAAATCGGCCCGCTTTTTTTTATCTTGTACCAAAATTTCGGGGAGTAATTTCTTTAATCCTTGTAGAATGTCTTCTGGCCAATCATGGGGCAATTCATAAGAATGAATCGCTGTTTCGATTTCCATACCAGGGGCCATATAATCGCCCAGTATTTTAGTAATTTTCCCGATGGGTAGTGCGCGCTCGGTTGGTTGTACAAAAATTTTGGCTAGTACTAATTGTCCCACTTTAGCATTGAATTGGTCGCCCGGCGGAATAATGATGTCATGAGTGATACGTTTGTTGTCCGGAGTCACAAACCCCACACCTGATTCCCTAAAAAATCGGCCGGCAATTTGGGTTCTTGAACGTTCTAAAACTTCATTGATCATTCCTTCACGTTTATTATTTGTGCGATTAACATCAATAATTCGAACGGTCACTAAGTCGCCATCAAACACTTTTCGCATTTCTCGAGAGGATATAAAAATACGTGAGGTCCCGTCCTCGGGCTCCACGAATCCAAAACCATCTTTATGACCGATAACACGGCCTTGGATTAATCCTATTTCTTCTATTAAGGAGTATTTCCCACGACGGGTTTTCATTAATTGGCCATCACGAACCATGGCACGTAGACGGCGGCGGAATGCTTCCTTTTCAAAAGGGCTTTTAAGATTAAAGAGGTGAATTAACTCTGATTTTGACTGGGGTTTTTTATGTTTTTTAAAATAAGCCAGTATATATTCACGAGAAGGTACTGGATGTTTGTATTTGTAAGCTTCTCGTTTTAAAAAAGGGTCTTTTTTGGGTTTCCAGTTATTCATAACAATGAGGGGATGAGCATTTTTATTTATAATCTACGGGATTTCCCCGTGGCTTGCGGCGAAGTATTTTATATTAAAATACGATACTTAAAAAGTTTCATTTTAGCAATTTAAAGCGTGTTCACATAAGGTTTTGTGTTTCTAT
The DNA here is from genome assembly GCA_016930035.1 of Gammaproteobacteria bacterium. Taxonomy (GTDB): domain Bacteria; phylum Pseudomonadota; class Gammaproteobacteria; order UBA12402; family UBA12402; genus JAFGHQ01. The sequence goes on along the minus strand of JAFGHQ010000076.1, from coordinate 7,058 downwards.
GAATTTGTTATATTATGTTTACTGATTTTGTTGCGACCAAAAATCAATTAATAAACGATGCATAAAGTTATGCTTAAGGAGAGTTTTATGAAAAAAATTGGCATAATGAGCGCCATCATTTTTTTTGTTTTACTTAATGCTTGTACTTCTCAAACTAACTCTGTCAATCAAGTCATGAATGGCCCTTCCGAATATAATCAATGCATGAATATCAAGCGGCAGCTTTTATTTTTAAAGAGTCAGCATACGAAGATGTCGGATTATGAATTAACGCAAAGAAAAAATTACTTGCGAAGGGAATACTCCAAGATGGATTGTGACACGGTGATCATTAAAAAAGGAGCTAAATAGCGTGGGTGTCAGAGACACCCCCGTGTCTGACACCTATACGGCAATATCTGCTGCAATTTTTGGATGACATTGATAATTGAGTATTTCAAAATCTTCGTATTGATAATCAAAAATGGATCGCGGTTTGTGTTTAATTTTTAAGAAGGGCAGCGTATAAGGTTTCCGACTTAATTGAAGGTTCACTTGTTCGATATGATTGTTGTAGATGTGACAATCTCCTCCTGTCCAGATAAATTCTTTTGGCTCTAAATCACATTGTTGTGCAACCATGTGGGTCAGCAAGGAGTATGAGGCAATATTAAATGGCACGCCTAAAAAAGCATCTGCAGATCGTTGATAAAGTTGGCACGATAATTGATTGTTAGCGATATAAAATTGAAAGAGTAAATGACAAGGCGGTAAAGCCATTTTTGAAAGCTCACCCACATTCCAAGCGCTCACAATATGTCGCCTGGAATGAGGATTCTTTTTTAAGCCATCTATCAGTTGGCTGATTTGATCAATCGTACTTTCTTCTGTCTCCCAATATCGCCATTGTTTACCATAAACAGGGCCTAATTCTCCTTGTTCATCTGCCCATTCATCCCATATAGTAATGTGATGATCATTCAGATATTTAATATTAGTACTACCTTGCAAGAACCAAAGCAATTCATAAATAATACTTTTAAAATGTACTTTTTTAGTCGTTACGATCGGAAAACCTTTTTCTAAATCAAACCGCATTTGATAGCCAAATGTACTGATTGTTCCCACACCAGTACGATCTGATTTTGGGACACCATTTTTCAAAATATGTTTTAAAAATTCAAAATATTGTTTCACTGAAACTCCTTTTGGGACTATTTTTGTAGTCATCAGGTTAAATGGAAAAACTAGATATAAGCTCGCAAGCCCTATCAAAGTAAGAATGAAGCTTCATTCGTCCTTACACTCTCATTTTTAGTCCTATATTTTCTGCGCTCTCATTGCTGGGCCCCCATTTTCTAAAATAATGACTTCACCGTGTTCGTTTATCTCACCATCACAGCTGAAACGCTTTTCTATTAATTTTTTAACCTCTTTTTTACCCATCCGTCGAAAACTTATATTACTGTTTTGCGATTGATTAATAGTATGATTCAGCCAATCCATCGCTTCAATTAAAGTAGGTCTTAAATCAGATTGAAGCTCCATTTGACTTAAAACGTCTACTATATTTTGGAAAAATGCGGGAAGATAGGTGGCAGTTTTATGGCTTGCAAAAACTTCATAATGAGTTTGTATTGTTTGAGATATTAGCTCCTCTTCAAGATATTTTTTGAACTTTTTTGCAAAATTAGGATTAAATAGATTTGTCAGTAACATCAATCTAACCAGATAAATAGCTAAATTTGAGGCCCCGATTTCTATTCCTAAGTACTGAAGACAGGATTGGCAATATGTGTGCAAAATATCAGTTTCTGGATTTTCAAGATATTGGCTCATAGCTTGGTTTAAGAATTGACTGCGTTGATAAACTGATTCTGTCATAAATGCTGAGCCCGTTAAAGATCCTATATGTCCGTTAAATCCTAATAAATTAACTGTCCAATAATTCTCCCAACGTCGAACTGTTTCCTCTGAAATATTTCCTTCTCTTATTTGATGCAATAAATTTGACAAACAAGAAGAATTTTCCAAAAAAAATGCATGACGCCAATGTGCTGGAAAGAAAAAAGTTTTCATTAATGCTTGCACGGATTCTGACGCGGAACTAAAACAAGGATATATATTAGGACATACATCCATCGTAAAAGTGCTAAATGGAACGCCATCTTCGGGGTAATTCTCAATCGATAATCTTTTCAAGATCTTTTTTGCTGCAGGAGATAAAGCAACCGCCGCGATTAATCTTGCTCGAATTTGAGCTTCAACCTCCTCTGCAGAAAGATCACAAGCCCATGTTACTAAAGACTCGAAAGATTCTCTGGATAATCGACTTGTCTCAGGTTGTTCTTGCATAAACTGTCGATATAAAAGTTCTTTAGTTTCTTCATCAATATTTATGCTTTCACCTGTAGAGCTTAATCCCCCAACCCTGCGTAATAAGAGTAAATTTTCGATACTACTTAATGCCCGAAAAATCTCTCGATGTATCTGTAGTTGCCATTCCCCATTTTCTTCATACAAGCTATCGGCTTGGGGTGTAAACTCGGGATTTTCTTGGACCCATCGTAATTGAGAAATAATGATCGTGCTCAAGGTTTCAGATAATTCAGTAATATAAGGATATTTCTCAATGATGAGACTATTCATATTTTCTTGATATATACTTGATCGAAATCGAAACATTATGGATCTCCTTTTTTATTATTGTTTTAACTGTGAATCTAAATTTCTCAATCCGGCTTGGGAGCCGTCTTATATTTTTAATTAATATTTAATCTGTGGCTCAGCAATTCGTTTTTTCTTAATTAATAAATAAATTCCGCCTAAGATCATCGGGACACATAACAATTGTCCCATAGTTAGCCAATTAAAAGCAATAAAACCAAGTTGGGGATCGGGTTGCCTGAAGAACTCGCAAAAAAAACGCGCGCAGCCGTAACCGATAAGAAATAAACCGGATACAGCGCCTCTAGGCCGTTTTGTTTTTGAAAAGAACCATAAAATAATAAAGAGCAATATTCCTTCAAGAAGAAATTCATAAATTTGAGATGGGTGGCGAGGCAAAGGTCCACCAGTTGGGAAAATCATACCCCACGGGACATGGGTAACTCTTCCCCATAATTCATCGTTAATAAAATTTCCGAGTCGGCCTGCTGCTAGTCCGACAGGAGCTAAAGGGGCGATAAAATCAGTGACGTCAATGAAATGTTTTTGATTGCGATGCGCCCACCACCCCATCATCAGCAAAACGCCTAAAAGTCCGCCATGAAAGGACATACCCCCTTGCCAAACTTGAAATATTATCCAAGGGTGATGTACAAAATCTGAAAAACCATAAAATAACATATATCCCAAACGACCGCCGATGATTACACCAAGCACGAGGAAAAAAAACAAATCGATGACTTGGTTTTTGGTCCATTCTCCATTTGATTTTTTTACACGGATTAAAGCAAGTCCAAAAGCGAGTAAAAAACCTAAAAGATACATGATACCGTACCATCTTATTTTTAAAGGGCCTACGATATCGAGAATAACGGGGTTTATATGAGGATATGTGAGCATGATTCAAAAGCGTTCTTGGTTGGTAAAAATCAATGAAGAAAATTCATTTAACCCTTTGCGGTAAACTTCTCGTTTAAAATCAATAACGCGCTTGACGGGGTACCAATAATTTACCCAACGATATTGGTCGAACTCGGGGGAATTCGTTGTATCAAAACAGATATTGGTGTTCTGACTTAGCAAGCGTAATAAAAACCATTTTTGACGTTGGCCGATACAAATAGGTTCTGTCGGCCGAATCATCTGTTTGGGCAATCGATAGCGCAGCCAGTCTTTGCTTATCGCTAGAATTTCTACGTCTTTAGGTAATAAACCGATTTCTTCATATAATTCACGATACATGGCCTCAACAGGGGTTTCTCCGCTGCTTAATCCTCCTTGGGGAAATTGCCATCCTTTCGCTTGAAAGCGATGCGCCCAAAATACATGATTTTCTTCGTCAAGAAGAACAATAGCTATACCAGAACGAAAACCACGTTTATCAATCACCATCATAAGTTAGTGTTATTTATGGATAACCGACGTAATTTTAAATGTTGAATTTTAAATGACGGAATCAGGTTGCGATGCATTTTACTAACATTGTTGCATATTGTTAAAAAAAACGCCAGCGTAAGCTGGCGTTTCAGATTCCTTATTATTTTTTGACTATTTATTCTTCCTCTCCCCAATCTTCATCATCGAAGTCGTCCCAATCTTCTTCCTCACTTTCCCAATCCTCCTCATAATCTTCATCCCAATCATTGTCATCATCATCTAGATCTGATAATTCATAAGTATTCATAATGATGTCCTCTATAGATTCCTGATGAATTCGAAAATATCAGGAATTTATGATAAATTAAACAATTTAACCCTGTTTAAGAGCACAGCTCTCAACAGAGGGGCGCGAATTTACACCCTTTTTAAAAATTTGCAATATTTTTCAGCAATTAATTTTTTTTAGTTTTTCGGCGTTTTTTAACTTATGAAACCAAAAAAATCGATACTATTATTAATCATTTTAATGATATTTGCTTTCATCAGCATTTTGATTGGTATCAGTTTTGGTAGTGTCGATATCCCGATAGCCCAATTAGGCCATGCATTTTTGACTTGTAAAAGCCATTCTTCTTTAATGTGTACCATTATTTTTCATTTGCGATTACCAAGAACACTGTGTGCCTTTACTACCGGAGGTTTGTTGGCGCTCTCCGGTTCTTTAATGCAAACGCTACTTAAAAATCCTCTCGCAGATCCTTATGTACTTGGTATTTCTGGCGGGGGAGCGGTAGCAAGTCTTATTGCTATTTTATTGGGATTAGGTTTTGGATATTTAAGTTTTTATAGTTTTGTGGGATGTTTTTTATCTATGGCTCTTGTGATCGCCTTTGTGCACCAATCCAGAGCGAATTCCTCTTCATTAAGATTGCTCTTAACGGGGGTGGTTGTGGCAACGGGTTGGAGTGCTTTGATTAGTTTTATTTTAACGATCAGTCCTGATCACAATTTACGCGGTATGTTATTTTGGTTGATGGGAGATTTAAGTTATGCCCACTTTTCCTTTTGGGAATTGGGGATATTATTAATGGGCTTATTAGCTAGTTTAGCTTTGGCCAAGCAATTGAATATATTATCTCGAGGTAATTGGGTAGCCCAAAGCTTAGGCGTGAATACCAAGCATCTTGAGTTTATTTTATATGTTATCAGTTCATTACTGACTTCTGTAGCCGTGAGTTTGGCTGGTTGTATTGGTTTTGTTGGTTTAATTGTGCCGCACATGCTGAGGTTACTCGGCAGTTCTGATCATCGGTTTGTTATTCCAGGATCTGTGTTGTTAGGAGGTGCTTTATTGACCATCGCTGATACCGTGGCTAGAAGTGTGATAGCACCTGTACAATTGCCCGTGGGTATTGTAACTGCACTAATTGGAGTTCCCGCTTTTTTGATATTGCTGAAAAAGGGATAAAATGACTAAGTTGATTGTAAAAAATATATCGGTTGTCATCGAAAAAAAATTTTTGATTGGGGATTTGAATGTTGAATTTTCCTCTGGGGAAATATGGGGAATTTTAGGGGATAATGGTATAGGAAAAACCTCTTTATTATACGCTTTAGCTGGATTACAAAAACCCCAAAAAGGGCAAATATTAATACGAGAAGATGAACCACAGCCGATTTTCGAAAAAAATATTTATGATTTAACTATTAAAGAACGAGCCAGAAAAATTGGATTGTTATTTCAAGAAACACATTTTGAATTTCCAAACTCGGTTTTCGATACAGTTATGGGGGGGCGATATCCTTATCAACAACATTGGTTTTTGGAATCTTGGCAAGATATTGAGATAGTTAAATCCACGTTAAAAACCATGCAGCTTGAGAAGATTTTTGATCGCTCGGTTACTCAGTTATCGGGTGGCGAAAAACAACGAGCGGCATTAGCAACATTACTTGTCCAAGACCCGGATATTTTTTTGTTAGATGAACCTACTAATCATCTTGATACTAAACAACGTCTTCGAACGCTGAGTTTATTTCAACGATTAGCCAAAGAGCATCATAAAATAGTGATCATGGTATTGCACGAAACGCGGTTAATTCGAAAATTTTGCGACAGGCTTTTGAAGTTAGATAGAAATAAGGGGCGCCAACTGGCGTCCCTTAAGAAGATCATAAAATAATAAAACAAAAAGTTATTAACAACCACCGGTTGCTAAGGTAACTGAAGGTGGCACATTCATATCGGTTGTTTGGGTATAAACAACGCTGCAAGTGGCAGGAGTGCTTGCCCCGTTTTTGGTAAAGGTGAGGTTTCCTGTACCTTCTGTTACTGTAAAACCAAAACTGTCAATATCGGGAACTTGTAAAATTTTTCCGAAATCGACTTTTGCTGCTTTGGGATAACTATAAACAGTAGCTGTTGTAACTGTCCCCCCTAAGTTTACCGTGCCGGTTGCTCCAGTTTGTCCCTGAGCAATGGCCAGCGCATGAACCATATTAGAAGCAGCTCTAACGCTACCATCCAAAGCTTGAACTACAGCAATGCGAGCTTCTTTATCTAAGCTCATAAAACGAGGGACAATAAAAGCAGCGAGAATTCCTAAAATAATGATAACAAGCACAAGCTCGATTAATGTGAAGCCTTTTTGATTCATCATGATTTCTCCTTTTTAATTGATGGAATCGAGAAAGGGGCTGTCGCAATCTGCACTTTTCCAAGAAATCAAAGATTATAAATCTTTGATTTTACTGGATCCTGAATCAAGTTCAGGATGACAAATGGGCAGATTGGGACAGCCCCTGAAAAGAAAAGCGGTGTAAGTATATAATTAATTATTGAATGTAAGCAAGAAATAGTTACGTTGACTAAAGGGGCACCCCATTGAAATTACATTAGCAGCGATTCCCGAGCTCAATTTCATTGAGCTTCGAAATCGCTTCCTCTTTATTGACGCTGCGTGCGAAATGAATTCGCACTGCGCGGTTAAGGGGGAGAATCGCGATTCTCCCCCTTAACAATCCCCCATCGC
>JAFGHQ010000075.1 GCA_016930035.1 Gammaproteobacteria bacterium | reverse complement strand
GCGATGGGGTTTTATCAAAGGGGAGAATCGCGATTCTCCCCTTTGATTGCAAGCGCGAATTCATTTCGCGCGTAGCATCTGAATAATGACTAATTAACATTGAGACAAATAATTGTCAGTATGCCGTCATTCAGAGGAGGCGCTATGCGCCGACGAAGAATCTCTCCTTTGAGATTCCTCGGTCGCTAACGCTCCCTCGGAATGACAGCGATGGTGGCGCTCCCTCGGAATGAAAGCGATAGCGGCGCTCTCTCTGGATGACAACCCCTTGTCAACATATTAATTAGAAATGCTATAACCCAACCTACATTCTGGCTTCCCAGCCAGAATGACGGATATGTATTATTTATGCAATGCCATGAAGAAGCAAAAATGATCAATGAATAATGCTGCCACGAGTCTAATTTAATTGATAAAATAATCGTACAAAAAACTAAGGATAAAATGATGCAAGATAATGATCGATTAATAGCTCAAGAAGCTTTTAGTGAAGATGCGGCCATCGATCGGGCAATTCGTCCTAAAACTTTGCAAGATTATATTGGCCAAAATACCGTTAAAGAACAACTCAGCATTTTTATTGAAGCTGCCAAATTGCGAAAAGAAGCTCTTGACCATGTTTTAGTCTTCGGCCCCCCGGGCCTTGGAAAAACTACGCTTGCTCATATTGTTGCAAATGAACTGAATGTTAATTTAAAACAAACTTCCGGCCCTGTTCTCGAAAAAGCAGGGGATTTGGCGGCAATCCTAACGAACCTCGAACCTGGTGACGTCTTGTTCATCGACGAAATTCATCGCTTAAGCCCCATGATTGAGGAAATTTTATATCCCGCCATGGAAGATTATCAATTAGATATTGTGATCGGAGAAGGACCTTCCGCTCGTTCCATCAAACTCGATATCCCTCCTTTTACTTTAGTGGGCGCTACTACCCGAGCAGGTTTGCTAACTTCTCCATTGCGGGATCGTTTTGGTATTGTTCATCGATTGGAATTTTACGACGCTAATGATCTTTCACAAATCGTGCTCCGTTCTTCCCATATTTTAAATATTAAAGTTGATCGAGAAGGGGCTCAAGAAATCGCCAAACGTTCGCGTGGTACCCCGCGAATTGCAAACCGCCTGCTTCGACGCGTTCGCGATTATGCCCAAGTGAAAAGCAATGGACTGATTAATAATGCGATAGCTGATCAAGCATTAAATATGTTGGAAATTGATCTTCAGGGATTTGACATGCTCGATCGCAAACTTCTTACTACGATTATTGAAAAATTTGATGGTGGCCCAGTTGGGGTCGACAGCCTATCTGCGGCGATTGGCGATGAGCGAGGAACGATAGAAGATGTTCTCGAGCCATTCTTAATCCAGCAAGGTTTTCTCATGCGAACTTCCAGAGGACGCGTTGCCACCAAACGAGCTTATGAGCATTTTGGACTAAAACAACCAGAAATAATTACTAAAATTCAAGAATCCTTTGATATCTTTGAGAACTAAAACAGGTATGCGTGCTTCACTTTTCACAAAAAACAAGGGTTCCTTTCCGTATTTTTTGCTAATTTTGTCGGATTGTATTCCGAGTATTTAATATAAAAAATCGGATTGCAATCCGAATATCAATATAGGAAATAACAATGACTATTGACTCATCCATTCTAGGTTATTTTTTATTTGCCAGTCCTGTGGTCAAATTGGTGATGCTTTTATTATTAGCTGCATCTATTGCTTCCTGGACGATTATTTTTCAACGAGGTTCATTATTAAAATGGGCCAAACAGCATCTGGACGATTTTGAAGATCGATTCTGGTCAGCTAAAGATTTGACCGTTTTATACAACGAGATCAAAGAAAAAGAACACCCAGAGGGTATTGAAAAAATTTTCCTGGCAGGATTAAAAGAATTTGTTCGCCTTCAAAAACGACAAGGCATTCACACTGATGAAATGCTGGCGGGGGCTCAACGAGCGATGCGAGTTGCCTATAGTCGAACTATGGATGATCTTGAAAATCATTTATCCTTTCTCGCCACAGTGGGCTCAACCAGCCCTTATGTTGGTTTATTTGGAACGGTTTGGGGAATTATGACAGCGTTTCATTCATTAGGCCAAGTCCAGCAAGCCACCATCGCCATGGTCGCCCCCGGTATTTCCGAAGCACTGGTCGCAACCGCAATGGGCCTGTTCGCCGCCATTCCCGCTGTTATTGCCTATAACCGATTTGCCAATCAAATTGAAAAAATTCAAAATCGACTAGAAGCTTTTCAAGAAGAATTTTCAAATTATCTTTATCGTATGGTTTACAGCAATGAACACGAATAAAAAACGCCGGCCCATGTCAGAAATTAATGTCGTACCTTATATCGACGTGATGCTGGTTTTACTCGTGATCTTTATGATTACAGCGCCCCTCTTAAGCCAAGGAGTTAAAGTAGATTTACCCAAAGCAAGCGCAAAACCGCTTTCCACCAAAGATCAAAAACCCATTATTGTCACCATCGATCAATATGGCCGATATTTTTTAAACATTTCAGACTCGCCCGAAAAACCAGTAACTGCTCAGCCACTCCTCACTCAAATTCAGTCTGCTTTAAATGTCAATCAACAACGCACCGTCTTAGTCAAAGGCGACCAAAACGCCAATTATGGAAAAATCATCAATGCCATGGTTCTACTCCAACAAGCAGGCGTCGACAAGGTGGGGCTCATGACAGAAAATCCCGCGGAATCAAAATCGCACAAATAAATGTTCTCGGTAATATTGAAGTTCTCGAATGGATTCTTTGACGTCAAGTAAGGCAAGATGATGATTTTCCTTTTTAAAATTTTCCTTCATGTTTGGCGCCCATCTGGCTGCCAGTTCTTTGACTGTAGAAACATCAATATGGCGATAATGAAAATAACTTTCTAGCATCGGCATATATTGAACTAAAAACCGCCTGTCCATACAAATACTGTTGCCGCAAAGAGGAGAAACCCCTTTGGGCACGTATTGACGTAAAAATTTTAACGTTTCTGCTTCCGCTTGCGCTTCATCGTATGGGCTTTTTTGAACACGTGAAATAAGACCTGAACGAGCATGTTGCTCTTTAGGCCATCCATTCATCCTATCCAACACATCAGAAGGTTGATGAACGGCAAGAACCGGCCCTTCGGCAAGAATATTTAATTGTGCATCAGTTACAATAGTTGCGATTTCAAGAATGCGATCCTGAAACGGATCAAGTCCTGTCATTTCCAAATCCAACCATATTAAATTCATTTTGTTTTTCATAAAAATGATTAAACCAAAAAAACCGATACATGTCACCTTTGGTGTCTGATACCAAAAGTTTGAGATTCCTCAGTCGCTAGCTCCTTCGGAATGACAGCGATGGCGGCGCTCTCTCTGGATGACAACCTTTTGTCTAAATGTTAATTGGAAATACTATACTTTCATTTTTTTATCATTCAATACAAATTTCCTCTTGAAACTTGCATATTAGCCCTTATTATTATTGACCTCAAAAAATATTATTTTGTCTACATTTTAAGGAGAAAAATTCTATGAGACTACGTCCATTACATGATCGCATCTTAATCAAACGTATCGAAGAAGAAGTGACAAAAGGAGGAATTGTCATTCCTGATAACGCCAAAGAAAAACCTATCCGGGGAAAAGTCATTGCTGTTGGAACGGGCAAAATTCTCGATGATGGGAAGAAACTTCCTTTAACCATTAAAGTCGGTGATATTGTGTTATTTGGAAAATACTCTGGCACTGATGTAAAATTAGAAGATGAAGAACTCGTTGTTATGCGAGAAGAAGACATTTTAGGTATCATCGAATAATAATCGTAATCTATTTTAATCTACAATTAATCTACAAAGAGGATTTAACTTATGACTGCAAAAGAAATTATTTTTGGACGAGATGCACGCGATAGTATTGCTACCGGTGTAGATATATTAACGAAAGCGGTAGCGGTCACCATGGGACCTAAAGGCCGCGTTGTTATGCTTGATCAATCCTTTGGTGCTCCCAAAGTCACTAAAGACGGCGTCAGTGTTGCTAAAGAAATTGAATTAGAAGATAAATTTGAAAACATGGGGGCTCAAATGGTGAAAGAAGTTGCTTCACAAACTTCTGATGAAGCCGGTGATGGCACTACTACTGCAACTGTATTAGCCCATGCCATTTATCTTAAAGGAGAAGAAGCTGTCGTCGCTGGAATGAATCCCATGGATCTCAAGCGCGGAATTGACAAGGCAGTAACTGCCGTCATTGCTGAATTGAAGAAAATATCAAAACCTTGCGCAGATCACACTGCTATTGCTCAGGTCGGTACCATCTCAGCAAACTCCGATTCTGCAATTGGTAAAATTATTGCTGAAGCCATGGAAAAAGTGGGAAAAGAAGGGGTTATTACTGTTGAAGAAGGCTCAACCATTGATAATGAACTCGATGTTGTTGAGGGTATGCAATTTGACCGCGGTTATCTCTCACCTTATTTTATTACAAATCATGAAAATATGAGCGTAGAACTTGAATCACCTTATATTCTTTTAGTAGACAAAAAAATCTCCAATATTCGTGATATGTTACCTATATTAGAATCCGTCGCAAAATCAGGCCTATCATTATTAATCATTGCCGAAGATGTCGAAGGTGAAGCTTTAGCAACATTAGTTGTTAATAAAATGCGGGGTACCGTAAAAGTTGCAGCCGTCAAAGCCCCTGGTTTCGGTGATCGTCGCAAGGCTATGTTAGAGGACATCGCTATTCTGACCAGCGGACAAGTTATTGCTGAAGAAATTGGCCTTAGCCTTGAAAAAACAACTTTAGAACACCTCGGCCAAGCCAAACGCGTTGTGATCACCAAAGATAATACAACCATTATTGATGGCGCTGGTGATCAAAAAATGATTAAGTCTCGGGTTGAACAAATTCGAGTTCAAATTGAGGAAACGAGCTCTAGCTACGATAAAGAAAAACTGCAAGAACGTTTAGCTAAATTAGCTGGTGGAGTTGCTGTCATCAAAGTGGGTGCCGCTACCGAAGTCGAAATGAAAGAGAAAAAAGCTCGTGTTGAAGATGCACTTCATGCAACTCGAGCAGCTGTGGAAGAAGGGGTTGTCCCGGGCGGTGGTGTTGCACTTATCCGCGGACTTAAAGCGCTTTCAAATCTTAAAGGGGACAATGACGATCAAAATATGGGAATAGAAATTATTCGACGCGCTATTCAATCACCATTAAAACAAATCGTTGCCAACGCAGGAGAAGAAGCCCCTGTTATCTTAGCCAAAGTCATGGAGGGCTCAGGCAGTTTTGGTTTTAATGCAGCTTCTGGCGAATATGGAGATATGATGAAACTAGGCATCATTGACCCCACAAAAGTAACGCGTACAGCGCTGCAAAAAGCCTCTTCTTTAGCTGGTATGATGCTCATCACAGAATGTATGATTGCAGAAATACCTGAAAAAGATAAAGGCAATGCAAGCGGCGGCATGCCAATGGGAGGCGGCATGGGCGGCATGATGTAGGGCTCTTCCCATCTTCGTTCTTATTTCATCAACATCTCAAAAGCCCCAATATTAATGATTAATGTTGGGGCTTTTTTTATAAGGAGACCTCTGCAAAATGTACCTTGAACCCGTTAACTTTGTTAAAAATTCGCTTAAAAGGCTCATTTATCATATATAAACTCGCCTTTTTCGCTCATTTTTGCCTCGTTAACATGTTCAATCTCCTATTTTGCAGAGGTCTCATAAGGGTGTAATAGTCTGAAAATCAGGAAATAGAGACATTTTTCGTTGGCACAATGGTAGAAATTGCGTGTTTGAATATAATCTGAGGCGTATCGCTTTTTAATATCAAACATTCATCATCCACTTTTTCAATATGCCCTTTCAGTTGTACCCCATTAACGAGATAAATAGAAACAGGAATTTCTTCCTGAATAATTTTTTCCACAAAAGCTTTTTGTAGTTTTAATTGATCACTCATTTTTAGTCCTCAATAATTATCCTTATTGGAAATGTTAAAAAAACCAAGCTTAACTGTTCTTATTTTTTTAGCTCAGAAAGAGTACAATTACTCCGGGGGAGTAATAATATTCATAATGAAGCTTTCGTCAACTATTTTTTGCAGTAAAATCATTTTAATGGTATTTTTATATCCTAGAGTAAAAATATAATAACAAATCTCGTAACTATTCACTGCTTAATCAAGTAACGTCTTGAT
>JAFGHQ010000074.1 GCA_016930035.1 Gammaproteobacteria bacterium | reverse complement strand
TGTTCCAATACTGCGTTGTCTGCTCTCTTCACGATTGTCATTTACCTCTATGTAAACTCCAATCGCTCATCGCTTGACGCCTTGTCTAAAAGTAAAATGCTTGAATCTGTAATAGTATGTAACCTTTGGTGTCTGACACCAAAGGTTACATTAATAAAAATGGCGGAAGCGCGATACACCCATTTAAAATTTATAATCTAAAATTTAAAATAACAAAAGGGCGCAACATGGCGCGCCCTTTTGTTTGTAGTTTTATTTCTCGTAAACAGGAAAGCGTTTGCAAAGAGCTAGCGCTTTTGCTTTGACTTCTTTGATGACTTTTTCGTTGCCCATGTTGTCAAGAATATCGCAGATCCAGTTAGCCACATCAGCGCATTCTTTTTCCTTAAATCCACGAGTGGTTGAGGCAGGAGTGCCAATTCGCAAACCACTGGTAATAAATGGAGATCGTGGATCGTTTGGTACCATATTTTTATTGACGGTGATGTTGGCTTCCCCTAACGCTTTCTCAGCATCTTTACCAGCGATATCTTGTTTGATGAGATCCAGCAAGAACAGATGATCATCCGTACCGTCTGAAACCACTCTATATCCGCGCGCTTTAACCGCATTGACCATAGCTTTCGCATTTTTTAGAATTTGGGTTTGATAAGTTTTGAATTCCGGATCTAATGCTTCTTTGAAAGCAACCGCTTTAGCTGCAATAACGTGCATCAATGGTCCGCCTTGATTTCCAGGGAATACGGAGGATTGAAGTTTCTTTTCAATATCAGGATTGGATCTAGCTAAAATCAAACCACCCCGTGGGCCACGTAGCGTTTTATGAGTGGTCGTTGTGACCACATCCGCAATATCAATAGGCGAAGGATATAAGCCTGTAGCAACGAGTCCCGCGACGTGTGCAATGTCCACAACAAAATAAGCTCCAACCTTGTCGGCGATGTCGCGGAATTTTTGCCAATCAATAATGCGTGAATAAGCAGAAAATCCAGCCATAATTAATTTGGGTTTATGTTGTTTGACAAGATCCTCAACTTGATTGAAATCAATTTCGCCTGTGGCAGAATCTAAACCATATTGAAAGGCTTGATAAATTTTTCCGGAAAAACTAACAGGAGCCCCGTGAGTTAAGTGTCCACCGTGAGCCAAGCTCATTCCTAAAATAACGTCGCCTGGTTGAATAAGGGCAGCATAGACTTCAGAGTTTGCTTGAGAACCAGCATGTGGTTGAACATTTGCATAACCCGCTTTAAAGAGTTTTTTTGCGCGTTCAATGGCTAACTCTTCGGCAACATCTACAAATTCACATCCACCATAGTAACGTTTTCCGGGATAGCCTTCCGCATACTTGTTAGTTAGTACGGAACCTTGTGCTTCGAGAACTCTTGGGCTGACATAGTTTTCCGATGCGATCAACTCAATATGTTCTTCTTGGCGTTTTTCTTCGTTTTGAATGGCTTGATAAAGGTCATTATCAAAGCCTTTGATCGTCATATTTTTAGGATACATAAATTTTCATCTCCTATTGTTTCTTTTGATACTGCGGTCATTCATTAATGCGGTACCTTATTTGGAATAAAAAAGCTTATAAAACTTTAGTTTGAACCGAGCGAATTATTCCCTATTTTTCTGAGAATTACACGCAACTTTTATTCTTTAATTAACGTATTATAAGCATTAGCATCCATCAACTTGGAAAATTCGCCCGAATCAGATACTTTGATTTTTGCAATCCATCCTTTTTCAAAAGCATCCTGATTAACATATTCCGGATGGTTTAATAGGTCTTCATTGACCGCGATCACTTCACCGGAAACTGGGGCGTAAACATCAGAAACGGATTTTACCGATTCAACTACAGCAACTCTTTCGCCTTGTTTTATTTTTCTCCCCATTTCGGGAAGTTCAACGTAGACAATATCTGTAAGCATTTCCTGGGCATGATCAGTGATCCCAATCATGGCTGTACCATCAGCATTGTCTTTTGCCCATTCGTGATCTTTAGTGTAGCGATAGTTGGTGGTTGGGTTAGGTTTTGACATAATAGGGACTCCTTCTTTTGTTGATTTTTAAAAATATTGTATCTCTATGTAACAACAATTCTCAAAATTTCTTTTTATAAAACGGTAATTTGATAATTTTAGCTTTTGCCGTTATATTTCGAATTTGGATTTCAATTTCGGTATCGGGCTTAGCAACATCGATGGGAACAAAAGCCATCCCAATAGCTTTGTTTAATGTCGGGGAAAGTGTTCCCGATGTCACGATTCCAATTTCCCTACCGTTTTTGAATACTTTATACCCATGACGTGCGATACCACGCTCGAGCATTTCGAAACCAACTAATTTTCTCTTAAGCCCTTCTTGCTTTTGTTTTCGGATTGCCTCACTGCCGATGAAATTTTTATCCAGATTCGTAACCCAGCTGTAAACGACTTCAAGTGGAGAGGTGGTCTCATCCATTTCATTACCATTCAACATATAACCTGCTTCAAGTCGCAGTGTGTCCCGCGCGCCCAAGCCGATGGGTTTTAATCCGAAAGGGGCGCCAATTTCAAGCAGTTCATCCCACAATTTTGGCATGTATTGCACATTCATGTAGATTTCAAAACCATCTTCTCCTGTGTAACCACTACGAGAAATAATGGCATCGTGATCGAATAGTTGAGTTTCAATAAAGTGATAAAATTTTATTTGGGACAAATCATCGGCGGAGAATTTTTGTAAGATCGCTTGTGATTTTGGCCCTTGTAAATCTAATTTCCCCATTTGGTCGCTTAGATCAGTGATGATAACATTTGACAGGTTTAATATTTCTTTTGCTTTTTTGAGGTGATTGAGATCTTTGTCTTTTGGGCAGGCATTAGTAACTACCAAATAACGATCTTCTGCCCTTTTATAAATGGTTAAGTCATCTATAATGCCGCCTTGCTCATTGGTAATGACAGCGAGCATGAGTTGGCCAATTTTTTCTTGGGATAAATCCCTACTCATAACATATTGCAAAAGTTTTAATGCATCTTTACCTTGGACTTCAATTTCGCCCATATGGCATATGTCAAAAAGCCCTGCTTTTTCACGCGTGGTGTGATGTTCTTCAATGAGGTTTGTATATTGAACGGGCATCGCCCAGCCGCCGAAATCAACAATGGTAGCACCCAGAGCCACATGCTTATTATAGAGAGGCGTTTGTTTCATTTTATTTTCCTCCTTCCTGTGAAGCAAAAAAACGAGGAAAGTATACGCATTTTTAGATAAAAATGCCAAATTTTTATCGTTTTTTTAAGTAAAAACGAGTAGCATTTATGCACGTAAAATAACATTAGTAATTTAGAAAAAAATAAGGAGTTGCTATGGATTATAATACTCACACTCAAGCCGATCAGCAAAAAATGTTAAAAACGATCGGCGTTTCTTCCCTCAAAGATCTTTTCATCGATATTCCTGACAAATACAAACTTAAAAAAATGTTAGATTTGCCGCCCGCGCTTTCAGAACAAGAAATCTCTGAATTTGTTACAGCGCTTAGTAAAAAAAATCATTTGCCTAAGATGATTTTAACGGGGGCTGGGGCTTATCATCATTACATTCCAGCAGTAGTGGGCCATGTTATTTCTCGTTCTGAATTTTATACAGCGTACACGCCATACCAAGCCGAAATTAGCCAAGGTATTTTGCAAGCCATTTATGAATATCAAACCATGATAGCTAATTTAACAGGCATGCAAGTTGCTAATGCCTCGATGTATGACGGAGCTTCTTCAATGGCAGAAGCAGCCGTTCTCTGTGTTAAAACATCACGACGTAATAAAATTATTATGGCGAAGTCTATTCATCCTGAGTATCGTGAAACAGTTAAAACGTACGTAGAAACACATCATTGTGACGTCGTCGAAATAGGATTTAGTCAGACGGGCCAATTTAATGTATCCGAAATTGAAAAAGCGCTCGATGAAAACACCGCTGCGGTTTTAGTACAGAGCCCAAACTTTTTTGGTGTGATTGAAAACATCGCTTCGATCGAGAAAATGGTTCACGAGAAAGGAGTTTCTCTCATTGTGGGTTTCACTGAAGCCACATCACTTGGTATTCTAAAGCCAGCAGGCGAAATGGGTGCGGATCTTGTTGTGGGAGAAGGCCAAAGTTTTGGTATCCCCCTTTCCTACGGTGGCCCTTATTTAGGGATACTGGCCAGTACGGATAAGTTTTTGCGAAAAATTCCCGGAAGACTATCAGGAGCGACGTTAGATAAAGAAGGAAAACGCGGGTTTATACTAACGCTTCAAGCGCGCGAACAGCACATCCGTCGGGAATTGGCAACATCCAATATTTGTTCGAATGAAGCCTTATGTATGTTAGCTGCGGCTGTTTATTTGGTGAGTTTGGGAAAAAATTTAAAACCATTAGCGGAGCTGAATTTACATAAAGCACATTATTTACAAAAACGACTTAGCGAACTCAAAGGCTGGGAATTGGTATTTAAGGGGCCTTACTACAACGAGTTTGTTATGCGTTGCCCAGATGCAAAAGCCGTTAATCAAGCTTTAGAAAAGCATGATATTCAGGGAGGTTATGAAATAGGGAAAGTTTACCCTGAGCTTAAAAACTGTTTGTTATTGTGCGCTACCGAGATGCTCAAAAAAGAAGACATTGAGTATGTTGTTGATGTCATTAAAAAAATATAAGACAAAGGAGAAAAGATATGCCAAACGAACTTATTTTTGAAAAAAGTAGACCGGGTCGAAAAGCCAGTTCCATCCCCGCCTGTGATGTCCCTGTAGTGAATCTTAAAGAAGCAATCGGCGATCATTTGATGAGAAAAGATGTGCCATTGCCGGAAGTGGCGGAAGTGGATTTGATCCGTCATTACGTGAATTTATCGCGCAAGAACTTTGGCGTTGATATTGGTTTTTATCCCCTGGGTTCATGTACCATGAAATACAATCCGAAGATTAATGAGGATATGTCTCGATTACCTGGTTTTACAGGATTACACCCTTACGTTTCTGAAAAATGGGCTCAGGGTAATCTGCAACTCATGTATGAACTAGAACAATCGTTGTGTGAAATTTTTGGCATGGCGCAATTTACGTTGCAACCTGCGGCGGGAGCTCATGGCGAGTTAACAGGCGTTATGGTGATGAGAAAATATTTTGAAATGAAAGGCGAAAAACGGACCAAAATGTTAATTCCTGACGCTGCTCATGGAACGAATCCCGCCTCAAGTGCTTTATGTGGTTTTGAGGCAGTTACCGTTCGTTCTAACGCGGAAGGCGGGGTTGATATTGATCATCTCCGTGAGCTCATGACAGAGGAAGTGGTGGGTTTGATGTTAACGAATCCCAACACGCTCGGTCTGTTTGAGCGCAATATTGAAGCAGTTGCTAAAATCATTCATGATAAAGGCGGATTACTATATTGTGACGGCGCTAATTCTAATGCTTACATGGGCATCACGCGTCCGGGAGATTTAGGTTTTGATGTGATTCAGTTAAATTTACACAAAACTTTTTCTACTCCTCATGGATGTGGCGGTCCGGGCAGTGGGCCTGTTGGGGTTCACAAGAAACTTGTTGATTATTTGCCGATACCCCGAATCATCAAGAAAGGTGATGTTTTTTCCATGGATTATAATTACCCGCATTCTATCGGTCGCGTTAAAGCTTTTTATGGTAATTTTAATGTGATGGTCAAAGCGTATACCTACATTCGAGCTTTAGGAGCAGAAGGTTTAAAAAGCGCTACTGAAAATGCCGTGTTGAATGCAAATTATATTCGAGTAAAACTTGAGCCTTACTATGATTTACCTTATAAACGAATTTGTATGCACGAGTGTGTGTTTTCGGGTAGCAGACAAGTTAATGAAAGTGGAGTTCATACACTGGATATTGCCAAACGCTTACTGGATTATGGATTTCATCCGCCGACCATTTATTTTCCTTTGATTGTGTCAGAAGCCATCATGATTGAACCGACAGAGACGGAAAGTTTAGAAACGTTAGACGCATTTTGTGAAGTCATGATCAAGATTGCGAAAGAAGCGAAAGAAGACCCTGAACTTTTACATAATGCGCCCTTGACAACGCCAGTTCGGCGATTAGATGATGTGATGGCTGCCCGCCAGCCCAATGTCCGATGGACAAAGGAATAACTCGTACCAATAAATGTAAGAACAGGTCATAACCTGTCCTTATGCATTATTATGTAATCTAGCATGCAAATCAAAAGAAAACCACCATGGCTCCGAGTTCCTTTACCTAATTCTGAGGCATTTAAACACGTCAAACGCTTACTGAAGCAGTATCAGTTGCACTCTGTTTGCCAAGAAGCAAAATGTCCGAACATTACCGAGTGTTTTCATTCGGGAACGGCCACTTTTTTAATTTTAGGGGACATCTGCACGCGCAATTGTCGCTATTGTAACGTGAAACATGGAAAACCTTTGACGTTAGACCAAGATGAACCAGCAAGACTCGTAGAAGCAGTAAAAGCGCTTGGATTGAAATATGTCGTGATCACTTCCGTGACGCGTGATGATTTGTCAGATGGGGGCGCTACCATTTTCGCTGAATGTATTCAGCGGCTTCATAAAGAAATACCGGGGGCTAGGGTGGAAGTTTTAATACCCGATTTCAGAGGGAATTGGCAAGCGCTTGATTCGGTTCTTTGCGCGAAACCCGAAGTATTAAATCATAATATCGAAGTGGTTAAGGATTTATTCCCTCAAATACGTCCTCAAGGTGATTACGAAATTTCGCTCGAATTATTAAAACGAGCACGCCAAGCAGGTTTAGTGACAAAATCCGGTTTTATGATTGGTGTAGGGGAATCGTGGGATCAAATTTTAGAAGTGATGCAAGATCTTCGAAAAGTGAATTGTCAGCGTTTAACGATTGGGCAGTATTTACAACCTACGAAGGAACACTGGCTATTGGAGCGTTATTATACCCCTGAAGAATTTGATCAACTGAAAAAAATTGCTTATGACATGGGTTTTGTATTTGTGGAATCAGGCCCCTTAGTGCGAAGTTCTTATCATGCCGCTTTAAAAGATTAAAAAAATGATCATCACCAAAAAAATCAATTACAAAGAGCCCCAAGGGAAATTGCTGAGAATAAAAGTAACCTTTGATTCAGGAAAAAATAGATTAAAATCAGTCATAATAACAGGTGATTTTTTTATTTATCCTGAAGAAAAATTGATCGACATCGAAAAAGCGTTAATAAATATCTCTATCGAAAGACAAAAAATTATAAACGTCATCGAAACATTTATGGATACAGAAGATGTTCAGCTCTTTGGTATAACGCCCGAGGGTATTTCTGATGCTATTGTTTTGAGCGTAAAAACATGAAACCGAAATTTCGTCTTATTATCGATCAGCCCAATCCGGGCGCATTTAACATGGGCATTGATGAGGCTATTTTGGATCAAGTGATTCAGCACGAAAGCCCACCCACGTTGCGTTTTTATCAATGGAATCCCGCCATGTTGAGCATTGGGTATTTTCAAAACATGGCGGAGGAAGTGGACTTAGATGCTTGCCAAAAATTGGGTGTTGATTGTATTCGAAGAACAACCGGCGGAGGAGCAGTTCTGCATGAACATGAAGTGACCTATAGTTTCATTGCTCCTATTGGATATGCTAATATTCCAGAAGCTATTTTAGATTCTTATCAATGCATCTGTGAGGGCATTGTGCTTGGATTAAAACAATTTGGAATAAATGCATTATTTGCACCGCTTAATGATATCGTCGTGAATCATCAAAAAATTTCCGGGAATGCGCAAACTCGAAGGCGAGGGGTGATTTTACAACATGGCACCATTTTATTAGATGTAGATATTGAAAAAATGTTTTCGTTGCTCAAAGTTCCTTCAGAAAAATTAAAAGATAAAATGATCCAAGATGTTAAAAAACGGGTGATCGGTCTTAATCAATTATTAAAATTTCCTTTAACCTATTCAAAAACAGTAGACGCGCTTATTTTTGGGTTTGAACAAGCACTTCACGGTGAATTTCAAGAAGGAAAAGTATCTAGTCAGGAGTTGACACAAGCTCAAGCATATATTCGAACGAAATATGCTAATCCTAATTGGAATAATTCATAAGAGTGCCCAAATCTGCGCTCCGTACAATGTATTACAGGGGGGAACCATGATCAAACATTACAACTTGGCTATTATTGGGGCAGGTCCTGGTGGGCATGCGGCCGCTGAGCATGCCGCCAAATTAGGCGCTAAAGTGGCTATTATCGAAAAATATCAATGGGGAGGAACTTGTACTCATGTGGGGTGTATCCCGACAAAAGCACTACTTGCCTGCAGTAAAGCTTTTTCCCATTTGAAAAAACTTAAACGCATGGGTATCACCGTAGGAGACGCTCAATTTGATTTTTCAGCCATGAAACGTCATCAAGCCCAAGTAGTTCGTACTTCTGCTTTAGGCGTCAGAAATTCTCTGGAAAAACTCGGCGTTGACTTGATCGAGGGAGAAGGACATTTATTAGAAAAAGGCAAAATTCTTGTTAATAAGAAAGAGGGGCAAGAAACAATCACAGCAGATCATATTATTATTGCTTGGGGATCTGAGCCAGTTGTGTTTCCTAATATTCAAATTTCGCAACGTGTTTTAACATCAACAGGATTACTAGCACTTGAAACCTTGCCGAAAGATCTGATTATTATTGGGGGTGGAATTATTGGAACGGAGTTTGCAACATGCATGGCTGAGCTTGGTGTTAATGTAACCATGATTGAGTTGGGTTCTCAAATATTACCTTCCGAGGATGAAGAAGTCGGAGCCTTTATTGAAAAAGAAATAAAAGCACTAGGGGTATCAGTGCTAACTCATACCAAAATGGAGGATTTAAAAGAAAGCGAAACGGGGGTTGAGTTAAATATTACAGATGCGTTGGGGGAACATCGCACTTTGCAAACCGAGTACATTTTAATAGCCGTAGGTAGAAAGCCAACGTTATACACGCAAGAACTGGACGCTTTAGGAATCGCTTATGATCGACGCGGCATTAAAATCGATAAAAATATGCACACCAATGTTTCGGGTATTTATGCTATTGGTGATGTGACGGGTGGCGCATTATTAGCTCATCGGGCAAGCCATCAAGCAAAAGCCCTAGTTGATCATTTATTTGGGAAAGGCGAATTTATTTATAAAGATGAAAATGTACCTTTTGTTACTTATAGTCATCCAAGTGTCGCTCGAGTTGGTCTGACTGAAAAAGAAGCGAAAACGACATATCCTGATCTTGAGGTACTTCGTTTCGAATATGGAGCTAACGCCATGGCCCGTGCAGAACTTGCGGCAAATGGGTTTATCAAAGCGCTTTATCATCAAAATAAATTGTTAGGCGTAACCATCGTGGGCAAAGAAGCGCATGAATTAATAGCACCCATCGGCCTTTCGATTGCCCATGATTTAACAAAAAAAGATTTTAAAAAATGGATACTTGCCCATCCCACATTAAGTGAAATACTCAATGTTTTGACAGACTAAAAACCGGATTCAACATTCCCCATTTTTTGCCCCGCGAAAAATGACCTTAAAAATTAAAATAACTCAACGAGTTAAAAAATTTAGACACAACATTATTTTAGTTTTAAGGAAAGTAGATGGAAGCGTTAAGCAGTCTTTGAATATCGAAAGTTTTGTAGATTTTTCTGGCAGTATTTGAGAAGTCACCTAGAACTCGGTAAAGATCTTTGGTTTTTTTATGGATAAAGATAGAAGATTGTACTTCTGCAAGGGCTTCCAGGATCAATTCATGGCTGATTTTCTGAGTTAAGTACACGCGATATTGGAGATGACGTAACAGAGCAAAGCTCATGTAACACAGGGCGATATGGGCATGGATACGCTCCGGTTTATAGTGGAAAATGGGGCGTACTTTCAAAAAGTGTTTTTGAACTCGAAACGATTCTTCGATGATCCATAATCGAGCATATCGGGCAATTAAGGATTGAGGAGCGTCATCTGTGATATTCGTGATAATCCCATGCATTCCATCCCATTGGGCATTTTGAGTAATTTTGGTTTCATCAAGGACGGTTTGGGATTCACCGTTGGTTGAAGTGTATTTCTTTACCCCGGCATTCGTGATGAGTTTTTTGGTCGCCCCTTTTAGCAGCGATTCCCGAACTAAATTTCATTTAGCTCCGAAATCGCTTCCCCTTTATTGACGCTGCGTGCGAAATGAATTCGCACTGCGCGGTTAAGGGGGAGAAT
>JAFGHQ010000073.1 GCA_016930035.1 Gammaproteobacteria bacterium | reverse complement strand
CGCTTAATCAAGGTGTTACTTGATTAAGCGGTGAATAGTTACAGTTTTTATTTATTTACCCCCCTCTAACGTTTCTAAAATTGTTTTTCGGATTTGTTTGAGTTGGGATTCTGAAATACTATGTCTACTCGTTTGACTCGCTTTTCCCATATCTTGATCGGGTCTTTGCCTTGATGTCATGGGTTGGGAGATTAAACTAATTGAAGGGGCTTGCGTCGCTGCAGTTCCTGAGGAAACTTGTGCTGCTGCAGCAATAGTAGAAGAGACTGGAATTTGGCCTAGCGTAGGCGAGACTGTGGTTGCGGCTTGAACAGAAGCAAAATCAAACAAGGGCGCCGTCGCCATACCTGCTATCGGAGATTGAAAAAGTTGTGCGCTTGGTATTTCTTTGGGTTTTTCAGGTAAAAATCGCGAGCTAATTTCGCCCACTACATGAGCTGCCATTTTGGGCAGTTTAATGCTCAAATATAAAAATAATAGCGAACTGAAAAATAGTCCCAAAGGTACATTAATATTATAAGGGGCTGTAATCCTGGTTAATCCTAATATATTCCAAGTAACCAGGGCAATTCCAATTACCATCATCAAAACCATCACTCGAACGCCGGCTTTTAAGACGCTTTGTATTGATTTTTCAAACATGCCGGCGCTAGGTTCGAAAACACCGAAGGGCAAAAAAATCAGCGAAATCAGAGCGATCACATAAAATCCAACCATTTGTAATACAATTTGAATACCGAGCAGTCCAAAAGTAAGCAAAATACCTATACCCAATATTAATAATACTAAAATGATCCCTATCCCGTTACTTAATGTCGCCGCTTTGATTAGATTTAAACCAATATTATATCCAAATTGCCAAATATGAGCAGGATTAAAAATAACTTGGCTTAGGTTTGAAACCGTTACTATGCTGCTACCAACATCAACAAAACTCTGGATGATAATATTAAATAAATAAGTATAGTTTTGAATAATAAAAAGGATGAGCCCTATTTTGAGCACTTTGAAAAATAAACGTTCCCATTCGCCACCTTGTTGCAGTGCCCAGATTAGACCAAATAAAACTAGCTCAATTCCCGCAAAAATATAAAGCAGATTTCTTGCATAATGCGAAACTGACGCAAAAGCATCTTGAACATGCTGTAGAAAAGTATTTTGAATGAGTGTAATAACTCCGGGATCAATCATCATTTTGTGCGGGCTCTTTGATTTTGAATAACTTTAATGAGGGATAGCGTTGAAAATTTTTATAACTAACTTTTTTAAACAGCTGCTTAATTAATTTATTATCATGAGGACTCGGGACAATAACTACATCGGGGGACGATTTAACAGGTACAACGGTTGTAGAGGGTTTTGGTTGATCACTCGATGAATTATTATCGGCCATTATCGGCTGAATAAAACAGATTCCTAATAAAATAAGATAAAATAAACACCTGTTTTTCATCGATTCATCTCCTACAAAACAATAGAAGTATTATTATGAGACTGTTGAAATCTAACCTTTTCAAGAAAAATGAATACTATAAGTCTTTGTTTTTACTGGATCCTAAATCAAGTTCAGGATAACAAATTGGCAGATCCCAACAGCCCCATTATATAACAGAATCTTTTGTGATACTATGAACGACCAAACATTCAATCGACTCATAAAACACATCCCCTAAAATATGAAAAAAATTCAGCTTAAAATTTTAGATAAACGCATGGGTAAAGATTTTCCTCTACCTACTTATGTGACGAGCGGCTCTGCTGGGCTGGATCTTCGTGCCTGTTTAAAAGAACCTTTGATGTTAGCTGCTGGTTCTACCGAACTGATCCCAACAGGCATTGCAATCTATATCGAGGATCCCAATTACGCAGCTATCATATTACCAAGATCTGGCCTTGGTCATAAAAATGGTGTCGTTTTAGGCAATTTAGTGGGGTTAATTGATTCCGATTATCAAGGTCAAATCATGATTTCCTGTTGGAATCGCGGGAAAGAAAACTTCATTATCCAACCTGGGGATCGCATTGCGCAAATGATCATTGTTCCCGTCATACAAGCAAATTTCGAGATTGTTTCCGAATTTAAAACAAGCAAGCGTGGGGAGGCTGGCTTTGGCCATTCAGGAAGAAAATAGAGAAGACTTGGGATTAGACTAAGTCTGAAAATGTGGGTCATACATCGTCAACCGTTTACGCATACCTGGCATTAACTGCCAATCTTCTGCTAACAAATCAACGTGATCGGGTAACCAAGGAATAAGATATCCTTGCCCTGTTTTCATATAAACATAGGGTAAACTCATGATGCCACTTTTTGTCGAAGCTTTTTCCATAGCAATCCATTTACCCTCATGTTCCCATTCCGCTCGTCTAATACGTTCCCCTCGTTTTAAGGCATGTAAAGCTTCGCTAAAATCCATCGTTCTCTCCTTAAATATTCAAATTTTTGGATGAAAGAATGAATTTTATTACATGCAAAAAAAAAAGAGAAGAAGTTCATCGGCAATTTTGAGAAAACTTATTCTCTAAAGCCTTCGCGATCCGCGGTTTTCTGTTTCATTGCCTCTTTCAGATAAATTTCTTTTCTGTGCACTTTAACAGCCTTGGGAGCGTCAATTCCTAAACGCACTTTATACCGAGTGCTATCTAAAATAGTGATCTCTATCTCTTTGTCAATCACCAAAGTTTCACCAATATTTCTCGCTAAAACAAGCATATTAAACTCCTTGTAGTTTCCTAACCTTGTGAATATTTTTTCTCCTTTATAATTTTCCTACAAAATTGGTAAAAGTCAATACTTATTGCTAAAAAAATGTGTAGAAAATGAAATGAAATTTTGTAAGGATTATTCTATTAAACCCGACGAACTTCGATAACTTGTGGCAATTGATGGATACGTATGATCATTTTATCCAGTGTTTGAATGGAATCTATTTCGATAGTCAGTAAAATTTTGAATTGTGCAGCTTTCTTTAGCGCCAAAGTTTCTAGCCGAACAATATTAATTTTTTCACCCGTAAATATAGCAAGCAATTGATTTATAACTGCTTTTTGAAACGTGATGATTTCCAAATCTACGGGATAATTATGAGCGGCCACAATATTCCAATTAACGGGAATTAATCGATTCTTTTGAAAATCTCGTATAAAACCAATATTGGGACAATTCTTGTGGTGAATGGAAAGCCCTTGCCCTCGTGTAATATAGCCGACAATGGGATCTCCGGGAACTGGCTTACAACATTTAGCAACATGCGATAGGAGATGATCGACACCCAATATCTCAACTTGATCCAATTTCAGCTTCTTCGGCGAAGCTTTAGGTTTAATTGCTTCACTAACAAAAACTTCTTTCTCTTGAGCCGTAACCAAATCTATTCCTTGGATTTTATTTATTTCCTGAATAACGCGAGATGTGCGTAAAGAGCCAACCCCAATAGCAGCAAGCATTTTATCAACATGGGGATAATTTAATTTTTTAACAATTTGATTGAGATCGATTTGTCTAAAGGACGAATGCGTTAATTCTTGATCCAAAAGTGCTTTTCCTTGAGCTATATATAAACTCTCATCTTCTTTTTTAAACCATTGTAAAACTTTAGCCCGAGCCACTGGGGTTTTTAGGTATCCACGATCTGGACTTAACCAATCGCGGCTTGGATGGCTTTCCTTCCCCGTTAAAATATCAACACGATCACTTGTTTTTAACGAATAGGTTAAAGGAACCATTTTTCCGTTTATTTTCGCGCCACGACAACGATGCCCCACCTCCGTATGAACATGATAAGCAAAATCAAGGGGGGTTGCACCAGAAGGTAAATCAATAATGTCCCCTTTTGGCGTAAAAACATAAACACGATCTTCAAAAATACTTTTTTCTAATGCTTTAGGTAATTCTGTATCGTGCACCAATTGTTTCTGCCAATCCAGTAATTGTCTAAGCCATGCAATTTTTTGTTCATAAGCTAAGGTTTGGCGCTTACCTTCTTTATAAATCCAGTGTGCTGCTATACCTTGTTCTGCTTCTTCATGCATTTTATAAGTACGAATTTGTACTTCAAAAGGTCTTCCTTGTTGATCAACAACAGCCGTATGAATAGACCGATACCCGTTAGGTTTTGGCGTGGCTACGTAATCATCAAACTCCTCAGGGATAGATTGCCACAACTGATGAACGATACTTAATGCAGCATAACATGCTTCTACCGTATCAACCAAAATACGCACGGCCAAAACATCGTATATTTTTGAGCAATCTACATTTTTTCTGAGCATTTTTTTCATGATGCTATAAATATGTTTGGGGCGGCCATATATAGTTGCCTCAATATGCACATTGAGTAACGCTGTTTTTAAAGTATTGACGATATCTTTAACTCGATTTTCTCGATCAATGCGGCGCTCGGCTAAATATTTTGCTATAGCATGGTAGTTATCAGGGTCCAAATAGTAAAAAGCCAGGTCCTCCAACTCCCATTTAATTTCATAAAGACCTAACCGATTAGCTAACGGTGCAAAAATTTCCATAGTTTCTTGGGCAATTTGGTAACGCGTGTAATCATCCATATTGCGAATAGCCCGCATGATAGACAGCCGCTCAGCTAATTTAATGACAACGACACGAACATCGGTGATCATCGCTAACAGCATCTTTCGTATATTGTCAATCTGCTGTCGATTGTGTAAGCGTTGCTCCGATCCTAAATTACTGATGACATCCATTTGTTGAACACCTTGAACAAGGTTAGCAACAGGGGATCCCAACTGTATTTTGACATCATCAATAGTAAGATCCGTATAAGTAACGGCACTATAAATCAGACCCGCTGCAATCGTTTCTGTATCAAAATTCAAATTAATAAGAATTTCTGCGATCTCTAAACCTTGCTCAAAACAAGTAATGCCATAGGGGGTGAATTGGTCACTGCCGGTGAGCTCGGCTAATTGAAGGACTTGACGAATAAAGGGAATCGAATCCTCAGAAAGAGAAAAATTTTGAATCCATGATGCTATATCAATAGTATGATCAGGTTTAAATGTTAAAACACGCCGCACTTGAACCATAGTCTACCTTTTATCCATAACTGACGTTAATTAAAAACTAAGATTTATCTTTCAACATCTTTTCAGGCGCTTCGATTGCCAAAAGATTTAAATGATAAAGTAATGTATTTTTAATAAATTTGATAAGCGTCAGTCGTGAATTTCTAATGCGCTGATCTTTTTCTTGTATGACCGGACATTCCGCATAAAATGTGCTGAATTTTTGCGCTAGTAAATAAACATACTCGCTAATCACAGAAGGTTCGCGCCGAGTATAAGCATCCTCTAAAATTTCAGGCTGCTTTTCTAAAATTAATAATATTTCACGTTCGATGGGATGTGTTATCAAGATATTGTCGGTTATTTTACTATTTTTGACTTTTGCTTTAGCTAAAATGGAATTAATTCTTGCCACAGCATATAACAAATATGGGCCTGTTTTTCCTTCTGATTTAATAAAATTTTCTGTATCAAATATATAATTGGAAACGCGATTATTTTTAAGATCTTGATATTTAATTGAGGCAATTGCTATTTGTTCTGCTTGCTTATTTAATGTTCTTTGAGAAAATTCTTTTGATGTTTTCGGGAGATTGGCTCGTGCGCAATCCTTTGCTAAATTTAATAAATCTTTTAACTTCATCGCCTCACCCGTTCGTGTTTTAAAAGGCTTACCGTCTTTCCCGTTGATCGTTCCAAAAGCAAGATGCTCTAGTGAAACTTCTGGTTTAACATAACCGGCTAATCGCGCTGCTTCAAAAACTTGTTCAAAATGTTCTTTCTGGCGGGCATCAACAACATATAAAATCGCATCAGGATGAAACATATCACCACGCTGTAAAATAGTAGCAAGATCCGTTGCTGCATAAGTGTAAGCACCATCTGATTTTTTTAATAAAAGTGGTGGTGGTGTCCGATTTTCCTTTTCAGAAAGAAAAATAACAATTGCTCCTTCTGATTCAACAGCTATTTTCCTTTTTAACAGATCCGAAAGCATTTGAGGTAATAAATCGTTAACATCACTTTCTCCTAACCAGTAATCAAATGTTGTTAACAATTTATCATAACTTTTTCGAATAGATGCTAAGGATACTGCTTTTAAAATTTTCCATAATGCTATATATCCGGCATCGCCATTTTGTAATTGATACGTAGCGATACGAGCTTGTTCTTTAAAATCATCGTTTTCTTTAAAATTTTTGGCCGCTCGCTTATACAGTGCTGAAATTTCCGCAATATTCATACTCCAGGAGATATTTTCCAAATTTTTTGTGTGATTTTTAAAAAAAACTAATTCAGGTTGTTCTTTTTTTAATTGAGCAATGAGCATACCCATCGGAGTTCCCCAATCTCCTAGATGCACATCAGCAATCACTTCATCGCCACAAGATTGCATAATTCTTTTAATACTTTCACCAATAATCGCTGATCTTAAATGCCCGACATGCATTTCTTTCGCAATATTTGCCCCGCCATAATCAATAACAATTTTTTTATGAGAAATTTTCGGTAATGCTGGTTTGAGATTGTTTATTAAAAAATTCTCTGAAATGGACATATTAATAAAACCAGGTCCGTCAACTGATATTTTAGAAATTTCAGGAATGTCGCTTAAAACTTTTAAAATTTTATGCGCTAATGTGATCGGTGATGTTTTTAATTTTTTTGCCCATGACATGGCAATATTGCTTTGATAATCCGATAAATCCGGGCGAAATGATGGAAGCACTAAACCATCTTCAACAGGGTGGCCCAACATACTCATTACTTCAATGATTTTCTGGTTCAAAAATTTTCTTACATTAATCATTAAAACTCCGATTTTTATCAAAAAGTGCGATGGTTTCAACATGACTGGTATGAGGAAACATATCTAAAATACCTATTTTTTGTAATTGATAACCATGTTGATGCACCAAAACACCTGCGTCACGTGCTAATGTCGAAGAATTACAAGAAATATAAACAATTTTGCTTGGGGAAAATCGCTGCATTTGGTTGATAAAATCTAGTGCCCCAGGTCGAGGAGGATCTAAAACTATTTTCGAATAATTTTTATTGGCCCATTCTTGATCCAAAATATTTTTAGTCAAATCGGATACATAAAAACAACTATTATGAATACCATTATGCTTAGCATTATTTTTTGCTCGATCCACCATTTTTTTATTACCTTCAACTCCAACCACATCAGCACAATATTTTGCTAAAGGAATCGTAAAATTGCCCAAACCGCAAAATAAATCGAGAACATGGTCTTGCGCCTCTAGTTCTAACAACTTCATAACGGTTGATACCATTTTTTGATTAATTTCATGATTGATTTGTGTGAAATCAGTTGGATGAAAAAATAACTCAATATTTTCTTCAGGTAAGATATATTTTAATAAATCACTTGCTTCTTTAGGATAAATTTTTTGAATACTATCCAATCCTTCAGGTTGCAAATAAAGATGAATACCAGAATGCTCAGCAAATGCTACCAATTTTTTCAAATCTTCGTGAGATATTTCTTCCAAATGTCTAAAAACAAAGGCCATTCCATCATCACCCACAGCTGCTTCAATTTGAGCAATAGAGGTACAATTATTTAAAGATGCTATGAGCGAACGTAATTCACCAATTTTTTCAGATATCTTCGGATGCAAAATCGAACAGTGCCAAATATCAGCGATGTAGCGACCATTTTTTTCGTGGAAACCCACTAATACGGATTTTTTTTTATGCACAAAACGTACGGAAAGACGAGCTTTGCTACGATAACCGAAAGTAGAAGCAGTAATAGGAGACATGATTTCCATGGGCTCTACTCGCCCAAAATGCTTTAATTGCTCTAAGACTATCTGAGATTTGTGTCGTATCTGCTCTGAATACTTAAGGTGTTGCAATGAACAACCACCACATATTTGATAATAAGGACAAGTATTGTACTCGCGAAGTATGGAAGGCTGTAACACTTCAATGGTTTCCCCTTCATCAAAACGATTACGACAACGAATATATTGAAATAAAACCTTTTCCTGTGGTAATGCGTCTCTAATAAAAGTAACTTTATTATTAATTTGAGCTATGCCTCGTCCATCATGGCTCAACGACCCAATAACAGTTTCGGATAATTCTTGAGGTGTTTTTGTCCTGTGATATTGAGACATTTTTAATGACCTTAATATGTTTATCTTGACTTTGAAAGTATAGCAAAGAATTGGGAAATACATTAAAATGATTTTTCATTTTTCAAAGGATATCTTTTATGAAAATCATCTTACTAGGTTGTCCGGGCGCAGGTAAGGGTACCCAAGCACAATTTATTTGTGAAAAACTCAACATTCCCTTTATATCCACCGGTGATATGCTAAGAAGCGCTATAAAAGCCAAAACTGAATTAGGCCTAAAAGTCAAAAAAATAATAGATGACGGTTACCTTGTTCCCGATGATATTATGATCGATTTGCTTAAACATCGAATTAGTGCACCGGATTGTCAAAGAGGCTTCTTACTTGATGGATTTCCTCGCACATTACCTCAAGCTGAAGCTTTAAGAAATGCCAACATTCCTATTGATTATGTCATCACCATTCAAGTTCATGATGATATTGTCGTCAAACGTTTAACCGGCCGAAGAGTACACCCTGCTTCAGGAAGAGCTTACCACATTGAATTTAACCCACCTAAAGTTTCTGATAAAGACGATGAAACCGGTGAACCTTTAATACATCGAGATGATGATAAAGAAGATGTTATTCGAAATCGCCTTAGGGTCTATCATAATCAAACCCAGCCTTTAATAAAATATTACGAAAATCTACACCTCAAAAATATTAAAGATGCGCCCAAATTTTTTAAAATTGACGGAGAAAAATCTATAGAAGAAATTAAGGAAAAAATTTTTAAAATTTTAAATGTAGATAGTTAATCTAATTAACACTCAGTCAACTCAAAAAACCGAAACAAGATCCTTCAGTCGCTTCGCTCCTTCTGGATGACAATGGG
>JAFGHQ010000072.1 GCA_016930035.1 Gammaproteobacteria bacterium | reverse complement strand
CCGCTTCACAGACAACCACTAAATCAAAACAAGCGACGTTTTATTCAAATTATCTCCGAAAAACAACGTTTTTGGGACAGGCTCTAATTGGCTATTGACAGGAACGGGCATGCCCTATAAAGATCAATCGAATCATCCTGAAAAGCAATTACAAAAACTCTATAAAATACTGGGAAGCGCTATTGTCTCTCCTAAAAACCAATTTGAACAAAAAATTTATCTAGACCAACCTTCTGCAATCATTAATCTTCCCTTGCTATTAGGCATCACAAAAGCTATCTGGTCTGTATTTTTGGGTGACAATCAGCTAAAACTTAATTGCAGTGATTTTATCAAGTTTTGTATTGATATTTATAATAATGTTATCCACCTTGATGACGAATCAAGCCAAAAATCAATTATCGCGTTATCTATATCTGCATTGGAAAGAGGAATCAAAAAATCAGGAGATAGGTAATGGGAGGATTTTTTCGAACTGCGTTAAGCCTAATTCGGTTACTATAGCATCTATTGGCACATCCCATTCGCTCGGTTTCACATCTTCAATTTCTTGAAATGAATAAGCTAATCCACACAAAATAGGCCTTTTTTTTATTGCCCCTTTTTTAATAAAGTAAAAAGCTCGGTCATAATACCCGCCCCCTGTTCCAATCCGATTTCCCTTTCGGTCAAAGGCGCTCAAAGGCAGGATAACTAAATCCAATTTTTGGGGATCAATAAACTGGGTAGTATCAAAAATGGGTTCGGGAATACGAAATCGGCTCTTAACAAGACGATCCCCTTGTTGGTACGGCGCAAAATACATTTTGCCATATTGAACAGGATCAATAACGGGTAAATAACATTTTTTATTTTGTATCCATATTTTTTCAATAATAGGGTAAGGATCTATTTCGGCCCCTACTTTAATATAGCAGGCTATGTGTTGCGCTTTTTTGAATAAATTCGAATGAATCAAATGATCTGCGGCTTTTTGTGCAAATTTACTTTGTAAAGTTTGGGATAATTGATCCCGCTCTTTGAAAATTTTTTTACGAATTTCCTGATGATAAGACATAATAAATGAGGAAAAATCTGTTATGGTTGGCGGGCAACCTTACCTTGAACCCAGTGGTTCAAGTGGGCTTCGTATATTCGGCATTAGGCTTCCTGCTTGATGCAGGCTTGCACACCACCGAACAGGGACAAATCCCATAACATACTTATCGGTTCAAGTATGACTTGCCCGCCAACCGTAATAGATTAATCTTCCACATCAAGCAATTCGAGATGCTCTTGTTGCACTAAAACGTTTTCTATCCGTTTTTGCACGTCTTGAATATATTTCTCAATTTGTCCCAAATGAACATCACCACTTTTTTTTGAGTTCAATAATTCATAAGCAACATTCAGCGCAGTAATAACCGCCACTCTATCCGTACCCGTGACCTTACCAGAATCTCGAATATTTCTCATCTGTTTATCAACATAAATGGCAGCATCCTGAAGTTCCTGGATTTTGTTAGCCGGACATTTAACTTGATAAATTTTACCTAAAATCTTTACAGTGATGTCATTAACATTTGATTCATTTAAATATCGCATAGATTGCACTACCGTAATTTTTTCTATTTAGTCAGATTTTGCTTCTTTCAGGCGTTGAATAATCGCCTCAATCCGTTCGACAAGATACATTTGTTTTTTTTGTAATTCGGTATTATCTAACAAAAGCCTGGTATAGTTTTCTTGTAAATGCTTATTTTCTTGTCTTAAACGCGCATAATCTTTTAACAAAGCATCAATATGATTTTCAAATTGCTCTAAAACTGTTATGTCCATGATTTATTTCATCGCGTCTGTAAAAATTAAAATTCGTCTTCATCCTCTTCTTCATCTTTTTCTCTACGTCTCAAAAAAGCCGGGATATCTAAGTATTCCATATCCTGTTCCTCGCCCTCAAAACTTTTAGAAGGGTAAGGATTTTTCTTCCGAATGATCGTCGGTTTTTCAAGTTGATTGTAATCAAAAGTCCCATCAGGCTTAAGATGTTCGCTCACTACTCCCCCCTTAAGAATCCCCCGAGCATTTCCAATACCTGTAACAACTACCGTGACGCGCATTTCATCTGTCAGGGTTGGATCAATGACCGTCCCAACCACTACGGTAGCGTTGTCAGAACTAAATCCTTTCACAATTTGTCCCACTGCCTCAAACTCCCCGATAGACATATTAAGACCAGCCGTAATATTAACTAAAATACCGCGAGCTCCAGATAAATTTACATCTTCTAGTAATGGGCTTGAAATCGCCGCCTCGGCAGCTTCTTGAGCACGATTTTCTCCTATGGCCACACCCGTGCCCATCATAGCCATACCCATCTCACGCATAACCGTTCGCACGTCAGCAAAATCAACATTAATTAATCCTGGCCGTGTAATAAGCTCGGCAATGCCCTGAACTGCCCCAAGTAACACATTATTCGCCGACTTGAAAGCATCGAGCAAAGTAACATTCTTTCCTAAAACGGTTAATAATTTATCATTCGGTATGGTGATGACAGAATCAACATATTGCGATAATTTTTTGATCCCCATATCAGCTACTTCAGCACGACGTCTACCCTCAAAAGAAAAGGGCTTAGTGACCACAGCTACCGTTAAAATGCCCATTTCTTTTGCTATCTGAGCAAAAATAGGTATGGCTCCCGTACCGGTCCCTCCGCCCATTCCTGCCGTGAGAAACACCATATCCGCTCCCGACAAAATTTCTTTAATCCTTTCTCGGTCCTCTTCTGCCGACTGTCTCCCAATTTCCGGATCAGAACCCGCTCCTAAACCTTTCGTCACTTCAACACCTAATTGCATTAAAGTACGGGCATTTGAATTTCTCAGCGCTTGTGCATCCGTATTAGCACAAATAAATTCAACACCTTCAATTTCTTGAACTAGCATATGTTCAACAGCATTACCACCACCGCCCCCAATACCCACCACTTTAATAACCGCACTTTGAGGAAAATTATCGACCAATTCAAACATATTCTCATGCTCCTGGATACTTTATGTTGTTGGGTTGCGCGTTCGCTTAACCCAACCTACATTTATCGTAAAATTAGAAATTTCGACTAAACCAATTACGCATACGATGCCATAAATTTTTTAAATGGGACGTTCCTGATTTCCGATCATTACCCATGTCCTTTTCCTTTTCGTAACCGTAAAGCAATAGGCCTACTCCCGTCGAATATTTTGGATTACCTACTATATCAATAAGGCCGGTAACTTTTTCAGGAGCGCCTAATCTCACAGGAGCTTGAAATACTTTTTCTGCAAGATCAAGGAGCCCCGGCATCATGGAAGCTCCGCCTGTCAGTACCACACCACCTGCAATTAAATCTTCGAATCCACTCCGACGTAGTTCTGCCCGAACTAATCGAAATAGCTCTTCATAACGTGATTCACAAATCTCTGCTAAAAGCTGTTTTGAATACTGTATTCTGGGACGATTACCAACTGAGGATACTTCAAATACTTCATTAGGGTCAGCTAATTCGGTCAAAGCAGTCGCATACTTTAACTTAATTTCCTCTGCATTTTGCGTAGGGGTGCGTAAAGCAAATGCAATATCTTTCGTGACTTGATTGCCTGCAATAGGTATTACTGCCGTATGCCGAATTGCTCCACCACTGAATATCGCAATATCCGTAGTGCCCCCGCCCATATCCACCAAACAAATACCTAATTCTTTTTCATCTTCCGACAAAACAGCGTGACTTGAGGCCAATGGTTCCAAAATGATATCATGAACTTCCAATCCACAACGCCAGACACATTTGATAATATTTTGAGCAGCGCTCACGGCACCAGAAATAATATGTACTTTAGCTTCCAAACGCACGCCTGACATGCCTACAGGTTCTCGAATAGAATCTTGGTTATCAATAATGAATTCTTGAGGAAGAATATGAAGAATTTTTTGATCTGCGGGAATCGCAACTGCTTGTGCAGCATCAATAACGCGTTCTACATCAGCCAATGAAACTTCCTGATCTCGAATAGCAACGATTCCATGAGAGCTTAAACTTCGAATATGGTTACCTGAAATTCCTGCATACACTGAATGGATTTGGCATCCTGCCATTAATTCGGCTTCTTCAACAGCGCGTTGAATAGAATTGACCGTGGATTCAATATCAACAACCACGCCTCGTTTAAGCCCACGTGATGGGTTGGATCCTACGCCCACCACATGTACTGTTCCGTCTTCTAAAACTTCGCCTATAATTGCGGCAACTTTGGTCGTACCAATATCAAGACCCGCAATCAAATTCTTTTCAATCTCTTTTAATTTCATCATATTGGAAAGTCCATAACAGTAAATCTTTTACCATTTAACAGCTAGACCATGTTTATAGCGCAAATCCACTGTTTTTGGAAGCATAGAATGTGAAATCACTAATTTCGGATACACTTCAACAAAACGTTGTACTTTATTTAAAACACTACCATAACCTAAAATTAATTTTACATTGTTATCTAATTGTACGGTCAAAAAATCAGACGAGGAAAGTTTTATCTGTTTAATTTGAAGAAATAACGGTGCTAAAATTCGATTGATCTGCTGGTAATAGTCTAACATCTTTACAGTAATATCGTTAGTACCAAAAAAGGAAGGTAATGAATCTTTGGGTTTATAAGGTAATTTAAAAATCTCGCCATAGGTATTCAAAAATTCGTCTTGATTCCAATGAGCAATAGGCACCCAAGAAATAATACTGATACTCAATCGATCCGGCCAAATCCGTTGGATATCAACATCGGCAACCCCAGGTTCTTTTTCTATCATCAATCTCATATGCTCAAGGTCAACTTTTAATAAATTTTTATGGTATACGAGAGAATTGATCATTTTTTCGAATCGGTGATTGGGAAGCATTGAGGAATCACAATATAGGGTAACTTTTCGGATCGGTAAATTTTGGGGGTTAAAAATGAAAACATGGATTCCAATGATCAAACCGATAATGAATAGTGCTAATAAAAGAAAAAATATGAATCGTCGCATAATGGTCAATTTTATCATGTTTTGTAATGGACAAGAACAGACAAGTTTCCTGTGGATAACTTTTCTGAAGCAGTATAAACTGGTATTTCGTCATTGGATGTTGGATGAACCCAACGCTCGTGTCATTTACTTATTTACTTAAGAGAACCCATGCACTCAGATATTTGGGAAAACATTTTGACTTATTTGCAATCCGAGTACTCGGAACAAGATTTCAATACCTGGATTCGCCCACTTCAGACACAATTTTTTAATCATGAACTTGTTTTGTTAGCTCCTAATGAATTTGTGGTCGATTGGGTCAATCAACATTATCTTGACTATATTACTCAATTAGCACGTAAACTAAGCGATAACGAAACAATGATTGTTTCTGTTCGAATTGGATCTTCAGAAACCAGCATCAACAAAGAACCATCGTTAAATGATCAAGCGCCAGCATCATCTCAATCAAAAGCTAAGAACATTTTTGAAATTCCTCGCTATCTCAATGAAGAATTTATCTTTGACAAATTCGTTCGTGGTCGTTCGAATGAATTTGCTTTTGCGGCAGCAGCTCACGTAGCAAACCAACCTGGCGGTTCTTACAATCCTTTATTAATATATGGTGGCGTGGGTTTAGGTAAAACGCATCTCATGCAAGGTATTGGCCACGAAATTCTAGCTAAAAATCCCGATCAACGGGTTTTATATATTCATTCCGAACGATTTTTGGCAGATATGATCAAAGCACTTCAGCGAGATAGGATTGATGAATTTAAGGAATATTATCGCTCTTTAGATGTTTTACTGATCGATGATGTTCAATTCTTTGTGGGTAAGGAACGTTCCCAGCAGGAATTTTTTTACACATTTAATACTTTGTTAGAAAACAGAAAACAAATTGTATTAACTTGCGATCGCTATCCCCGAGAAATTGAAGTAGAAAAACGACTCCGCTCCCGTTTTGAGTGGGGTTTGACAGTAGCTATTGAGCCTCCGGAATTAGAAACTCGGGTAGCTATTTTGATGAGCAAAGCAGAAGTCATTGGTGTCGAACTTTCCCATGACGCTGCTTTTTTTATAGCCCAATGTGTTCAATCTAATGTCCGAGAACTCGAAGGAGCTTTAAAACGCGTCGTTGCAAATGCTCAATTTAGAGGACGAGCTATAACGGTTGATTTTGTCAAAGAAACTTTAAAAGACTTAATTACCCTCCAACATAAATTGGTCACGATTGAAAACATTCAAAAAGTTGTGGCTGAATTCTATAAACTCAAAGTCAATAATTTGACGGCCAAATCTAAAAATCGCTCTGTTGCAAGACCGCGCCAAATTGCCATGGCATTAACCAAAGAGCTAACTGATAAAAGTTATCCTGAAATTGGGCAAGCTTTTGGGGGCAGGGATCACACCACGGTTCTTTATGCTTATCGGAAAATTAAAGAACTCACTGAAAATGATTTAGAACTTCGTGAAGATTATTTAACGTTGCTGAGAATTTTGACAACATAACCCTACCATTTTTATGTTACTACATGAATTTTTAACGAATTAGTATGGCCATGAACGCCGATCACATCACCTTTGGTAATAATCACAATATCCTGTGCCTTTAATATTCCTTGCCCCTTTAACTTAGCAATCACATTTTTATCGATTTCTTTAAAAGCCATTTGAGTCGCATCAAAATGCATAGGATAAACGCCTCGATAAAGATTCATTTTGCGCTCTGTTTCTAAATGACGCGTTAGTGCAAAAATAGGGATGGCAGTTCGAATTCGAGACATCCAACGTGGCACGGAGCCTGATTCGGTCAATGAAATAATAGCTCGAATATTCGCATGGTTAGCGATATACATGGTCGCCATAGCAACCGCCTCATCCGATTTTTGAAACTGACTTTCAAGTCGATGGCCCGAGATATAAGCTTCCGGCTGTTCTTCCGCTCCCATACAAATACGAGACATGGCTTTAACAACCATATCTGGATAATCTCCAGTTGCTGTCTCAGCAGAAAGCATAACCGCATCCGTATTGTCCAAAACTGCATTCGCCACATCAAAAACCTCGGCTCGAGTTGGAATTTGATTATGAATCATAGACTCCATCATTTGGGTAGCCGTAATAACGGGCTTATCTAATGCCCGGGCTCGCTGAATAATACGCTTTTGGACGGCAGGCAGTTGTGCGTCGCCAATTTCAACACCCAAATCCCCACGAGCCACCATTACCGCATCGGATGCTTTAATGATCTCATCTAAATTGTTCGGTTCAACTGCTTCAGCTCGTTCAATTTTAGCAATCACGCCTGCGGTGCTGCCAGCTTCTTTAATCAGATACTTTGCATATTCAATATCTACCGCATCACGAGGAAAAGAGATCGCAAAATAATCTACCCCCAAAGTTGTTGCGAATTTAAGATCTTCTTTATCCTTCTCAGTCAGGGCCTTTGCAGATAAACCGCCACCTAATCGATTAATACCTTTATTGTTCGAAAGCTTTCCGCCCACCTCAACAATACAAAAAATCTTTGATGCGAGGATTTTCCTAACCACCATAACGATTCGACCATCATCTAAAAGCAATTTATCTCCTTTTGATAGATCTTGGGGCAATTCTTTATAATCCAGCCCAACCGATTTTTCATCACCTTCATCCACACCAAGATTTGCATCAAGAATAAATTCATCCCCAGCATTAAGCTTAACAAAATTATTTTTGAATCGAGCAATACGAATTTTAGGACCTTGAAGATCAGCAAAAATAGCAACTTCACGATGGTTTGCTTCGGATAATTGGCGAATTTTTTGAATGCGTCGGGCGTGATCTGCATGCGAACCATGAGAAAAATTAGCTCGAAATACATCAACCCCTGCATGATAAAGGCTTTCAACCGCCCCCTCACGATCAAAAGAAGGCCCCATCGTGGCTACAATTTTAGTTCGTCGATGTTTGTTTGGCATAGTTGTTCCAAATGAATCTCTCTGCGGCTTGCCACGGAGTATCTTTTCGGTAAAGTTGGGTTCTATTACGCCACAAGTGGCGGGAAAAGAAAACTCACGAGATCCTGGATAAGGCTTCGCCTTATCCAGGATCATTTCCTCTTGCCATAAAAACTTCGCTTCGCTCGTTTTTATCGCGTGTCATTGATTTAAACTTTCGACTGCTGGAAGTTGTTTTCCTTTTTGAGCCGTTTCTAAATACTCGAGGAAAGCCCCTCCACCCGTAGAAATGTAAGAAACTTTACTTTCCAAATGAAATTTTTCTAAAGCAGCGATGGTATCGCCGCCCCCAGCAACGGAATAAGCATCACTTTTAGCAACAGCGTCTGCAATGGCCTTTGTGCCTTTTGCAAAAGCATCTATTTCAAAAGCACCAACAGGCCCATTCCATAAAATCGTTTTTGCTTTTTTGATGATGGCTGTAAATTGGTCAACCGTTTCTGGCCCGATATCAACTATCATGTCATCTGGAGCTATTTCGCTTACTTTTTTAATGACGGTTGCAGCATCCGAAGCAATTTTTTTTGAAACGACTACATCCGTAGGTAACGGCATGTAAACTTTCTTTTCTTTGGCAAGCGCAATGATTTTTTTCCCTTCCTCAATCAATTCGGGTTCACATAATGACCGACCAATTTCAAACCCTGCTGATGCTAATAAAGTATTAGCAATGCCCCCTCCCACTATTAAATTATCTGAAAAATCGAGAATAGCTTGGAGCACGCCTAACTTCGTTGATATTTTCGCACCGCCCATAATAGCAACCAATGGACGTTTAGGTTTTTGAATGGCTTTTGACAGAGCTTCAAGTTCCTGTGACAACAACAAACCAGCAGCTTTTTCTTTGGCATATTTTGCTACTCCGGAAGTTGAAGCTTCCGCACGATGCGCTGTTGCAAAAGCATCATTGATAAAAATATCACAAAGTTTGGCCATTTTTTTGGCAAGCATATCGTCGTTCTTTTTTTCACCCACATTGAAACGAACATTTTCACACAAAACCACTTGGCCCGAGGTAATATCAATACCATCAAGCCAATTTTTCTCGAATCGGACAGATTCCCCTAACAATTGTGAAAGGCGTTTGGCTACAGGGGCTAGCGAAAGATCTTCCTCATAAACCCCTTCTTTCGGCCTACCAAGATGAGAAAGTAATATCACTGCCGCTCCCGATCTAAGTGCTTTTTTGATCGTAGGGATAGATGCACGAATACGTGCATCACTGGTGATTTTGCCCGCATCCATCGGCACATTGAAATCAACACGAATTAAAACGCGCTTATTTTTTAAATCTAAATCAATCATTTTTTTCATAATTAGCCTCACTCAATTATGATTGTTAGGTTGCGCTTCCTCCTACGCCAAAGCTACGGAGGACAGGGATCGCTTAACCCAACCTACGACCAATTATCCCCCATTTTTCGCCCCGCGAAAAATGACATTGTCATCCAAAAACGCTGCGCGTTTTGAGCGCAAAGCGCAAAGCGCCGTTTACGGCGCTGGATGACAGAGCCTTCAGCCCCTCCTAACTCCCCCCCAAGGAGCGAAGGGAAAAATGGCGGGGCTGGGTCTTTTCCGCCTGATACAGGCGTTAACACGAGCACCGCAGGGAGATTAGGATTT
>JAFGHQ010000071.1 GCA_016930035.1 Gammaproteobacteria bacterium | reverse complement strand
CCGCTTCACAGACAACCACTAAATCAAAACAAGCGACGTTTTATTCAAATTATCTCCGAAAAACAACGTTTTTGGGACAGGCTCTATCTTAAGAATTAATTGCTATAATTATGAGTATTTAATGCTTATAGAGGAAAAAATGACGTATACACATCATGACATCGAAGCGATTGTTCAACATGCCAACGATATCAAAATAATCTGTAAACCCTTACTGGGGAAAGACATTAAAGCTTTTTCTTACATGCGATTTTCTAAAGATGGATTTAATATCCTGACTCATGAAACTCAGCTTTGCAAAGAATTCCTTTTAAAAAAATACCCTTATTGCATACAAGAGGAATTGGATGCTCATTTGTACAATGACTCTTTTATGTGGTGGGACGCTAAAAGCTCTTTGAATCTATCTAATCAATATTCGGAATATGATAAATTTATAGTCGATCATGGTTTCGAAAAAGGAATCACGCTTTTCGAAACTAATGGTGATTCGATAGGTCTTTATGATTTTTGTGTCGCCCCTTCTCATCCCTGTGGTACGGAATATTTACTAGGACAATTGGATACCTTTAAAAAATTTATTTTCTATTTCAAAGAAAAAGTTCATGCTAATCCTGAGCTCAAAACTACCTTTTACAAGAAATATCCGCTATTAAGGAACGCTCAACCTACCCCCCTTACAGATATTCCAAATATCGACATCCGTAGATATTATTTGGGGGATACTTTTGGAAAGACTCATTTTACCCCTAAAGAAATGAAAATTTTAAAATTAGTTTCCATGGGGTTAACAGCTAAACTTATTGCCAAAGAAATAGGAAATTCTTTTAGAACGATTCAAAATCAATTGATGACCATAAGAAAAAAAAGTTTTTGTGACGATTTATCTGATCTGCGTCAAAAACTTGCAAGTAATGCTTCTTTCCAATTTTATCTGAGTCTGCCTTAAGGCTCTTTTTGTGGGATCGCAGATCTACTCCCTCTACATGATTAAAGATAAACCATGAAAATTAATCTCATTGCTATCGGAAAGAAAATGCCCTCATGGATAGAGGCGGGTTTTGAAGAATACGTCAAGCGCTTTACAAAAGACATTTCCTTACATCTCATTGAAGTCCCTGCCGTAAAACATTCCAAAAATGTCAACGTCGAAACAATCATTAAAACCGAAGGAGAACGTATTCTTAGATCCATACCAAAAAATAATGAAATCATCGCGCTTGATGTGAAAGGACAAGAATGGAGTTCTGAGCAACTGGCACAACAAATCGAACAATGGCAAGTGAGAGGCCGGGATGTGAGTCTACTCATTGGCGGACCAGAAGGCTTGTCTGAAGATTGTCTTAAAATGGCCAAAACTCACTGGTCACTATCTCAATTGACCTTCCCTCACCCTCTCGTCCGCATTATTGTTGCCGAACAACTCTACCGCGCCATTTCCATCCTAAAAGGCCACCCTTATCACCGCAGTGATGTAACAAATCTTCATTGACATTTAGGGTTGAAATCAGGAGAATATTGGCCTCGTTTGGGGTGTCGCCAAGTGGTAAGGCACAGGGTTTTGATCCCTGCATCCGTAGGTTCGAATCCTACCACCCCAGTTTTATTAATTAAGAATTTTATGATGATTCTTAATTAATTAACATGAGGAGTTGTGCGTGGCTCATCAAATGAATATCTTTAGCGGAAACGCTAATCCCGAACTTGCCGAAGAAATTTCCCGTCAATTACATATTCCTTTGAGTAAAGCTGAAGTTGGCCGTTTTAGTGATGGCGAGATTAGGGTCGAAATCTTAGAAAATGTCCGCGGTCATGATGTTTTTATTATTCAATCTACATGTGCGCCAACCTCCGATAACCTCTTGGAATTATTGATTATGGCAGATGCGTT
Organism: Gammaproteobacteria bacterium; assembly: GCA_016930035.1. Taxonomy (GTDB): domain Bacteria; phylum Pseudomonadota; class Gammaproteobacteria; order UBA12402; family UBA12402; genus JAFGHQ01. Next base: position 13,158 of record JAFGHQ010000071.1, on the reverse strand, counting down.
ACATCGTGCTTCTGCTAAAAGAATTACTGCAGTAATGCCTTATTTTGGTTTTGCACGGCAAGATCGACGAATTCGATCGCGTCGTGTCCCGATTACTGCCAAGATGGTAGCCAACATGATTGATGCGGTTGGGGTCGATCGTGTTTTAACCGTGGACTTACATGCCGATCAAATTCAAGGTTTTTTTGATATTCCCGTAGACAATGTCTATTCAACACCTATCATGCTCGATGATATTCGTAATCAAGCATTTGACCATATTATGGTCGTATCGCCTGATGTGGGGGGAGTCGTTCGAGCTCGTGCAGCCACAAAACATTTACCCAATTCCGAATTGGCGATTATTGATAAACGCCGCCCTTCTCCCAATGAGGCCATGGTAATGCACGTTATTGGTGAAGTAGAAGGGTGTGATTGTATTATTGTCGATGATATCGTGGACACCGCAGGAACATTGCAAAAGGCAGTCGATGCCTTAAAAGAGCGCGGGGCTAGAAAAGTCGTTGCTTACATTACGCATCCTGTGCTGTCAGGAAATGCTATTGAAAATATAGAAAATTCTAAACTCGATGAACTTATTGTCACTGATTCTATTCCACTGAATAAATTAGCAAAAGAATGTAAAAAAATCCGCCCATTATCTTTAAGCAAAATGCTTGCTCAAGCCATCCGCCGAATTAATGAAGCGGATTATTCCATCAGCTCTATGTTTATTTAATATCTTAAACACATGGATGTGCGAAAGAGGAAGCAATTCATTTATTTTTAATTTTTCATTCTTAATTTTTAATTAACTCATTAACTCAATCTTCCGCAACATTTTTTGTATTTTTTGCCGGAGCCGCAGGGGCATGGATCGTTGCGCCCAACTTTAGGTGTGTCTCGACGCATGGGTTGTGCTTTTTCTTGGTCTTCATTTTCGTCAGATGCAGATGCTGCCTCATTTGGATTGGCGTGTTCATAAACCATTTTGCGAGAAGAGGCTTTGCGGCGCTGCGCTTCTATCGCTTCATAGGCTTTGGGGTCTTCTACTTGAACCGTGCTCAAAATTTGAATCACGTCAAATTTGACACGATCAAGCATATCCGTAAATAGATGAAACGATTGTCGTTTGTACTCGCGCTTCGGGTCTTTTTGTGCATACCCCATTAAATGAATGCTATGACGTAAATGATCCATCGTGGCTAAATGTTCTTTCCAATGCCTATCAAGATTTTGGAGCATAACAGACTTTTCAAACTGGCGCATGACGGGACTGCCCACCAATTTTTCTTTTTCTTGGTAAATTTCGACAAGTTTTTCATTGATGAGTTTGGCTATGCGGTCATTGTCCAATGTTGCATCTTTTTCGATCTTGACTGAAAGTGGCAGATCTAGCATGAAATCTGATTTAAGCGCCCCCTCTAGACCTTTAATGTCCCACTGCTCTTCGATACTATCTCTCGGTACATATTGTTCCACCAATCTTTCCACCACATCGTTGCGAACAGTTTCGATCGTTTCCGAAATGTCCTCTACGCCCATTAAATCATTGCGTAATTGATAAATTACCTTACGCTGATCGTTAGCTACATCGTCAAATTCGAGCAACTGCTTTCGAATATCAAAATGATACCCTTCAACTTTACGCTGCGCATTTTCGATGGCTTTAGTTACCCATTTATGCTCAATCGCTTCGTCTTCTGTCATGCCAAAACGTTTCATAAGATTTGCAACACGATCAGATGCAAAAATACGCATTAAATTATCATCGAGTGCAACGTAAAACCGTGAAGAACCTGGGTCGCCTTGACGTCCTGATCGGCCTCGAAGCTGGTTATCGATGCGACGAGATTCGTGTCGTTCACTGCCAATCACGTGCAGCCCTCCTGCTGCGATGACGGCGTCATGCCGTTTTTGCCAAGCTTCTTTGATCTTGGCTATTTGCTCTTCGGAAGGATTTTCCAGTTCGGCAATTTCTGCATCCAAACTGCCTCCTAAAACAATATCCGTTCCACGACCGGCCATGTTAGTTGCAATAGTGACAGTGCCGGGACGCCCTGCTTGAGCAATAACCTTTGCTTCACGTTCATGCTGTTTGGCGTTCAAAACTTGGTGCGGAATTTTCTCTTTTTTCAAAAGATTAGATAAATATTCGGAATTTTCGATAGAAGCCGTACCGACGAGCATTGGCTGCCCTCGTCTGTGACAATCTTTAATATCCTCAATCACGGCTTTAAATTTACCCTTTTTATTCATATAAACTTTGTCGGGATTGTCTTTTCGAATAAGCGGTAAGTTAGTAGGAATGACGATCACTTCTAGGCCATAAATCTGTTGAAATTCATAAGCTTCGGTATCTGCTGTTCCTGTCATGCCGGAGAGTTTTTCATAAAGTCTAAAATAATTTTGAAATGTAATAGTTGCCAGCGTTTGATTTTCTTTTTGAACGGGAACACCTTCTTTGGCTTCTACAGCTTGATGCAACCCTTCAGACCAACGCCGACCTGGCATTGTACGACCCGTATGTTCATCGACGATAATGACCTCTTTATTATGAACAATATAATCTACATCGCGATGATAAAGCGCATGAGCGCGTAAAGCGGCATTTAAATAATGCATCAAAATAATATTTTTAGGATGATATAAACTTTCATCTTTTTCTATCAGTCCTTCTTGGGCCATGAGTTCTTCAACATGTTGGTGACCTTCTTCCGTCAGATAAGCTTGTTTGTATTTTTCTTCTAAATAATAATCACCGGGGCCATCTTCTGTTTCGCGTTTTTTTAACCGGGGAATTAAGCGGTTGATTTTGACGTAAAGATCGGAACTTTCATCGGAAGATCCTGAAATAATGAGCGGCGTTCGTGCCTCGTCAATCAAAATAGAGTCCACTTCGTCAACAATGACATAATGTAGATCACGTTGAACGCGATCCTGTGCGACAAAAACCATATTGTCGCGCAAATAATCGAATCCGAATTCATTGTTAGTACCGTAAGTAATATCTGCTTGATACGCTTTTTGTTTTTCTTCGCGATTCATATCATGACAATTAACACCCACCGTTAAACCTAAAAAACGATAAATAGGCCCCATCCATTCGGCATCACGTTTGGCTAAGTAATCATTGACTGTCACAATATGTACACCTTTGCCCGTTAAAGCATTCAAATAAGCAGGCATAGTTGCCAGCAACGTTTTACCCTCCCCCGTACACATTTCTGCTATTTTGCCTTGATGTAAAACCATACCGCCAATCAATTGCACATCAAATGGCCGCTGTTTTAAGGTTCGCTTGCTGGCTTCTCGAACCACCGCAAAAACTTCAATAAGTAAATCGTCTAAGCTCTCGCCCTTTTTAAACCGTTCCTTGAATTCGTCTGTTTTAGCGCGTAATTGTTCATCAGACAATTTTTCATATTCAGGTTCTAGTACATTAATTTTTTTAACTACTTTAGTCAGACGTTTTAAAACGCGTTGATTGCGGCTACCAAACAACGCTTTTAAAAAACTCGATACAACAGGAATCGGCATGATTTTTGTTATCCTTTAAAAAAATGGAAAAATACCGGATGCGCATTGTAACGGGAATCATGAACGGTTTAAAGTGGAAATAAAACTTAAAAAATGTGAGAATTGGAAACTGAAGGGGAAACCCTGCGTTTTTACAGAAGGCGCAACCATGCCAATTTTGATCGAAAATGTTTTTAAAAATTCTAGTAATCGTTTAGGAGAATTAATCACTCAATCTAGCCATTTAGAACAATTAAATCAGATCTTCAGAAAAACGTTACCTAAAGCGTTTTCAAAGCATTGTCGAGTAGCTAATTACGATGAGAAAAAATTGAAGGTGATTGCTGATACCCCTGCCTGGTCGACCAAAATTCATTATCTGGTTCCTGATTTGATGAAAAAATTACAACCATTCAAGGAATTTTCAAATATTGAGGCAATTGAATGCATCACACGCCCACAAGAATCATTTTCTAATTCTAAGCTTCAAAAAATAGAAAAAAATCGTCTTGAACTATCACCCAAAACAAAACAATTGCTCAAAAATCTTTCCCAATCCACCAAAGATAAAAATTTAAAAGCAGCGCTCCAAAAAATTTCGAATTAGGGGCTGTTGAAATCTGAACTTTTGCAAAAAATCAAAGATCATAAGCCTTTGATTTTACTGGATCCTGAATCAAGTTCAGGATGACAGATGTGCGGATCCCAACAGCCTCAATTAAAAAATTTAAAAAATATTTCGTAACTTGAAAATATACTAATTTTGAGTGTTAACACTCAAAATTCGGCTAATTTTGAGGATAGCAGGTTTTAAGCGTAGGCAAGTATAGGTTGAGAAAAGGCGATGGGTAGTGTTTCTTCGTCTTCAAATGTCACGTATTCCCAAGCGGACTGAGCATCAAGCAGTTTTCGAATTAATTCATTGTTCAGCGCATGACCCGATTTATAACCAGTAAATTTTCCAATGAGCGATGAACCGAGGAGATAAAGATCACCAATAGCGTCGAGCGCTTTATGTTTTACAAATTCATCACCATATCGAAGCCCATCCTCATTTAGAATTCTAAAATCATCAATGGCAACGGAATTGGCCATACTGGCTCCTAATGCCAAACTCATCGCTTGCATCTTTTCCAAATCAGCCACAAAACCAAAAGTACGAGCACGACTGATTTGTTTGACGTAAGAAACCGTAGAAAAATCTAAAGAAACATGATTAGGCACAGAATTAAAAACAGGATGATTAAAATCAATGGTAAAATTAACTTGAAACCCCTCATAAGGTTCAAGAACTGCCCATTTATCTTTATGCTTGACTTTTACTTTCTTTTTAATGCGTATAAATTTTTTAGGTGCTTCTTGAATTTTTATTCCAGCCGATTGCATCAAAAAAACAAAAGGCGCAGCACTTCCGTCCATAATAGGTAATTCATTACTGGAAACATCAACATATAAATTATCAATTCCTAATCCTGCACAAGCAGAGGTTAAATGCTCTATGGTTGAAATTTTTACGCCATTCTTTTCAAGGGAAGTGGAAAGTGAGGTACTGCCTACATTTTTGGCATAAGCCCGGATGGATATAATAGGATCTAGATCAATTCTTGAAAATACAATCCCTGTATTGTCAGGAGCAGGGCGCAAGGTTAATTCAACACGGCTACCCGTATGAACGCCAACTCCCGTGGCTCTTATCATATTATTGATCGTTCTTTGTCTTATCATAGAAACTTTCTCTCAATCAAAACCGAATGATTTTAGCATGTATTTAAAAAAAGGGAAGTTTTATATAGCGCTTGCACTTTTGAAGTCTCAGGACTACTATTGCGCTTTTCTAGTTTTTACAAAAAGTTATATGAGCGATTCATCTCGTTTGGGCTCATGTTTTTATAGAAACTTAACCGATAAGTTGAGCTTCTTATACGAATCATGTGCCCATTCAATCAACAAAAAGGCTTGCAATCATGAAGCTACGTATTTGGCACAGTTATCAAATAGCCACGTGGCAACCCAATCTTTGGGACGTGGTTGCTGTATTGCTTCTATTTTTAGCTTTTGCGTTTCTTTCTTGGGGCGCAACCCAAATGACGGCGCCCTATCAGATGGGCGAAGCATTAGCCGTTAACTTATCCCCTAGTGCCTTACCTTATTATATTCTACGAACGATCTTGCGCATGCTCATTGCAATGTTTTTTGCGCTGTTTTTTACTTTTACACTAGCGACTCTAGCTGCCAAAAATAAACATGCACGACATGTTATTATCCCCATCATTGATATTCTGCAATCCGTCCCTGTCTTGGGCTTCTTATCGATCACCATAGTAGGATTTATCTCTTTATTTCCCAATAGTCTCCTGGGGCCAGAATGTGCTGCTATTTTTGCTATTTTTACTTGTCAAGCTTGGAACATCTTTTTAGGATTCTATCAAAGCTTAAGAACCGTCCCTCCGCTCTTTGAAGAAACAGCCCACGTTTTTCAATTATCCCCTTGGCAAAAATTCTGGCGACTCGAAGTCCCTTTTGCATTACCAAGCCTTATCTGGAATATGATGATTTCCATGTCAACGAGTTGGTTTTTTGTTGTCGCTTCCGAAGCCATTACCGTGAATAAAGAAAAAATACTTCTCCCGGGAATTGGATCTTACATTGGCGTTGCTATTATGCATCAGGATATAGCAGCTATTGTGTACGCTATTATTGCTATGATCATAGTCATTTTACTTTATGATCAACTCGTCTTTCGCCCGCTCGTAAACTGGAGTGAAAAATTTAAATCGGGAGAAAATGAGGAACCACAAACACAATCATGGATTTTAAGATTTTTACATCGCACTCGATTGTTGAAATTGATCGGCGAACTTTTCGCTATTTTGTTTGATGAATTTGTTAACCTTTCTTTTTTTCAAAGAAAAAAATCACGAAAAACAATTTCATTGGATATCCCCCCCTTTATTTTAAAATTCATCGTTTATCTTTGGTATTTCGTTATTATCACGCTTTCTTTATTAGGTTTTATTCTTTTAATGCATTTTATTTATCAAACCACCTCTCTTACGGAAATATTACACGTCTTCACACTCGGTTTTTATACCACACTAAGAATTATGGCTGTCGTGATTGTTTGTTCCGTGATTTGGGTTCCTATTGGCATATGGGTGGGATTGCGTCCTCGTACTGCGCATTATGTTCAAGCCATCGCCCAGCTTTTTTCTGCTTTCCCAATGAATTTATTATTTCCTCTTGTCGTAATTTGGATTTTAAAATATAAGCTCAATTTTGAGATTTGGTGCGCGCCTCTTATGATATTGGGCCCACAATGGTACATGCTGTTTAATATTATTGCGGGCACTTCCACCATTCCTCAGAATTTAAGACATGCTGCTAAAAATTTTGGTGTTACTGGCTTTCTTTGGTTTCGACGCTTTATTTTTCCTGTTGTTTTTCCCTATTTTATTACGGGTGCCATTACGACTGTCGGTGGTGCTTGGAATGCCACGATTGTTGCAGAAATTGTAAACTGGGGAACAACTTCATTAAAGGCATCGGGCTTAGGATCTTATATTACCCAAGTAACTGCACAAGGTAGTTTCGCTAAAGTGGCTTTAGGGCTGGGCGTGATGTGTTTGTATGTTTTATTTTTTGATCATCTGGTTTGGCAACCATTGTATAATTTAGCAGCAAAAAGAACATAAGATAATTTTTAATTTTTAATTTTTAATTTTTAATTGATGAGTCTATGACAAACTTAATCGAACTTCGAAATATCAAAAAAATCTTTAAAAAAAGCGAGAAAAAAGAATTATTAGTGCTCGATCAAATTAATTTTAATATTCATGAAGGTGAAATTATCGCTTTGTTAGGCCGATCGGGTTCTGGAAAATCAACATTACTTCGTATTATTGCAGGCCTTACCAAACCCACCGCGGGGGAAGTACGCTACTATGAAAAACCTGTGCTCGAACCCGCTCAAGGTATTGCGATGGTATTTCAACACTTTGCGCTCATGCCTTGGCTTACCATATTAGAAAATGTATCTCTGGGCCTTGAGGCGTTAGGAGTTTCAAAAAAAGAAAGTCGCCAACGTGCTTTAAAAGCTATCGATTTAATCGGCCTTGACGGCTTTGAATCCGCTTATCCCAAGGAACTCTCAGGTGGGATGCAACAACGTGTTGGCATTGCTCGTGCTTTAGTCGTTGAACCCAAACTACTATTAATGGACGAAGCTTTTTCTGCATTAGATATTCTCACCGCTGAAAATCTCCGCGATGATTTGCTCGATCTTTGGACTAAATCAGAATTTAAAAAGAATTCTATTCTACTCGTCACACATAATATTGAAGAAGCCGTAGCTTTTGCAGATCGTATTATTGTTATGGATTATAATCCAGGCCGAGTACGATCTATTCTCCATATTGATCTTCCTCACCCCAGGAACTCAGGTTCGAAAAAATTTCAAGGTTACGTCGAACTGATCTACAAATTGATGACTAAAACAACGAAAGCGGAAATCATTGACATTGGATATCGAATTCCAGAGGCCCCCGTCACAAAACTTATGGGGTTGGTTGACCAAATCGGGGAAGTACAAAAAGCGCATAAAACCATTGATTTGCCCACTATAGCAGATGATTTACTTCTTGATATTGACGAACTTTTATCGCTAACCGAAATACTAAAACTGCTACAATTTATAAAAGAAACGCCCGAAGGAAATATTGAATTGACTGAAGCAGGATTGCAATTCGAAAAAGCTGACATTTTGCTTCGTAAAAAAATCTTCTCAACACATCTTTTGATTTACATTCCTTTAACCAAGCACATTTACACCAAGATTCACGATGAACCTTCTCGCCGAATTTCCAAGGCTCAAATTCTAAAAGATTTATCTGCCTATTTGAGTGAAGAAGAAGCTCAACGCGTTATCAATGTGGCGATTGAATGGGGACGATATGCGGAATTGTTCGCGTATGATGATAATGCCGAGGAACTCAACCTCGAAAATCCAATTTAAGGCATCATATTATGCAAATGCACATTTGGCAAAACAATCGCATGGCTTTACCCAAGATGAATCTTTGGGATATTTTTGCGTTATTGTTGACCGTTACTTTGTTCGCCACCATTGCTTATAGCACAAAACAAATCACTGCTCCTTACCACCCCTCTCAACTTTTAACCATACAACTTTCTGAAAAATACTTGCCTTTATATGCTTTGCGCACTGTGTTTCGCATGTTAATCGCTTTGAGTATTTCACTATTATTGACTTTCACGATAGGAACATTAGCGGCGAAAAACAAACATGCGGAACGGATTATTCTCCCGTTGATTGATGTTTTGCAATCCGTTCCTGTTTTGGGCTTTTTATCGATTACCATTACAGGATTTATGCTCTTATTCCCGGGCAGTTTATTGGGGCCCGAATGTGCGGCAATTTTTGCCATTTTGGTCTCTCAAGTTTGGAATATGATTTTGGGATTTTATCAAAGTCTAAAAACAATACCGGAAGATTTAAAAGAGGCCGCTTCGATATTTAAACTTTCTTCCTGGCAAAAATTCTGGCGCATTGACGTGCCTTTTGCGATGCCAAGTTTAATTTGGAACATGATGATGTCGATGTCGGCCAGCTGGTTTTTCGTCGTGGCTTCCGAAGCCATTTCTGTCAACAATCAAAAAATCTTATTACCCGGCATTGGATCCTATATTGCAACAGCCTTAGCAGATAAAAACAGAATAGCTGTTGGGCTTTCCATCTTCATTATGTTCATTGTGATATTGCTGTATGACCAATGTATTTTTCGCCCTTTAATTTTTTGGAGTGAAAAATTCAAGCACGAAGAAGATGAAACCGAGCGCACACAACAAAAAATGCCTTGGTTAATTGCTTTACTAAATAAAACACGATTACTGAAAATATTAGGCGATTATTTTGATACGTTTACTTATCAATTTGTTAATTGTAAATGGCTACTTAAGAAAAAAGCATCGCAAGAAATAACAAAAGCAAAAATCATCTTTTCCCAGATGCTTATCTATTTTTGGTATGTAAGCATTGGAATGATTGTTGCTTTATGTGTGTATTTTTTAAGCCAATTTATTTTTCAAACTGTCACACTCAAAGAGGCTTCACATGTACTTTTGTTGGGCGTTTACACGAGTATTCGAGTGATTATCCTTATTTTTTTGTGTTCACTGGTGTGGATTCCGGCAGGCGTTTGGATCGGATTACGTCCTCATGTGGCTGAAAAAGTTCAACCCATTATTCAATTCCTCGCAGCATTTCCTGCCAATTTACTCTTTCCTATTGTGATCTATTTTGTGATTACTTATCATCTCAATGTCAATATTTGGGCAACACCACTGATGATTCTGGGCACACAATGGTATATCCTCTTTAACGTTATCGCCGGTACCACAACCATTCCTAAAGATCTTAAATATGCAACCGTTAATTTTCATTTAAGTGGTTGGTTAAAATGGCGGCGATTTATTCTCCCGAGTATTTTCCCCTATTTTATTACGGGTGCCATTACTGCAGCAGGAGGGGCATGGAATGCAAGCATCGTGGCGGAAGTACTGACCTGGGGTAAAACAACTTTAATGGCTCAAGGGTTGGGCGCATTTATCACCCAGGTCACCACTTCAGGTAATTTGCCTAGAGTAGCTTTAGGTATTAGCATTATGTGCTTGTACGTTTTATTCTTTAATTACATCATTTGGCAGCCATTGTATAATATGGCTGCAAAAAGAACGTAAAAAAATTTTGAATGACGTTGTCGCATAAATCGTCATTAAGGTCATCCTGGAGATCCAGTCTTTGTTATCCTGAACTTGATTCAGGATCCAGGCCTCATCATCCTGGACTTGATCCAGAATCCAGGGATATTTAACTTGAACTTCCCTGTCAACTGGATTCTGGCTTCCCAGCCAAGATGACAGATAGGGTTATTTATGCAACAACACCATTTTTAATTTTTAATTTTTAATTGATATATCTATGGCCAATTTAATCGAACTTCGAAATATTAAAAAAATATTCAAAAAGGATGCAGAACAAGAACTGTTAGTTCTAGATAATGTGAGTTTTTCGCTCAAAGAAGGGGAAATTTTAGCTATCGTAGGACGTTCAGGTTCTGGAAAATCAACATTACTTCGAATTATTGCAGGGCTAAGCAAACCCAGTGCTGGCCAAGCACTTTATCAAAATGAACCTATTACGAAACCGGTGCCCGGGATTTCACTTGTTTTTCAAGATTTTGCTCTGATGCCTTGGCTTACGGTTCTTCAAAATGTGGAGCTTGGGCTTGAAGCTTTGGGCGTACCACGAAAAGAGCGAAGACAACGTGCACTAAAAGCTATTGACACCATTGGGCTTGACGGTTTTGAATCCGCTTTTCCAAAAGAACTTTCTGGGGGGATGCAGCAACGTGTTGGCATCGCCCGTGCTCTTGTGGTAGAACCTGAAGTCTTACTCATGGATGAACCCTTTTCATCATTGGATGTATTAACGGCCGATCATTTACGAAGTGACTTACTGGATCTTTGGTCAGACGAAAAAAAGAAAAATAATGGTATTTTATTAGTCAGTCACAGTATTGAAGAAGCCATTTTATTAGCGGATCGCATTGTGGTTTTTGGCAGTAACCCAGGTCATGTGCAAGCTATCGTCAAGGTGGAAATACCTCATCCGCGAGATGAAACCTCCCCTGAATTCAGAAAACTGGTCGATCGTATTTACACACTGATGACTACGGAAGAAAAAATAATTGGTAAGGGTAAAAAAGAAATCGATCTCGGTTATCGTCTACCGGACGCACCAATTTCGCAATTAATTGGTCTTATTGAGCTGATTGCCGAAGAACAAGAAACCGACCAAGCAGTAGATTTACCTAAAATTGCTGATGAACTGATGCTCGACATTGACGACTTACTTTCTCTCACTGAGGTACTAGACATTTTACACCTAGCAAAAGAAGCCGAAGGCGACATCAAACTAACCGAAGCGGGTTTACAATTTGAAAAAGCCGATATTTTGCTTCGTAAAAAAATCTTCGCAACACACCTTTTGATGTATGTACCTTTGGTAAGACATATTTACAACATTTTAAATGCCAGCCATAATCAAAGAGTTTCTAAAAAACATATTTTGACTGATTTAGAAGAATATCTCAGTAAAGATGATGCTCAACGCGTCTTACGAATCATTATTGAGTGGGGGCGTTATGCAGAACTCTTTGCTTATGACGACAGCAGTGAAGAATTAAATTTGGAAAACCCTGAATAACCTCATCCCCCATTGCTAGCAATGGGTTATTAAATTAAGAATTAAAAATTAAAAATCTTCATAAAATTTTAAATTTTAAATTTTAAATTTTGAATTGCGGAATCGCTTCGCGATAACCATTTTATATAGCATATATAGACCTGTACAAAATGTGATTTATCGCATTTCTACAATAAAGATAGGAGGATAAACCATGTTGAAAAACATTTTAAAACATCTTTTGATTATGGTCACAGTTACCGTGGTTATTGTTTTTACAATGCCTTATTGTAAACAAGCTTTGCAAGAATTGATCAAATTTTATCCGGTCATTTTACGACATTTGAGTTATGTATTTGCTGGTGGTAAATTAGGCATGCTCATCAAAGAAGTGATTGCTATTGTTGCGTTACCTTTAGTGGTCTCAGCTGTTGTAAGTTTAGCTTATTACGTTATTAGACGAAACTGGATGCCCCATCTTATCAATATCACATGGATACTCTGGATCATTGTGGTTTCCTCTGTTATTGTCCTGCGCGGGTAAACTGTAAAAATCATATATATGAGACCCTTGCAAACAGATCCAGCCTCTTTACCGCAGAGACGCGATTTATCTCATTCTTTTTAAATAGTTATATAGGTGAATTCATGTTAAAAAACTTAAAAATAAACCTTATTAGTACATTCTGTTTATTAGTTGCCGCCTGCGCGCCCCCAGTCACAGGTTTTTATCATGACCCTTCTTTTTCATATGGCGCTATTTATCGAGAAAATATTGGGGTTGGCGGGGTTGCTTCTTCGGTACATCCTTTAAATAATGCACAACGCAATTTATATAGCAACCTACTTCGAAATAAATTAATGGCGCGGTATCCGAGTTTGGATGTTATGCCCATGGGCGATACGGTTCGCGCTTTGGGAAATTCAACCTATCGCATTATGATGCGTGATTATCGACAAACAGGGGTTGTTGATACCCGTTATCTCAACCTATTAAAACAACAAGTACATCGTTTACGATATGTCGTTTTTGCGAGAATTACGGAACAAAATATCACGCATGACCTGTCAACGAGTAAAGATAATAATGACTACTATGATCATCACCATCACCATGATTATGATCATCATGACGATTACGATCATCACCGTCACGGCGGCGGCCATGTGGTCACAGAAACAACAACGCTCAACACCCATCTTACTGCACGTGCCGAAATCGTCGTTTATGATTTACAAACAGGTCGTTATGTGTGGACAGGCAATACCGAGGTCACAAAAACCAATTCCTATTCCAGTAATGATCCCATATATCAACCGGGTAGACATGCTAGCGCTGGAGATGTGATTGCTGGTGCCGTAGCCGAGATTATAACAGATGCTGGCATAAAGAAACT
>JAFGHQ010000070.1 GCA_016930035.1 Gammaproteobacteria bacterium | reverse complement strand
TCCTCGGGGCCGGTTATCGAGCTGTCGAAGGTATTGGGATAATCCGCGGCAGGCGTCACATTTACGGTAACTATGGCGGTGTTACTCCCCCCTTGACCATCACTCACTTCATATTCAAAGGTATCAGATCCATTATAATTTGGATCAGGAGTATATGTTACCGTACCATCAGGATTAATAGTCACACTTCCATGACTGGGATTATTGGTGATTCCGGTAATGATTAATGGATCACTATTAGGATCGGAATCATTGGCTAAAATATTAATATTAATCGGTGTATCTTCTGGCGTTTCTCTAATATCATCAACAGCAATAGGGGGTCGATTTTTAAGCCCTTCAGGAGGAGGAATTCTCGTAAGATCTAATCCGGTTGCCAAAGTTTCTTTAGGTGATACAAAATAAGGCTTTTCTTCTTCACCAATTAATTTTCCTTCCTCAGGAGATAGTGGCTGTGTATCAAAACCTGCAGTGATTTCCCCTGGGGTTCCACTTGATAACGTAGGGGGCAGCGTAAATCCTTCTGTTTCTATTTCCTCTTCTTCTAGTTTAGCTTCTTCTGGAGGCACTTCTTTTTCAGGTTTTTCAGTAACTTTTGGTTCTGCTTTCTCGGTTACTTCTTTTTCTGGGGGTAGTTCGGGTTGCCCTTTTACTTCTTTAACAACTTTTTTAGCAGCAATGGGTTGGTCTGATTTTGTGGGTATCTGGGATGCTTCTTTTATAGGCTTTTCAGAGGCAGGGGGCATACTAGATAGCTTTTTGTCCATATGTTTTTCTCCATAGGGAAGAAGATTGAATACACATTACGTATGGTATAGACTTATGTTTTTGAATTCAATTTCAATTTTAGGGAGCTACCCTTAATATGGAAATACATCGTCCATTTAAATTTCTATTAATAGTTATATTGTCGTTTTTTGTTTTCCCTGTTTATGCTCAAACTTTGCAACAAGCAGTCGATCAAACTATTCAAACTAATCCAAACATATTAATAAAATTAAAAGCTTGGCTTGCCGCAAAAGAGGGGATCAAAGAAGCCGAAGGGGGTTATTTCCCCCGAGTGGATGCATTTGGTGATTATGGACGAGAGCAAAGTAAAAACATTTCTACTGATTTTGAATATAACACATTAACCCGTCGGGGGATTGGTATAGTACTTCACCAAATGATTTTCGATGGTTTTGCAACAAGTAGTGAAGTATCACGCAACGAAAACCTTGCTTTAGCAGACTCTTATCAATTTCAAGGCACTGCAAATGACACCGCGCTTCTTGCTGTTAAAGCTTATTTAGATGTGCTACGAACCCAATCTCTTTTAAAACTTGCTAAACAAAATTACGCAACCCATCAAAACATGTATAGAATGATAAAACTTAGGGCAGATAGTGGTTTGACTCGAAAAGGGGATATTGCGCAAACATTTGGCCGTTTAGCGCTTGCTAAAGCAAATTTACTAGCTGCCCAAAGCAATTACCAAGACGCAGTTACTTTATATAAAAAAGTGATCGGGACCAATCCTGTTAATTTGTCCTTACCTAAAATAGCTAAAGCAGCACCATTTCCTGTTAGTGAACAAAATGCCATTAATAGGGCGCTCGAAAATCATCCTATTTTGAAATCAGCAGAAGCCGATATTGAAGAAGCAAAAGCTCAATATAAGGCTTCGCAAGCTAATAATTATCCGAAACTTGATTTAGAACTTGCTGCTGCGAATGAACGGGATGCAAATGGTATTAAAGGACCAGATATTGACAAATCGGCTATGCTAATGGTTAGGTATAACTTTTTTAGAGGAGGATCGGATGTAGCAAAACAACAAGGGAATGCTTTTCGGATCGAACAAGCCCAATCTATTCGAACCAAAACTTATCGAGAAGTTGCTGAAAATGCTCGATATGCCTGGGAATTTTATAAGACAGCGCAAAACCAATTACCTTATTATTCACTGCATCAAAATGCCTCTATCAAAACTGTTTCTGTTTATAGAAAAGAATTTCAATTAGGGAAACGTTCTTTATTAGATCTTTTAGATTCTGAAAATGAATTATTTACGGCATCAATAGATTATATCAATGGCAAATATAATGTTTTGTTTTCTAAATATCGGCTGCTTAATAGTGAGGATGCTTTATTAGATTATTTGAATATTAAGGTCCCCGATCAGAGCGCAAGTATTAACAACATGGATAGTTTTTCATCCCCATCTATGCCGACCGTGCAAAGTCCAAAAGTTCGGCCAACAAAAAAGAGTTATATTAAAAAAACAAGCGAGGGTTACTTACTAAAAACCCCTGCTATTAAAGGGAAGTATGTTATTCAACTGTTTGGATCTTATCAAAAACAAGAGGCGATAAATTTTATTCATCGTTATCAATTGGCACGTAAAGCTATGTGGCAACATACCTATAATAAAGGAAAAAATTGGTACATTGTTACTGTTGGAAATTATCGAACTTGGCATCAGGCGAAACAAGCTCGTAGCAAACTTTCTGGAAATTTGATGCAATTAGGGCCTTGGATTCGTGCCACTTCAACGATCTAGGTCTCACTAAAATCTCCCCATAGAGTCTGACAAGCAGCAATTGCTGCTAATGCGGCAGTTTCGGTTCGTAGCATGCGTTTACCTAAACTAACTGGAATGAAATAGTGCTGCTCTGCTAAGACTATTTCTTTGTCGGAAAATCCTCCTTCTGGCCCGATAGCTAAAACGATCTCTTTTTCAGTAAGTTTATTTAAGCTATTTTGCAAAGAAAATCGTGCTTGCTGATCAAAAATTAATTTATCTTTTTCTGTGACTTTTGTTACCCAAACGGAAAAGGGAATCACGTGATTGATTTGAGGTAGTATATTGCGCCCACATTGTTCACAAGCATTGATCATAATATGTCGCCAATGCGCTAACCGTTTTTGCCACCGTGCTTCATCGAGTTTGACATCACATCGTTCACTTATCATGGGGGTAATTTCTTTTACTCCCAATTCCGTTGCTTTCTGGATAACAAAATCCATTCGATCCCCTTTAGAAATGGATTGCCCTAAGTGAATAGAAAGCGAAGACTCGCGATCAATATTCGAAAACTCTTTAATGATGACAGCAACATTCTTTTTTTCAATGGATATCACCTCACCTAAAAACTCCCCGCCCAACCCATTAAAAAGAACAACCTGTTGCCCCGTTTTTATACGTAAAACATGAATTAAATGGTGAGAAGCGTCCTCATTAAGCTTAATAGAACAACCGATTAATAGATCGCTATTTTGATAAATTCGTATATCGCGCATAAGTGTACCTACTTGATGCAACTTTTGGTGTCTGACACCAAAAGTTGCATCAGTTTTTTGCGGGACAAAAATGAAAAAATTTTTTATACTTAGCATCCTTTCAATAATAAGAGGTATTTCTATGATGCCAAAAGATTACCCCGCCGATATGTTCGATCTAGCCTATACTGCCATGAAAAAAGCCTATATGCCATATTCTAAATTTTCTGTTGGTGCTTGTGTTAAAGATGAAAATGGGAATTTGTACACGGGTTGTAATGTAGAAAATGTCAGTTATTCGTTAACTTTATGTGCCGAGGCTGTGGCACTTGGCAATTTAGTTGTTCATGGAGGAAAGCGCATCACCGAAGTGGTTATTGTCGCTTCGAGTGACACTATCATCAGCCCTTGTGGCGCTTGTCGCCAACGCTTTAGAGAGTTTTGCGCGCCGGGAGTTAAAATTCATATGTTTAATCAAAAAGGGAATCATAAGATGAGAACTATCGGCGAGCTATTGCCCGAATCGTTTGATACAGAGAATATGATCTAAAAACATGTCAAATCGCATTTTTATAAAAATTGAAGATATTGTAAGGACAAGTTGCGACTTGTCCCTACTGAGATTTTTTTACTGGTAAGAGGAAAAAATATGACGAACTTAACAAAACAATCAGGTTATTCGGAAACTATGCAGTGCGTTGAAGTTATTCGCAAAAAAGACCCGAATTTCATACCCAAGGTTGGCATTATTTTGGGTTCTGGCTTGGGCCCTTTAGCGGATGAAATCGAGAATAAAGTCGCTATTCCATATAACGAGCTGCCCGGCGTCCCGTCCAGTACAGTACCAGGTCACGAAGGTTCTTTAATATTGGGAAATTTGAGCGGGGTTCCTGTTGTGTGTATGAAAGGAAGAATTCATCTCTATGAAGGGGTGGCCGCTCACAAAATTAAATTATTAATCCGTACCATCAAACAACTTGGCGCGCATACCTTAATTTTAACCAATGCAGCAGGCTCTTTAAGAAAAGAGGTTATCGCAGGAGAAATCGCCCTCATCACAGATCACATTAATTTTCAACATACGGTTCCTTTAATCGGCCCTAATGATGAAGAATTTGGAGAACGGTTTGTAGCGATGGACAACGCTTATGATAAAAGTTTACGACAAAAACTAAAATTAGTTGCTGAAAAACATGGTGTCCCTTTACATGAGGGGGTTTACATTGCTGTTCTGGGGCCTAATTTTGAGAGTCCCGCAGAAATCCGTGCATTTAAAGTGCTGGGTGCTGATATGGTCGGTATGTCTACCGTGCCAGAAGTTATTGTTGCGCGCCATTGTGGGCTTAAAGTGGTTGCTATTTCAACGATCACAAACCTTGCCGCAGGCATGGAAGATAAATCATTATCTCATGACGATACGTTATTATATGCAAAAATTGGCGCTAAAAAATTACATAAACTATTAAAAGCCTTTCTGGAGGAATATCAAGATGAGCTTTCCCAATAAAGATTTTGAAGCGGCCTTGATTGCGGTTGAAAAGCCTGTCTCTTTATCAAGCGCCGCAAAGCAAATATTGCCACTTATTGATTTGACTAGTTTAAATGCTGATGACACCGATGAAAAGATTTTGAAACTGTGTGAGCAAGCGCAAACCCCTCACGGGAATGTTGCCGCGGTTTGTATTTATCCGAAATTTGTAGCACTGGCCAAAGAAGCGCTAAAAAATACCAACATAAAAATTGCAACGGTAGTCAATTTTCCAAGTGGTGATTTCCCTATCAATGACGTTACTACAGAAATTAAATATGCGATTCAGTATGGTGCTGATGAAATCGATGTAGTTTTTCCTTATAAGAATTTTCTACGGGATAAGGGCAGTGAAATTGAATCGAGCAAAGTTTTTATAAAAACCTGCAAAATGGCTTGTGGGAAAAATATTCATTTAAAAGTCATTCTAGAAAGCGGGGCATTTCCTTATATAGAAACGCTTTACGAGGCTAGCAATCTGGTTGTCGAAGCTGGCGCTGATTTTTTAAAAACTTCTACAGGGAAAATAGAGATTGGCGCAACGCTTGAAGCCGCCGCAGCTATGATTTTGGCTATCAAAAATAGTAAAAAACCTGTCGGATTCAAAGCTTCTGGAGGGGTTCGAGAAGTAGAAAAAGCCTACAGGTACATTTCTTTAGCGAGTCACGTTATGGGTAAAAACTGGGTCTCTCCAAAAACATTTCGATTTGGAGCCAGCTCTTTATTAAAAGATGTTTTAATGAGTCTTTAAGAGGCTAAACCAATATGGCGAAATTATATTTTTATTATTCAGCGATGAATGCAGGGAAAAGCTCCACACTGTTGCAATCTGCCTATAATTATAAAGAACGAGGAATGGATACGCTGATGTTTGTGGCTGCACTGGATGACCGTTACGAAACAGGGAAAATCACCTCCCGAATTGGTCTCCAGGCTAATGCAGTTATTTTTGATGGGCATTTTGATTTTTTTGAATATACAGCGAATGCTCTCAAAGAAAATCCGAATATTGCTTGCATTTTTGTAGATGACGCGCACTTTCTTTGTAAACATCATGTGGAACAGTTATCTCGAATCACGGTTTTTCTAAAACGCCCAGTTTTAGCTTATGGATTGCGCTCTGATTTTCGAGGTGAACTTTTTCCTGCTACCCAGTACTTACTGGCTTGGGCCGAGGAGCTAGTCGAAATCAAAACCATTTGCCATTGCGGCCGAAAAGCCACCATGAATATGCGCATTGATGAGCAAGGAAGACCCGTGAAATCGGGTGAGCAAATCGAAGTGGGCGGCAATGAACGCTATATTTCTGTTTGCCGTGAACATTTCTTGTTAGGCGATTCAGGGGGTGGGTTTCGCTTCGCCGAAATAGAGGATAAAGATAGGGAAGGAAATCAAAAAACTTGAAAAATGAAAAAATAATCCTTATGTAAAAGGTGCTCGATCATCGATTGAGCCAAATAGGTTATTACATATTACTAATGGATGTTACACAGGCGCGCGTAACATCCTTTTTAAGGAGGAATTTCTCATGGCACTTGTACGTTATCGTCCTTGGAATTTACTTAGCGACACCGATTTTGAAGATTTTTTTAAAACCGGTTTAAAACCATTTGACGAATCCATCGCGGAAAGCAGTCACTGGTTACCCGATGTAGATATTGAAGAACAAGATGATAAATTCGTTGTTTTGGCCGATCTCCCAGGTATTCAAGCAAAAGACATTGACGTTTCGATGAAAGATAATGTCTTAACTATTCGTGGGGAACGTGTTGAAGAAAAAGAAGAAAAGAAAAAAGATTATACAAGAAAAGAACGCCGCGAAGGTAAATTTTACCGAGTCTTTAGTTTACCGAATACTGCTGATAGTGAAAAAATCAAAGCTAAAATAAAAGATGGCGTATTGGAAGTTGTCATTCCAAAACGTGAATTGAAACAGTCACGACAAATCCAAGTTGAGGACTAACAAAAGTCCAATGCAACTTTTGGTGTCAGACACCAAAAGTTGCATACCTACCTTTAATAATATTTCATGATCGTCTTTTAATGTAACGTTAGTTTCGGGCAAGAAAATATTAACCCATTGATTTCAAAGATTTTTTTATCCTAAAATTTTGAAGTGATAAAAAAAATGATCATGGAAGTCTGAACTTTTTCAAAAAATCAAATACTATAGCATTTCCAATTAATATTTTGACAAGAGGTTATCATCCAGAGGCAGCGCCGCCATCGCTGTCATTCCGAGGGAGCTTGCGATCGAGGAATCGCAAAGGCGAGATTCTTCATCGGCGCGTAGCGCCTCCTCTGAATGACGGCATGGTGACAATTTTTTGTCTCAATGTTAAGGGGAAAGACTATATAACTCTTTTAAAATGTAAGTATTCAATACCCATTTTTTTTTGAATAAAGGCTATTATTATCAAGACTTGAGACATTGTTTTCGAACATTGATATTTTATTATTATATTTGAAAATTTAGTGGGGGTATTTATGTTTTATGCGAAAGAAAAACTAGCAGAACATTTAAGAGAGAATTTTGGGGAAAATTTTTATGAGAGCTTAGAGGATCTTTTATCTCGTCATGAAAAGGAGGATAAAGATGTTAGATCGGAGAAAAGCAGAAAAGCAAAACGCAATACGATATATAATAGCCTTTTGGAGCTCTTTAAAAATAATAAAAAGTTTCGACGATTATGGTCCAAAATAAGCGAAAGAAATATTCGAAAAAAGTTATCCGCATTCAAGATTTTAAAACTTTTAGAGAATGATGTATTAGTTTCCTTATTAGAATGTGGAGAGAAAGGTACTATTGGATATAGAGATATAATAAATCAGGCCGAAGAATTTATCTCATTTTTAGATCGAGCATATGGAGAAAATGTTAAAGACGGGGTTTATGCCCCTCGGAAAAATTCAGACGAAGATTTGGAGTTTTTTAACTATGTATACGATTTTGTGCTTTATTTAGCCACCTGGTTTAAGCAAACATTGAAGAAAGGGAACAGCAAACGATATGGCAAAAGAATAGCTCTTTTTTTATCATGCTTTCAAAGATTTATGGAATCTATTGGGGAAAAAAATGGTGGAGATTTGCCTCCTATTGAATATTTCGAAAAAATATGTTGTAAATTAAAGAATGCCAAAATTTTTTCGTTGACCGAATTACTTGATGCAGAGGAGACGGAAAGAATATTTTCATTATTATTTGATCAACTAACAGCAGATTCCGGCCGAACATACGAGAGTGAGTTTGAAGACAGTGAATTCTTTGATTCATTGAAAACTATTCTTGAAGAGAAGCACATTTCACCCGCTGAAATAGTTATGGAAGGATATAAACCAAAAGATTCCATAGCAAAAATCTTTCCAGTATTGCTTCGCCGTGAAGATTTTCTTGATTCGCTTTGGCGTAGAATGATTTGTAATATGATAAAAACAGGGGATTTTTCAGAAGAGAAATCTTTAGCGTATACTCTTTTAAAAAATTATTTTGTTGATGGATTTTGTCAGGAAATAGAGGATGATTTATTAAAATTATCAGCGAAAGAAATATTTGATGAACAATGTAAGGAATCGGAAAAAGCTAAAGAATTAAAAGCTTTTTTATTGATATCCGTTTCTACGCGTAGTGCTCTGCAAGCGCTAATACTTGAAAATTTAGACGGTCCTCATGCGAAGTATGAAAGGCTGGTAAATGATAGAAGGAACGAGAAAAGTTTAAAAGAGGGAATTGAAGAAGCGATTTACGAATGGAATGATTCAGTAGTACGTTGCCCTTTTGTCTGCGATATGGGGGAAGAGAGCGGAGGTTGGTTTTCTATAAAAAGCAAGGATATTCCAGAAGGCATAAGAATACCTAAACCAGCAACCCGATATATCAATCCAATATCTAATGTTTGGGAGAGTGAATTAAACAAAAAAGCGTCTTCATCTATAGATATGGATAAAGTAATCGATACGGAAACGGGTCAGGATGAACTTGCAAAACTTATTACGCTATGTGGTTTCGCTTTCTTAAGTGTTGATTTTGAGACTATAAAACCATGCTTACTAGAACGCATAGACGGGTCATTAAGAAGCCAATTAGCAGGAAAAACACTTACTACCAAAGACATCCGAAAACTTGAACGAGATATTTCTATTCATGTTAATCAACTTTGTAAGCCCTATATTGCTGATCTTTCGGCCGTGGAGGGGAGCAGTGGTTTTCTCGAGGAAGGGGATTTGTGTTATCAATTTTGTGAGCTTATATGGAAAACTTTCTTTGCTGCTATTTTTGACAAGTTAAAACTGGAAAATGAATTTTCAAAATCTCTTAAAAAAGCAGGGGAAGAAGAGACAAATAGAAAAAGATCTGCTGAAGGGAGTGAAATCCGTGGAGAACACGCTTTCTTTAGGTCTGAAAAAGAAACAGGTAAGAAAAGAAGGACCAAGGGGGAAGAAACTTACGCTTCGTCATACGATAGCAGTTTACAGAAATAATAAGGGAGGGGGAAAATCTTGATAGCCCCCCACAAATTTCCATGAGCAAAATCGAATCCAATGAATTGTTTTTTTTATTTAATATCGTATAAAACTGTTGGTGCCTTTTGGATGGACGTCAGAAAAAGCTTACAAGATACTCGGTAGAAAAAGAAAAAAAGGGTTCTCAAATATGTTTTTTTGGAAAAAGATGGAAAATCATTAGACAACACAGCGATAATTTTATTACAGTATTCTCGTCAAGGCTGCGCAACATTTGCGGGAAGGGTTCCCCGAAGACCAAGGAGATGGCCAGGTTACTGATGAAAAGTGAGCAAATCTGGCGCAGCTTGGCACCATCTCACTATCTTTTTATCCCTTCAATTTTTCTGCCACATCCAAAAGATTTTTAAACGTTGGGATATTTTCAGTCATTAATACTTCTTGGGTTTGTTTTCCTTTTCCCGTGAGCACTAAACCAAATTGACATCCTGCAGCAATACTGGCCTGATAGTCGGATAAGGCATCACCAATAAAGTATATTTCAGAAATTTTAATTGGGTAATCTTGAGCTATTTGATGCAACAAGCCGGGTTTGGGTTTACGACATTCACAATGCTCTTCAGGGCTATGTGGGCAAAAATAAATATGATCAATCCGTCCCCCGCTGTCTTTAACCTTACTCAGCATTTTTTGATGGATAGCCTCTAGAGTTGCTCGATCAAATATCCCACGACCAATACCTGATTGGTTGGTTGCAACCGTAACAGTGTAACCATTTTGACACAATTTATTAATAGCTTCTAAGCTGCCTGGAATAGCGATCCATTCTTGGGGGGATTTAATTCTAACTTCAGGATCTTTAGCTTCCTCATTAATAACACCATCACGATCTAACACAATCATTTTCATAGTAAGCCAATATCTGCAACTTGAAGGAAAAGAGCTTTTAAGTTAAAAAGTATGGCGAGCCGATTATTACGAACTTGCTCATCTTCTACCATCACCATAATATGGTCAAAAAATCGGTCCACCAGATCTCGCAACGAAGAAAGTTCTTTTAATACGGTTAAATATTCCTTTTTTTCAGTTAATTTTCGAGTCTTTTCCTGCTTTTTTTCTATCGCTTCGACTAATTTTTTTTCATATTTTTCAACAACCAAACTGGAATCAATTTTTTTCTGAGATATCTTCTCTTTTGAGAGTAAATTATTAACGCGTTTATGAGCAGTAATAAGATTTTCAGACTTTGCCCATTTTTGAAATTCAAAGACCGCTTTCATTCGATTGAAAAAATCTGATAGATCATCAGCACAAACCGATTTGACGGCATTAAATAAATTGGGGCCGAAATTTGCTTGTTCTATAGCCCAGTATTTTAATCGTTCTAAAATAAATTCCAGAACCTCTTGCTCAACATCTTGATTGATTAATTTCCCTTCATAAGCTTCTTTAGAAAATTTTAAAAATGGTAACAAATTTAACGTCAAATGATTTTCAATAATGATTCTGATCATTCCTATTGCGGCGCGTCGTAATCCGAAAGGATCTTTATCCCCCGTGGGCTTTTTATTAATTCCAAAGATGCCAACGAGTGTGTCTATTCGATCTGCTAGCGCTAAAGACTGGCCTTCAGCGGTTTGCGGTAAAGGCGCGTTAGCATTAATTGGCCTGTAATGTTCGAGAATCGCAACAGACACATTTTCGGGTTCCTTGTCATGCATGGCATAATAATAACCCATAATCCCTTGGAGTTCAGGGAATTCGCCCACCATTTCAGACGCTAAATCCGCTTTACATAAAAAGGCAGCCCGTTCTGTTTTAAGAATATCGGCTTTTATTTGTTTGGCGATAATGGTAGAAAGTTCTGCGATACGATTGGTTTTTTCGAGCATGTTTCCCAGTTTTTTTTGAAAAATAATATTTTCTAATTGGAGTGTTTTTACCTCGAGCCTATGTTTCAAATCCGAACGATAGAAAAATTTAGCGTCACTGAGACGTGCATTCATCACGCGTTCATTTCCACGAATAATTTGAGTTTCATCAAGCGATGTAATATTGCTAATGGTGATAAAAAACGGTAATAGTTTTCTACTACTGTCTTCTAGCAAAAAACTTCTTTGATGTTTTTGAACCGATGCAATGATCAGTTCTTTGGGTAATTCTAGAAATTCCTTAGAAAATTGAGCGATTAATGCGACGGGATATTCCACTAACGCGGTTACTTCATCCAGTAATTCCTCATTGATAATGGGGCTTGCTTTTTTGCGTTTTGCGATTTTTTCGATTTGTTGTTGTATCCATGTCTTTCGCTTTTCAAAATCCACAATCACAAAATGCTTTTCTAAGATAGATTCATAATCTTTGGGAGATGGGATTTTGATCAGCCCAAAAGATAAGAATCGGTGTCCTTTAGTTTTATTATTTGTTTTGTCATTTAAAATGGTGGTATCAATCACTTTTGTACCGTACAACATCAATACATTATGAACAGGTCGAACAAACTCAATATCAAGATCCGCCCAACGCATCAGTTTTTCAATGGGTAATTTAGATAAGGCGTCTTGAATAATTCCTGGCATCAATTCAGCTACATTTTTTCCTTGCTCCACTTTCCTAAAATAAACCCAAGCTCCTTTGTCGGTGGTAATTTTTTCAAGCTGATTTGGTTTGATACCACAGGATTTGGCGAAACCAATGCAGGCTTGAGTGGGATTCCCTTCATCATCAAATGCAGCTGAGAGTGAAGGCCCTTGACGCTCGGCAATTTGATCGGGTTGATCTTCGCTCAATTGTTCAATAAAAATAGCCAAACGACGGGGGGTCGCAAAGGCTCGAATAGCTTTATAAGTGAGTTGAGCTTTTTGAACGCCTATTTCAATTTGACTCAACAAACTTTGCGATAGCTTTTGCAAATTTTTAGGGGGTAATTCTTCAGTTAAAAGCTCAAACAGAAAATCTTTTTTTTGCATAACGTTTTTCGTCTTTTTAATGACTTAGCGGGAAGCCTAGCAGCTCTCGCGCTTGATAATAGCTTTCTGCTACTGCTTTTGCTAAAGCGCGTACTTTCAACATATAACTTTGTCGTTCTGTAACTGAAATAGCATGGCGTGCATCTAATAAATTAAATACGTGTGAGGCCTTTAACACCATCTCATAAGCAGGCAGCGGCAAATTCAGTCCAATTAAATGGTTCGCTTGTTTCTCGTAAAAATCAAATTGTCTCAATAATTCTTCAATATTGGCATGATCAAAATTATAGGCAGACATTTCTACTTCATTTTGGTGGAATACGTCGCCGTAAGTTACTTTCTTAGGGGTATGAACCCAAATGATATCAAATATGTTATCTATATTTTGCAAATACATCGCAATACGTTCTAATCCATAAGTGATTTCGCCCGTTACGGGTTTGCATGTTAAACCGCCCACTTGTTGGAAGTAAGTAAATTGACTGACTTCCATTCCATCAATCCAGACCTCCCAACCCAATCCCCAAGCGCCAAGTGTCGGCGCTTCCCAATTGTCTTCCACAAAACGAATATCATGCACTTTTGGATCAAGACCTAATTCATAGAGTGATTGAAGATATAAATCTTGAATATTAATGGGCGAAGGCTTTAACATGACTTGAAATTGATAGTAATGTTGCACACGATTAGGGTTATCGCCATAACGACCGTCAGTTGGCCGCCGACAAGGTTGAACATAAGCCGCACGCCATGGTTCGGGACCAATAGCGCGTAAAAAAGTTGCGGGATGAAAGGTTCCTGCTCCTATTTCCATGTCTAGCGGCTGCATAATCACGCAGCCTTGTTTTGACCAATAATTCTGAAGCACGAAAATAAGTTTTTGAAAAGTATCAGCTTTAGTAGGAATAGTCATAATATGAAAAATAATAGCATTGTTATCTTGCTCGCTCCAATAAAATTTGGGACATGAGAAATAGATATCGTGTAATATTAATCCATACGAACAGGTCGTCCCTACAGATATAAAAATATAAGTGATGAGGCTATTTAATGATCGTTTTAGGTATTGAAACATCGTGTGATGAAACGGGAGCTGCGATCTATGATGCTACCCGTGGGTTGTTGAGTAATGTTTTACACAGCCAGATTCCGATACATAATCAATATGGCGGTGTAGTACCTGAATTAGCTTCTCGTGATCACATTCGTAAAATTATTCCTGTTATTGACCAAGCAATGCTTGAAGCGGGTCTCAATAAAACAGATATTGGCGGAGTTGCTTATGCTGCTGGGCCTGGCTTGATGGGCGCATTATTGGTTGGCGCATCTGTGGCGAGAAGTTTCGGTTTTGCGCGAAACATCCCAACAATAGGGGTACATCACATGGAGGCACATTTATTGGCTCCGTTACTGGATAAAACGCCTATTGAATTTCCTTTTATTGCATTATTAGTTTCGGGGGGGCATACATTATTGGTACAAGTAAATAATATTGGCCAATATCATTTGCTTGGTGAATCTATTGACGATGCTGCAGGAGAAGCTTTTGATAAAGTTGCCAAATTGCTAGGATTGTCTTATCCGGGCGGCCCCGCTATAGAGAAGTTGGCCCGAAATGGAAAATCGGGACGGTTTTATTTTCCCCGTCCTATGATAAAAAAACCAGGGTTAAATTTTAGTTTTAGCGGCCTAAAAACAGCGGTTTTACACGCGTTTAAAAAATCACCTAAAGACATTCAAACTAAAGCTGATTTAGCGCTGGCTTTTCAAGAAGCTATGATTGATACCCTCGTTATTAAATGTAAACGTGCCATTGAACAAAAGCGCATTGAACGATTGTTAATTGGGGGCGGCGTGAGCGCCAATCAGTTTTTAAGAGAAAAATTAGAAAAAATGTTAAAAAAAGTCGACGCAAAACTTTTTTACCCACGATTAGCATTTTGCACCGATAATGGCGCTATGATAGCTTATGCAGGATGTCAACGGTTATTAAGAGGCCAAAAAGATAATCTTGTTATTCAAGCAAAAGCCCGGTGGGAAATCGGAGGTTGAGGAGAAAAATATGTTGCCTAAAATTGTTATTGAGCCCAAAGACAAAGCTACAGCGTCTGTTATTTGGTTGCATGGGCTGGGAGCTGACGGTCATGATTTCGAAAGTATTGTGCCCGAATTGGATTTATCACAACAGGTTCGTTTCATTTTTCCTCATGCCCCTATCCGCCCTATTACTATATATCAAGGTTATGAAATGCGTGCTTGGTATGATGTTTTCCAAATGGATTTCTCAAAAACTTTCACAGATGAGGAAGGTATTCGTGAATCATCGAGCGCCATTGATCAATTAATCGATCATGAAATACAAACGGGTATCAGCTCAAATCGTATTATTTTAGCAGGATTTTCACAGGGCGGGGCAATCGTACTTCATGCAGGATTAAGATACCCTACAAAACTGGGTGGATTATTAGTGCTTTCTTCTTATTTGCCGCTAGCTAACACACTTCAAAAAGAGGCGTCAAAAGCCAATCAAACCACACCTATTTTAATGTTACATGGCATCGTGGATAACATTATCCCCATTCAAATAGCACAGAAATCTTATGAGCTTCTTTTTGAGGCTAATTACCCTGTAAAATGGAATGATTATCCGATGCAGCATTGCATTTGCACGCAAGAAATCGAGGATATTAAAAAATGGTTAAAAAATCTCGTCGCGAAATGATTCTGCCCATTGTAAGGACAGGTCGCGACCTGTCCTTACATAAAATAGTTGTTGCGAAGCAAACGCACCATTTTTAATTCTTCATTTTTAACTAATCAGTACCACTCGTCTACTTCATGAGGAGCGTACGCTTCATTTAATTGCTGGGTCACACGAACAAAGGTAGTGCGTTTGGGCACTTCTTTTAAAAGTCTAGCTCCAATATAGGTGCAAGTCGAACGAATGCCTCCTAAAATATCTAAAACAGTTTTTTCGACGGGGCCTCGATAAGGAACATTAACCGATTTGCCTTCGCTGGCGCGATATTCAGCTACTTTCCCGTGATGTTTGGTCATGGCTTCCGCTGAACTCATGCCATAAAAACGTTTATAAAATTGGCCTTCTATTTCAATCAATTCTCCCGAACATTCGTCGTGACCAGCGAACATGCCGCCCAACATAACAAAGTCAGCGCCGGCCGCGAAAGCTTTAGCCACATCCCCTGGAACGGTGCAACCTCCATCAGCACAAACATGACCGCCTAAACCGTGCCCCGCGTCTGCACATTCAATGATAGCTGATAGTTGGGGATACCCCACCCCTGTTTTCTTTCGCGTGGTACAAACGGACCCGGGGCCAATTCCCACTTTGACAATGTCAGCGCCTGCAAGAACTAATTCCTCAACCATTTCGCCAGTAACCACATTACCTGCCATAATAATTTTATTGGGAAAAGCTTCTCGAACTTTCCTGACAAAATCCACGAAATATTGAAGATAGCCGTTTGCGACATCAACACAAATAAATGGACAATCGACCGCTTTCATGACCGCTTTGAGCTGAACAAAATTGTCATCCCGGGTCCCTGAGGTTGCAAAACTATATTTTATGATCTCAGGGTTTTCTTTTGCTATTTTTTTCCATTCTTCTATCGCTACAAATTTGTCTAAAGCGGTTAAAAGTTTGTGTTGGTGCAAAACCTGCGCCATAGCAAATGTACCCGTGTGGTCCATATTCGCTGCAATAATAGGAACTCCTTTCCAGGTTAGGTCAGTGTGTAAAAATTTATATTCACGTTCAAGATCAACATCTGATCGAGACTTAAGTGTGCTGCGTTTGGGACGGATCAAGACGTCTTTGAAGTCTAATTTAATATCTTCTTCAATACGCATAAAAAAGCCTCCTTAATAAAGGTTTTGTAACTATAAAAAAAGGGAAGTGTAATGCTTTTGAAAGGAATTAATACGATAAGAAAAGCTATTACGACAAAGTGTATCAAACTAAGTACGAATAAACCAGTATCTTTAGACTTTGTCCATATGAAATTTATAGCGAGTCTTCGATAAATCTTTTGGATTTTGTGATTTGATCGAGTTCTTTTAAAATTTCTAATAATGCTTGCATTTTATCGAGTGGCCACATATTAGCGGCATCACTTGGCGCTTTGTCGGGATCGGGATGTGTTTCCATAAAAATGCCTGAAATTCCCGCCGCTACAGCCGCGCGCGCCAAAATCGGCACAAATTCACGACGCCCCCCTGTGGCGTTACCTAAACCGCCGGGCTCTTGTACAGAATGCGTAACATCCATCACGACAGGACAGCCCGTATCACGCATGATAGCAAGAGATCGCATATCTACAACGAGTTGCCCATACCCAAAAGAAACACCTCGTTCGCACACCATGAGTTGATTATTTCCTACGGCACGCATTTTTTCGACCGTATTTTTCATGTCCCAAGGGGTTAAAAATTGTCCTTTTTTGATGTTCACGGGTAAGCCAGCAGAAGCCACTCGCTGTAAATAATCAGTTTGTCGGCATAAAAAAGCAGCTGACTGTAATGCGTCGACCACACTCGCCACTTCATCAATCGGCGTAAATTCGTGGACATCTGTTAAAACGGGCACATGAATTTGATCTTTGACTTTTTGTAAAATACGTAGCCCTTCTTCCATACCAAGCCCGCGGAAACTTTTCCCCGATAATCGGTTTGCTTTATCGTAAGATGATTTATAAATAAAAGGAATATTTAGTTTCTCTGTAATTTCTTTTAATTTTCCAGCCGTATCCAAAGCTAATTGTTCGCTTTCAATGACACATGGGCCTGCTATTAAGAAAAAAGGTTGGTCTAAACCGATATCAAAATTTAGAAGTTTCATAGTTGTTGCCCTTTGCGAAGGATATATTTTTTTGCCGCCTCAATAAAGCCAATAAACAAAGGATGGCCCGTGCGGGGATTTGAAGTAAATTCAGGATGGAATTGACAACCAATAAACCAAGGATGATCTTTTAATTCAATCATTTCAACTAAATTTCCGTCTCTTGATTTTCCTGACAGTACTAACCCTTTCTTTTCAAGTTTTTTAATGTATTTATTATTGACTTCATAACGATGTCGATGTCGTTCAATAATGGAATCTTTGCCGTAAAGTTGATAAGCCAAAGTTCCTTTTTTGAGTACACATTCTTGACCGCCGAGGCGCATTGTACCCCCTAAATTCGATTTTTTCGTACGGATTTGAAGCGAGCCGTCTGTATCCAGCCATTCCGTGATCATCGCCACAACAGGATAAGGCGTATCGGGGTCAAACTCTGTGCTGTTGGCATTTTTCATCCCAACCTCATTGCGCGCATATTCGATAATGGCTATTTGCATGCCAAGGCAAATGCCGAAAAATGGGATATGATGTTTTCTTGCATATTGAACAGCGGTAATTTTTCCCTCAACGCCGCGCACACCAAAACCACCGGGGATCAGGATGGCATGATAGCCTTTTAATAAAGCGGGACCTTTTGTTTCTAATTTTTCGGAGTCAATATAATGAATTTTCACTTTAGTACGTGTTTTAATGCCAGCATGGATTAAAGCTTCGGATAAAGATTTATAGGAATCCGGAAGCTGCATATATTTTCCGACCATAGCAATGGAAACTTGATCTTTTGAATCTTCTAGTGCTTCCATAATATTTTTCCATTCGGATAAATCCGGTGGGTTGGTTTCCAAATGAAATTGTTCAATCACCAAATCATCAAAACCTTGTTTATGTAGCTCGATGGGCAACCTATAAATGCTTGGCACATCTAAGACGGGAATAACCGCTCTTTTAGCAACATTGCTAAATAAAGCTATCTTTTCGCGTTGAGCTTCTGGCAAGGGTTTTGGGCAGCGACACAGTAAAATATCTGGCTGAATACCGATAGAGCGTAAATCCTTAACCGAGTGTTGTGTCGGTTTGGTCTTCATTTCTTTTGCTGTAGCCAAATAAGGAACGAGCGTGACATGGATAAACAAAGTATTTTTCCAACCCATATCCAATCGCATTTGTCTTATTGCTTCTAAAAAAGGAAGTGATTCGATATCGCCCACGGTGCCCCCAATTTCAACAATCGTAATATCAAAAGTTTTTCCCGCTTCGTGAATGCGCTGCTTGATCTCATCGGTAATATGAGGAATAACTTGAACCGTGTTTCCCAAATAATCGCCTCGCCGTTCTTTTTTTAGGACATCAGCATAAATTCGACCGGAGGTGAAATTATTTTGTTTGTGCATTTTGACATTTAAAAAACGTTCATAATGCCCGAGATCTAGATCGGTTTCAGCGCCATCTTCTGTCACAAAGACTTCCCCATGTTGAAAAGGACTCATGGTGCCTGGATCCACATTGATGTAGGGATCTAATTTTAGCATGGTGACTTTAAGCCCGCGGGATTCTAAAATAGCGCCGAGTGACGCGGCAGCAATTCCTTTCCCTAACGATGAAACAACGCCGCCAGTGACGAAGATGAATTGAGACATGGTTGATTCCTACAAATTTGATGAAACTTAAGAAAATGATTGGTGGGCAACGCCCGTTGTTGCTAAAATTTGGCTAACAACGGGATCACACGATAACAAAATAGTAAGGTTGTCGTAAAGTAATATTAAGGAATAAATGATGAATTTAAAAAAACTTTTTGTATTTTTATTATTCGCTCTCTTTTTGGGAGCGATAGCCTCATGTGCAACAAATCATTTTCGCGAAAATTATAAGAATTTATCTGCTTATGGCATACTTGTCATTCCGATGAATCAACAGGTCGTGCTGATTATTCCTTCCGATAAACTTTTTGTGTTAGGAACGGATAAGCTTACGTATGAGGGAAAAGCCACGTTGAATCAGATAGTTGTCTATTTGCAACAGGTACAATATTCAAATATCCATATAGCCGGCAATACGGATCCTGTTTTTGATCATACGTTATATCATGGCCAAGATTTATCACTGCTTCAAGCAAAGGAAGTGGCGGGTTATCTTTGGGATAATGGCGTGAATCATCATATAGCAAGAAGACAATTAACCTACAGTGGTGAGGATGCAGATCAACCCATTGCAACCAACTCAACGCTTGAAGGGATGAAAAAAAATCGCCGTATTCAAATAACGATCTATGCGGGGAAATTAGAAGAATCAGGTGTCTCAAGCCCGTTTAAAACCCAATATCAATGGTGAAATTTCATATGTCATACGGATAGGTCGCGACCTACCCCGTACAAAATACAGAAAAGGCCAATATGTTCATTAAAAAATTTTTAGCTATCAATCTGATTGTTATTTTATTATTCCTGTTTACTGCCTGTGGGCAAAAAGGCCCGTTATACCTTCCAGAAAAACAACTTCCCGCCAAACATTCAGCCCGCTCTGTATAAGAATTAAAATTATCGTAGGGATAGGTTCCGTCTTCGCATGTTCCATGCTACGACGGACGCAGCGCACCTGTTCGCCGCAGCATCTAGATTTGCGAAGGCGGGAGCAATTCCATAATTTAAAATTACGTTAGTTAAGAATTGTGTTTGATGAAGAAAGCTATTAAAATTATACATAAGTGTGTATTTTTCATTAAAGGGCACAGTAATGAAAAAAAGAAAACTAGAAAGATTACTTAAAGATAAGGGTTTTGAGAAACGGTCGGGGGGCAAACATGATATTTGGGTCAAAAAAGGTTATCCACCGATTCCCCTGCCCAGACATAAAGGTGATATTCCTATAGGAACTCTCAGGAATATTGCAAAGTATGCCCAATTGGAGATTTGAAGATGAAGTTTTATTATGCATTATTTAAGAAAACAGATTTCGGTGTAGAGGTGGAATTCCCAGATTTACCAGCTTGTGTCACATTTGGAAAAAATTGGGAAGAGGCAATTGAAAATGCTTCCGATGTATTAGCAGCTTGGTTAGCAAACGCTGAAAAGGCATTTATAAAAGAACCTTCTTCATATGAATCCCTTCAAGGTTTAAAAGAAGTTTTGGTTCCTATTACAGTCGATGAAAGAGTTCTACATAGAGCCTGTCCCAAAAACGTTGTTTTTCGGAGATAATTTGAATAAAACGTCGCTTGTTTTGATTTAGTGGTTGTCTGTGAAG
>JAFGHQ010000069.1 GCA_016930035.1 Gammaproteobacteria bacterium | reverse complement strand
TTAAGGGGGAGAACAGCGATTCTCCCCCTTAACCGCGAAGCGCGAATTCATTTCGCGCGCAGCGTCCATAAAGGGGAAGCGATTTCGAAGCTAAATGAAATTTAGCTCGGGAATCGCTGATTTTTAATTAAATTTTATGGCCTTGTTTCACAAAATGCTAAGCCGCTACGCTGAATATTTTTCGAAAGCTGCTCGGATTATTATTGCCTACAGTGGGGGCGTAGATTCTCACGTATTATTACAAGCCTGTTCCGATTTTTTTCAGCATGAAGACCGTAAAAAATTATATGCGGTCCATATTCATCATGGTTTAATGCCTGATGCTGACCATTGGTCTTCTCATTGTGAGCAAATCTGTAAAACACTAAAAATTCCTTTCAAAATGATCCGAGTGAATGTTCCTAAGATCAAAGGTGAAAGTCTTGAGGCGACTGCCCGTACACAGCGCTATTTGTCCTTTTCAAAATTAATGAAAAAAAATGATGTTCTGCTCACGGCGCACCATCAAGACGATCAAGCAGAAACCTGTTTACTACAATTTTTACGTGGAGCAGGTATCAAAGGTTTATCCGCCATGCCTTCCATAATCCCTTTCTCGGAAGGATATTTAATTAGACCTTTGCTTGATACCAGTCGAAAAGAAATTTTAAGTTATGCGAAAGCTTGCTATTTAGATTGGGTTGAGGATCAAAGTAACGTGGATACTCGATTTACGCGTAATTTTTTAAGACATCAAGTTATTCCATTGTTGAACTCCCGCTGGCCCAATATTGGCAAGGCTATCAATCGAGTTGCTCATCATTGCTCAGAAACAACCTTATTGATAGCGGAATTAGCCAAACTGGACTTAAATAATGCTCAGGGGACGCAAACAAATACGTTGTCTTGCGCAAAACTTCTAAAATTATCATTTGAGCGTCAAAAAAATGCGTTACGACACTGGTTACATCAACAAAAAATACCACTACCTAGTGCAGCAAAACTTTCACACATCTTGACAGATGTTATTCAAGCCAGACCTGATAGAAATCCTATTGTTTCATGGGCAAATTTTGAGGCAAGAAAATATCAAAACAATCTTTATGTTATTGAGAAACGCAAACCTTTTGATTCAAAACAAACCTTTTCTTGGAATATGAAAAAGGATCTCACATTGCCGGACGTTGGAATATTGCACGTTGAACCTACAGTGGGGCAAGAATTAAAATCTTCCTCAAAAAATGTCACGGTGAAATTCAGAACAGGTGGTGAAAAATGCCGCTTGCCCAATCAAAAAATACATCGCCCATTAAAGAAATTGTTACAAGAATGGAAAGTCCCTCCTTGGGAACGTGATCGCATTCCGCTTATATTCATTGACCACGAACTTGCCATGGTGGTGGGCTACTGTATCTGCGAAGGATTTCAAGCCAAAAGAGAAGAAAAGGGGATAGCGGTTGGGCTTATCCCCCTGAAATAAAAAACCTAGAGAAATCTCAAATGTTATCTTCTAGCTTGGTAGAGCCCCTTGTGGACAACACGATGAAGTTATTGGACTCATCCCTGAGCTTTTTATAATCGCCTGATAATGGCCCCCCGCCGTGATCAGATAAATCTCTTTACTTGCGATATCCTGGGCGTCGTGGTCGCTTTTTTCGAAGTTTTCTAGGGTTGGGCTGAACCACATAATATCCATCTGATGAACTAAGGGTACTAGCAAGTTCCTTTACTTTTTCCGAATCCCGATCAGCTTCCGCAGTTTTACCAAGTTCTTTATAAAGAGCCGTACGATTTATGTAAGCATCTAAATAGTTCGGGTTTAATTTAATCGCTGTTGTGTAATCCGAAAGTGCTTCATCATTTTTGCCCTGCAAGCGATAACAAGTACCGCGATTTAGAAATGCTTGCGGCGTTCTTTTCCAACTTAACGATTGAGTGAAAAATTTAATCGCTTCTTCAAATTGCCCTTGGCGTAAACCATATATTCCTCGAAAAAAAAGATCAGCAGCTATTCGCTCCCTTACTGCTGGATCGGAAGGATTGAAAAACATAAATATGACCTCATTGTTGTTATTAGATAAAATCTTATAAATCATGAATGAGTATAAATAGAACTATCGAAATCTAATCTTTTAATTTTATAGATATCCTAATAACCCAAAAGCAAATTTCAACAGTTTTATGTTATAAAACTCAGTACGCCAGATAGTATAACAGCCAATTCTTAAGGAAATATTAAGGGCCCAAATTTTTTAACGAAAAATTTATCGGGGAGTATTCGGGCTAATTGTAGAAAGTAAAACTCACAAAATATTTGAAAAGGTATCCTGACCAGCACCCAAAGCATCGGATGCGGAGCAGGATACTATGGTGAAATAATGAATTTATTTGGTTTCGCAGCAGGCGTTGCTCTTCATCAGGTAGTTGATAATACCGGCTACTGCTAGAACAGGAATCATGATATCAAAGAAATTAGTAATATAAATGATCCATTGTAAGTGCTCTCGTGGTAAAGTAATTCCCAAAATAGCTAGAACAACGGCAATAATAACCATAACAGTACAAAAAAGTTTGCGTAACATTACAATTCTCCTTAAATTATGCATAATTAGATTGGAGCGATCTAAAAAGTGTTGATTTAGATAGCTCGTAAAGAAGCACCAATTGCTCCGGAGCTTGTAAGATTAAGATGAGTTAAGCCAAGAGTCAATTTAAATTTGTATCATATTTAGGGTTCCCTCATTAAAATTAATGCAACAATAAAGACAACGACTTCGATGCATTGCTTGATTTATTTTAAATTTTACATTTTAAATGAATGAATCGCGCTTCGCGCGACAACTATAGTCTTTCCAATTAACATTTAGACAAATAATGGTCACCAGGCCGTCATTCAGAGGCGGCGCTATGCGCCGACGAAGAATCTTTCCTTTGAGATTCCTCGGTCGCAAGCTTCCTCGGAATGACAGTGATGGCAGCGCTCCCTCGGAATGACAATGATGATGGCGCTCCCTCTGGATGACAACTGCTTGTCTCAATGTTAATTGGAAATATTATAACTAAAACAATTGTCGCGACCCGTCCTGCGTAACCCGAAGAGCGTAGAAGGAAGTTTATGTTAAATCTATTTAAAAAGAAGCGAAAGTCCACCGAGTTACAGTTTCCAAAAAAGATTCAAGAGGCCGAATCACCTCAAAAGACTCTATTTCATCGACTCAAAAATGGATTGAGCAAAACCAAAGTAAAATTTTCTGAAAATATTACTTCGGCCTTACTCGGCAAAAAAGAAATTGACGAGCATTTGCTTGAAGAAATGGAAACCTGTTTGTTGACCGCCGATCTGGGTATCAAAGTTACCGACGAAATTATCCAAAATCTGACGCGTAGTTTGAAACGAAAAGAAAAAGAGGAAACGACTACCGTGTTAGCGAAGCTCAAAACATTATTAACAGCGATCCTTAAACCCGTTGAAAAGCCACTAGAAATAGCCCCGGATTATAAACCTTACGTTATTTTAATGATTGGGGTTAATGGCTCCGGAAAAACAACTTCTATTGGAAAACTGGCAAAATATTTAAAAGACGCTGGCAAAAATGTCATGCTGGCAGCAGGGGATACGTTTCGTGCTGCAGCCATTGAGCAACTACAAGTATGGGGCGAGCGCAACGAAGTGCCCGTTATTGCCCAACAGCCAGGGGCTGACAGCGCTTCTGTTATTTTTGATGCCATACAGTCTGCTAAAACTCATCAGATAGACGTACTCATCGCCGATACCGCGGGCAGACTGCATACTCAAACTAATTTGATGCAAGAATTAAAAAAAATTACTCGTGTCATGAAAAAAATTGATGAAACTGCGCCTCATGAAGTCATGCTGGTCTTAGATGCAACTATTGGCCAAAACGCTCTACAACAAGCCAAGCAGTTTCACGAAGCAATAGGGGTTACCGGTATCGCTTTGACCAAGCTTGATGGGACTGCAAAAGGTGGGATTATTTTTGCTATAGCCAATGAATTGGGCTTGCCTATTCGTTTTGTGGGCGTGGGTGAAAAAATTGACGATTTACAACCTTTTAATGCCGTTAATTTTGTAAATGCATTGTTAGCATGAGATAAAACTACGATAAGCTCGTTTCACGGCATCAATTAACAAAGAGGGGTTCGGAGGTTTTACTACATATTGGAATATTCCACGTTCCGTTAAATAATTTTTCCCTTCTTCATCGCTTATCGCTGTCAACATAATAATGGGAATTTTATCAATGATAGGCGGTAACTGCTTCATGGCGCGCATCAAATCAAGGCCACTCACGTGAGGCATAATTTGATCAGTCACAATGACAGCAAAATCTTCCGGATTACTTTTTAAAATATCTAGAGCTTCATCTCCATCTTGGGCTTGAACGATCTGAAAACCTGCCTCCATTAAATAGAGCCTGTCCCAAAAACGTTGTTTTTCGGAGATAATTTGAATAAAACGTCGCTTGTTTTGATTTAGTGGTTGTCTGTGAAGCGG
>JAFGHQ010000068.1 GCA_016930035.1 Gammaproteobacteria bacterium | reverse complement strand
CTGTTGGGATCTAAAATTTTTCACAAAATCAAAGTCTATAAGACTTTGATTTTACTGGATCCCGGATCAAGTCCGGGATGACAAATGTGCAGATCCCAACAGCCCCTATTGATAAAATTGTATGATTAAAAAATTCAATAATCAATGAATAGAAAAAAGTTAAAGATATTTTTAATTTTAAATGCTAAATTTTAAATTAATGAATCTCACTTTTACGAGTAGGGTGCAAAACCATGTTTAAAATCATTCCTTGGAACAAAACGCTTGAAAAACAAGCGATCGAATTCTTGGAAAAACACCAAGAAACTGCTTTGTTTTTGTTGTCAAATTTCATAAACATTGGCCCTCATTTAACCGATCATATTTACTCGGGTGATTATAAACTGATCTTAAAGGATCAGAATATTGTTGCGGTATTTTATGTGGCAAAGAACGGGAATATCTTACTCCAAATGGATAAACAACGAGACTATTCCGAACTTATTTTGAATGCTTGCCTAGAAGAACCCATTCCTGTTACCGGGGTTATTGGAGCATGGATCGAAGCAAAATCCTGTTGGGATTTACTTCGATTAAAATGCCCAAACTTAAAAATCGCTTGTGCAAAAAAAGAGATTTTATATCGATTAGATCTGACCGCTATTCAATCCTTTGACATTCATGGAAATATTCGATTTCTTAAAAAAGAAGATTTCGAGGCGTGGGAGCAAACACATAAAGTTTTTTTAAAAAATTTAGATTTACCGCCTGAAAATCCCGAAGATCAATTAAGATTATTCACAAAAGAAGCAAATAAAAAACATTGGTGGGGATTGTTTATCAATAATGAACTCATTTCCACAGCGGCCTATAATGCCGTTTATAAAAATCTTGCTCAAATTGGTGGCGTCTATACGAAACCTGAAATGCGAGGACAAGGACTTATGACACAACTCATGAAACAATTGATAGTAGATAGCAAAAATATTCACCACATGGATACGCTTATTTTATTTACGGATGAACATAATTTCGCCGCTCAAAAAGTTTATGAAAATGTAGGATTTAAACGCATTGGTGATTTTGCATTATTGTTTGGGAAATTTTAATTTTAATATAAATTTCGAATAAAATAAGGATGCATTCGGCCGTGACTGTTAAAAAAGGGGCTCCGTCCCCTTAAATCCCTGGGGTATTTAAAGATGGGCTTTGATCGACCAGAGGATTTGGGGGATGTTCCCCCGCCCGAATCCCTCGGACTCTATCACAAGACGGAATTCCTGTTGGAAATCCCCCCAGTTCCTGACAAACCTCTTCTGGCCGGAAAATATATACTCTTCCCCTTGCAGTCTCATCACTAAAAATTTGCTTCAAAAGTTGGCGAGCTTGGTCTTCTCCAAGCCAAGGATCAAACATCATCTTCCCTTCAAGTTGTCTTATGAGTTTGCATAATTGTTCATGATTGAGATCGATTGGGCCTGGCTCATGAGGATCTAAGGATCCTTTTCTATCTCTTATCAGAAAAGTTATCGTATGCCCCGATGATATTACATACCCCGTTTCTTTCCATATCCTCATTTTTTCCCTCGGTGGGTCTAATTCCCCATCTGCAAATATTATACTAACGGACCAAACGTCAGGTGGTGGAGGCGAAGAAGCTTGGCCAAGCGGCCATCTTCGCATCATATGGGCGGGAAGTGCTGCAGCGGCCATATCACATGTATACAATCCTTCCTGTCGGGTTATATGTTCCGCCGACAAAGTTACTGCCATCTGCTCACACGGCCCCCTCTCCCCCTTCCGCTGTACACAGACGTGCAACATTTCATTGTATGCTTCCTTTATTCTTATCTCCAAGGCATTATGTGCCCGCACCATAGGCTCCATTCTGCCCATGCAACCCTCATCACATGGCGCGCCTATTGTTACTATCGAACCATTTTGTGCAGGCATAATGCCGGTGCCTCTTTCCTCCATCCGCTTTATTGTATATGACTTATCTGAATATTTATTTACTGCATGCATTCCATCATATGACGTCCGAACGTTTCTAAGCGTTTCGCGGTCCATCTCTCGAAGCCTCTGCCTTTTCTCACGCATTTCATAAATGGTAATCAATGAAGCGCTAAACAATAATACCGCAACAAAAATAAGCGCGCGTCTCGGAATTCTCCGGGGTTCCCTGGTTGAACCACCATCACCCGAAATCCACCCCCGATTAAACATTCTCACATCATCTCGCCGCACCCGGTCCCGCTTGCGTTGCTGCCGCGACGTCCAGCCTTGATCGCTTCTCTCTTGTCCTATATTTCTTCTATTTTTTTTAGTCTTCGACATACTTTCGATCTCATTATTTAAATGACTCTAGATTAGCAAACAACGGTTTGTTAGCCTAGAGAATTATTATATATCAAAAACCACGGTTGCCATCCAGCCGCCTTCTTGCTTTTTGATTGCTAACTCATGATACGTCACAGCTTTGATGTCATCTTTTGGCGTGGCCTCAATAAATCCTAATTTAGCGCTAATCTTGGATTCATCAAAATATTCGACTTCATAATGAACGGCCGCGCGATGATGCGTGTCGCTATAACATAATAATTCCGACAAAAAATTAACCAATAACGATTCTAAATCAGATCCCTCGGCTTCGATGATGTCAAAATGAGTGGGTTTTGGGGTGGGCACTTTTTGAAAAAGCTCATATAAAAAATCCACCATCCCTTGAGCAGAATGGATAAATAATTCGGGTAAATCTTGCCCAAAGGCTCGAATCTTTAAATCCGCCGGGTGCTCGAGATATTCGAAAGTTTTCATCCTATTCTCTTCTTTAA
Source organism: Gammaproteobacteria bacterium (assembly GCA_016930035.1). Taxonomy (GTDB): domain Bacteria; phylum Pseudomonadota; class Gammaproteobacteria; order UBA12402; family UBA12402; genus JAFGHQ01. The sequence continues at coordinate 6,369 of JAFGHQ010000068.1, read as the reverse complement.
GTCGATTGATGTAACCAAGTGACACGATATCGGGTTTTACGATCCACGGCTAATTGATCCCACAACCATGCTACGATTTTTTTAAACAGTATCTCGATGTGCCATGGTGGATTAATAATAAGCATACCACATCCCGTTAAACCCGCGATATTCCTTAAATGAAAAACAGACATTTCGGCCAACAATACATTCTGATGGATACGATCCCTTATTTTCTTTAAAAAAAGATTAATCGGCAAATTATCTTTTAATGGATACCAAATCGCATAAATGCCCGTGGGCCATTTTTTTAAAGCAAGCTTCAATGAAAAAACAACCTGTTCCAGTTCATCAACAACCTCATAGCTGGGATCTATTAAAACCAACCCTCGTCGTTCTTGAGGCGGCAATAACGCGTTCAAACATGCATAACCGTCTTGATGGTGGACGTGGATGCGTTTATCAACGTAACATTGCCGCTTCAGCTTTTGATAATCATCAGGATGCAGCTCACACAAAATCATGCGATCCTGTTCGCGTAACAATTGCCGAACAAGTAAAGGTGACCCCGGATAAAATGAACATGCTCCATTAGCTGTTGACAAACATTTATTATATTCACATATGAGCTTTCGATAAGGATCCAAAAAGGCTGGAACTGAATCCAGCGCCAAAATTTTATCAATACCATAATGATGTTCTTGTGTTTTCTGTGCTTCTATACTTTGTAGGTCATAAAGACCAATCCCCGCATGCGTATCGAGATAACAAAATGGCGTCAGCTTATTTTTTAGTGTTTCAATTAAATGAAGCAACAAAACATGTTTGAAAACATCTCCAAAATTGCCCGCATGATAAATGTGTCGATAATTCATAAAATACTAACCTACTTGATTCAATAATTTTTTTAAAAGATTCAGGGGCAATCCCTTCACGCTGTCAATGCTTCCTTCTAACTTTTCCACATAAGGATTGAGCTGGTTATCGCTCGTTTCAATTTGGAAACCACCAGCATAGTGATAACTAAAAAATTTGCCTTCTCGAATCAAATCTTCCAACATTTTTTTAGAAATCGGTTTCAGGCGAACCGTGCACACATCAACCCCTTCCACTTTTTTCCCTGTTTGAGTGTTTTTAACAACGACAGAAGTAAATGTTTGGGCCGGATATTGAACAAAATAATCCAAAAAGTTTTTAGCTTCTTCTAAAGAGGTCGGCTTTTCAAAAATTTGACCGTGACAAAACACTACCTGATCAGACGTAATGACAATTGCTGGCTCTTTAATCTTAGGAAGCAGTGCTGCTAATTTCGCATTGGCAAGAGCTAAAACTAATTTTTTAGGGTCGTCAAATCGAATGCTTTTTTCATCAATATCGGCGCTCATGACTTCAAAATCATAGCCCGCTTTTTCCAAAACCTCTCGTCGACCTTTCGATGCAGAACCTAAAATTAATTTCATAACTAATATCCACCTTTGGTGTCAGACACCAAAAGTTGCATATCTAGACCTTTAAAATCCCATAATCGTCGGTCCATGAGTTGGCTGGGGTGGATATTACCTATCGCATGCAGGATATTGCTCGGTACTTTAGGATTTTTTAACGCTAAATCAGAAATCAACTGTTTTACCTGGGAACGCATAATGTTGGCGCGTGGTCCACAAGCAGTGGTAGAAATAACGGGAAATGCTTTTATTTTTGAATAAGCTGCTATATCTTTTTCTTGGCAATAAACCATGGGACGAAGGACTATATGCTTTTTATCATCCGTTAACAATTTAGGCGGCATTGAGCGCGTAGCGCCACTATACATCATGGACATCATCATGGTGACGACTAAATCATCACGATGATGAGCAAGCGCGATCTTTTGAAACCCATGTTCTTTTGCATATCGATATATCACTCCTCTGCGCAAACGAGCACAGAATGAACAAGGTGATTTCCCCGCTTTGAGTTTTTCTTTCACAACCGAATAAGTATCTTCCTTTATTATTTCGTGAGGTATTTTATGCTCGTTCAAATAAGCTTGAAGTGCACTGCTATCCCAACCTGGTATTCCTTGATCGACAGTTAAAGCAAAAAGAGAATATTTGCCTGGACAACGAATTAATAATAAACGAAGTAGATGTAACAATGTCCAAGAATCTTTACCTCCAGACAAACCCACCAAAATGCGATCTCCTTTTTGGATCATATTAAAATCCGAAATGGCTTTTCCTGTGTAGTGAAGTAATTTTTTTTCGAGTTGCTTGAGCGTTTTCATAAGGATGATATTCATTGTGATGGGAATAGATGGTGAGCTGTCCTTATTGTAAAAGTGATTCTATACTATTTCTCACATCATCCATTAATTTTTGACGTTCGGATGGAGCGTATTTGGCAGAATCAATCGGCTTAGCAATATGGATCGCTACTTTTTGATTTAAGCAAAAATCCAGAGTTTTAGGGGGGAGAATTTTTCCAGAACCACAAATAGCAATAGGAACAATAACTGCATTCGTTTGTTGGGCCAAAACAAAAGCCCCTTTTTTAAACGCTCCTAATTCTCCGGTCCTGGTGCGAGTGCCTTCGGGTGCAATCCAAATCCGTATTCCATTTTCAATTTTTTCTTTTGCATATTTTAAATCACTCAGCGCTTTTTTTGCATTCGAACGATTAACGGGAATCATTTCAGCTGTTCTCATTGCCCTACCCCAGATAGGCACCTTAAATAATTCACTTTTAGCCATCATGCGAATACTTTTCGGAAAAGATGCTATCATGAGCGGAATATCATAATGGCTGGCGTGATTGCTGATAATAATGTAATGACGTTTGGGATCAAAACGAAAATGATGCGGATTAATAACACGATAAGAAACTTTAGCAATTTTTAAAATATCAACCGCCCATTGATACAAAAGGCGATCGACTTCTTTTCGGGAAAGCTTGCCTAAAAAATTTTTGATAACAACAATAATGGATACGCTCAATATCACCCATAATGATCGCCCTATCATCCAATATTTTTGAAAAATGTTTGCTTTCAAGTTATCACTCTTCATCCGCAAAGGCGATAGCTTCAACAGGGCATTCTGCTATACATGCACCACACTCGATACAAATTTCGGGATCCACTAGTGCTTTATCGCCATTCATGGTAATGGCATCAACGGGGCACACCTGAACACAACGAGTACATCCAATACATTTTTCCTTATCAACTAAAGCGGGCATAAAAACCTCCCTAAACAAATAAATAGATCAAAATTTATTTTTAAAAACTCAAAAAGTGATACTAAAATAATTTAACTCAAAGGTATAGAAAAAGGTATAGAAAATTTTTTGCGCACATCAAAAAATAGCAGAAATTACAAAATCAGAACCAAACCTATAAAGAGCCGCTTCCTCCATTCAAATAAATGACTTGACTTTATGATGACAATAACCTTAAATTTCATTAAGTTATTTATACGTATTCCGATGCTCTTTATTAAGATATTATGTTTTCAAAATCGGTAAAGCCCAATCGTTTAAAAATTGGGGGGATTTTTACTGATGGTTTTGTTTTGGGTTTTAATTTTGAATTTTAAATAAGGATGTCTAGCTATGAAAAGAATCTACTTCTTTGTACTTTTACTGATTTTATTTTCAACTTCTCTGACGAGTACTTTGGCTTATGCAATTCCTTTAGCAAGTCTTTCAACACTTATCCCCTTTCCGCCTAAAGTATTCGTGAATACCACAGCACTTGCTCGATACCAAATCACAAATAACGTTGATGGTACATTACCTTTTCAAATCACCTATCCTGCAGGACTTGTCAGGGGAGCGGGGTCTTCGTGTGGCGCTTCACTCCCGTCTGGGGCCTCTTGTTTGCTTAATTTAGAGTTCTCGCCTACAACAGTTCCTCAAAGTATTAATGGAAAACTAGCAGTTAAATTTCAGGATGGTTCCGGTGTTTATTCCAATATTAATATGGAATCAGCAAATAACATTCCTGATGCGCCAACCCTTGTTGTTCAAGGCAGTCCAGATATTGTTTTAATCCCTGCTTCAACAACGACAGTTACCGTCAAAAATCAATCCGCCACAACAGCTGCCAATAATGTTCAAATTCATTTACCTCCTGAAATTGCCAGTGAAGTCGAAAATGTGACTTCTTGCCCCAATATTGCGCCGAATGCGACTTGTGACATTCACTTAAGCACTAAAACGGATGCTGCTCAAGTAGATCAAAAAGATACAATCATTCAGGGCAGTAACACGCCTCCAGTTAATGTAACGATAACGGTTACAAATGTGCTTTCCTATGATTCACCTTTGAATTTTGACAAACCTTATTCAGCTCCCCCTAAAGAACTTGAAGTAACCAATAAAAGTCCTAAGACTGTCCAAATTGATTCGCTATCATGGCCGTCGACTCCTGTTCAAGGGGTGCAACTTCCCTCATCTATTCCTTCTGCATGTCAATCACTAGCTCCTGGTGCTTCCTGTGAATTACCGTTTACTGCAGACCACGCTGCTTATGGAAATGGATCGGCTCAGATAGCCTATCATTTCGATGGAATATCTAGAACTCAGCCATTAGATATATTAGTGGCTCCCACCACCATTAAAGTCAATGACAATAAAGATATTATTCTCGCCCAAGGTCTTTCCAATATTTTTACCATTGAAAACACGGGACCTTTTGATTGGCAATCTCCTTTTTTACGATTAGATAACCCGATAGCAGGGGTAACATTACTCGACAATACTTGTGATGTTTCTGTGATTCCTGTAACCCCACCTAATAATAAATGTGAGATTTCCTTTGAGTTAGATAATCCACAACCAGGCGATGCAGGTGACTTGTATACAAACGGGGAAAATCTTATTCCCTCTCTTCATGATTTGGTCGTCGTACAAGGCGCTTTAGCTATTGTTCCTGAACTAGCAAACGATAAATTGCATCTCTCTTATCGTGCGATTCGAGTAGAAAATGCCTACGATCCTACTGTTTCGGTGAAACTTAATACAATTAGTACCACTTTATCGTCGAGCCTTAACAATAAAGTTTCTGTTTGTGCTACCAGTGGGGGAGATTGTGTTTATCATTCAACGTGTGAAGACGGAACTATACTAACTCATCAAGGAGATAGCTGTAACATCTGGTTAAAATCTACTTCTAAAGACGACGAACCTCTAGGGAAAATTCCTGGCACTGCTACTGTCAATGTAGATATGTCTTTCAATCATGTGCCCAAAAAACTGCTTAAACAACGCAATTTAAAAAGCACTATCTCAAAAACTTTAGAAGTGGATTATGGCCAAGATCTTTATGCGGGAGGAAATTTCTACACGGCAGGGGGTATTGAAGTTTATAACATTGCTAAATGGAATGGATCCAATTGGGCAGCATTAAGTTCTGGCGTCCTAGGTAGTGCTGTAGAAGCTCTAACCCAATATAATGGGGATCTTTATGCGGGTGGAAATTTTTCTATGGCTGGAGGAATCCCTGCTAATCGCATCGCCAAATGGGATGGCATGAATTGGTCTCCCCTAAGTTCTGGTGTCAATAGCATTGTAAGCGCTTTAGCCCAATATAATGGAGATCTTTATGTGGGGGGGCATTTTACAAGCGCCGGGGGTAATTCTGCTAATAGAGTAGCTAAATGGGACGGTATTAATTGGTCTGCATTAAGTTCTGGGGTCAATAGTACCGTAAGAGCTTTAGCCTCATATAATAATGATCTCTACGTGGGCGGAGATTTTACTTCCGCGGGAGGAGCATCCGCTAATTATATCGCTAAATGGGATGGGACTAATTGGTTTCCCTTGTTATCCCCACTTAATGGGATGAATGCCCCAGTTTATGGCTTACGTCAAGGTGATGGCAGTCTCTATGTGGGAGGGGAGTTCTCTCATGCAGGAGGCCCCCTTTTCGTTAGCCACATCGCGAAATGGGATGGGGCCAATTGGTCTGCTTTTGGCATTGGCACAGATAATCTTGTAAGAGATTTAATTTACTATAACAGTAAACTCTATGCGGGAGGTGACTTCTTGCTTGCAGGCGGTTCTCTAGCTTATAACATCGCTAAATGGGATGGGGCATGGTCTGATTTAGATTCGGGAGTAGATCTGCCTGTACACACGCTCGCTTCCCATAACACTGATATTTACGCAGGCGGAGAATTCAATGGTGCAGTAGGACCATTAACACTTGTTGCTAATCGAATTGCTAAATGGAATGGATCTAATTGGTCAGCTCTGGGTACAGGCATGAATGGTGCTTATGATGTTGTAAACAAAATCCTAATAGCTCCAAGTTTAGAAATTAACCAAATTCCTTAATTTTTTAATATTGATGGCCTAGATGCCACAAAACAGAGGAGGTTTTGTTATGAAAAAAAACCATTTTCTTGG
>JAFGHQ010000067.1 GCA_016930035.1 Gammaproteobacteria bacterium | reverse complement strand
CCATCGCGGCGATATGCGTACATAACTTATTGGTTTTATAACTTAATTAGCCCGGGAATTACTGATTAAAAATTAAGAATTGTTATAAGATTTTTAATTTGATATTCCATATGCCATCAGCCGATCATAGCGTTTTTTCAATAATTCGTCGGGATTTAATTTGCACAGCGTGTTTAATTGATCTTTAATCGCTAACTTTAATTGTTTTGCGGTGAAATCAACATCACGATGAGCGCCGCCTAGAGGTTCCTGGATAATTTGATCAATTAAATTAGCTTTTAATAAGCGATCCGCAGTTAAACCCAACATTTCTGCTGCCTCTATGGCTTTTTTCGTATTTTTCCATAAGATGGAGGCACAACCTTCCGGCGAAATGACAGAGTAAATGCTATATTGCAACATGAGAACGCGATCGGCAACACCAATAGCTAAAGCCCCGCCTGATCCCCCCTCTCCGATAATCGTACAAATGACAGGCGTTTTCAATCGGGCCAAAGTAAACAAATTACGAGCAATGGCTTCACTTTGATTATGTTCTTCAGCGTCCATCCCGGGATAAGCGCCGGTAGTGTCAATAAAAGTCAATACAGGCAATGCGAATTTTTCTGCGAGCTTCATGAGTCTTAAAGCTTTTCGATAATCTTCTGGGCGGCACACACCAAAATTTCGAGCAATTTTTTCTTGAGTTTTGCGCCCTTTTTGTTGTCCCATGATCACTACGGGTATTTTGTCTAATTTAGCAATACCGCCTACGATAGAATTACCCTTGGAAAAATGGCGATCACCTTGCAGTTCTTCAAAATCTGTAAATATGCGCTCAATATAATCTAACGTGTAAGGGCGTAGTGGGTGTCTGGCGAGTTGCACAATTTGGAAGGATTTTAAATCTGAAAAAATAGATTGAGTTAATTCTTCACAGCGTTTTTCGAGTTTGGTAATTTCTTCTGAAATATTGATTCCATTATCTATATTGACCGCTCGCAATTCTTCAATTTTTGCTTTTAATTCCGAAATAGGTTGTTCAAAATCAAGATAATTTAAATTCATTGTAAATCCACGAATTCGAGTGATCAATAGGGATTAAGTGTACGCTTTCGTTCTTGGTTAATCTAGTGTAAACGGTATTTAACCTTATTTTATGTTTAATAGATAATTGGTATAGTGTAGTACATATTTTCTTCAAATTTACTAAAAGCGTTTATTTATGATTTCCTTTCAACTCAACCAAAATGATGACGAACTCATCGATTTAGCCTTGAAAGAAGACCTTGGTTTTCCCTATGCCGATGTCACCACCCAGTTGCTTTTTAAGGATCTGCCTGGCAATCAAAAACGCACGGTTAAAATGATATCAAAACATAACGAACCGTTTGTTTTATGTGGTTTGCCCATCATCAATGCTTTAACCAAAAAACTCTCGGGCAGTTACGCCATTGAGCCTTATTATTCGGATGGTGAAATTATAGAACCAGGCACGACAATATTGCTTTTAAAAGGCGATACTACAGGGATGTTGATGCTTGAGCGCAGTATTTTAAATTTTGTAGCACATTTAAGCGCTGTATCAACGTTAACAAAAAGATTTGTTGATAAAGTACAAAGTTCGGGTTTGAAAATTCTGGATACGCGTAAAACCACCCCCGGATTTCGGCATTTGGAAAAGTATGCGGTTTTTTGTGGCGGTGGTGTGAATCATCGGATGGGTTTATATGATGCTTTGATGATAAAAGACACGCATGTCGATTTGGTTGGCGGTATGGAGAAAGTCATGACGTTATTGCCCGAAGTTCAAAAACACAAGTATCCCGTGATTGTTGAGGTTCGCGACCAACAAGAACTGAAAATAGTTCTCGAATTCGGCCGAAAAAAAATCACCAGAATACTTCTTGATAATATGAATCCTGCTGAACTTGAAAATTGTGTGAGGCTTTGTGCGGGTATTATAGAAACCGAAGCATCTGGCGGCATTAATTTAAATAATATTGAGCAAATTGCTAAAACAGGCGTGAATTATGCATCGGTAGGTATGTTAACGTACGAAGCCGGCCGAGTTGATTTATCTATAAAGGGAGTGTTGGGAACTGAACGTTAGTAGGAGCTTTTTTTCTGGTACAGTTCGTTACCCTATCGTCCCTCGAAAGCTACCCATGCTGAGAGTCACAAGGAATAGGAATGGTTATAACAAATAACCATTCCTATTCCTTGTTCCTCTGACAGCCGGGTTGATCTTTCATCAGATCCTCAAGGGCCACTGCGTCGCCTCAGGAGCTGGATTTATGGGGTCAGACCCGCGCATTCGCGCGGTTGGGTCTGACCCCTAAATCCTAATCTCCCTGCGGTGCTCGTTAACGCCTGTATCAGGCGGAAAAGAAGCTCCTACTAACGTTCAGTTCGGTTGGTTCGTGAGCGTGAGACGATGCATATCTTGGTTTCGGCATTTTTCTCGCTTATGGGACATTTCTATAGTCTTTCCCATTAACATTGAGACAAATAAGTCACCAGGCCGTCATTCAGAGAAGGCGCTACGCGCCGACGAAGAATCTCGCCTTTGAGATTCCTCGGTCGCTAGCGCTCCCTCGGAATGACAGCGATGGCGGCGCTCCGTCGAAATGACAGTGATGGCAGCGCCCCCTTTGGATGACAATCGCTTGTCAAAATATTAATTGGAAATACTATACGTTTTCGTGGTGTTGCTAAAAATCAATTTGCCGCCTTCATGGAAGCCATCTGCTTTAATTTGAAGCATTTGGTAGTTCTGGATCCACCTTCCTTATGTCTAGCCTAGAGAGAGGGCTATCCAAAATTCGTAAAATGAACGAAAAAATATAAAAAGTGATCGATAAGATTCAACTATTCAGCCGTTTTTGAGATTTTTTAAACAATAAAACTCCCAATACCCGTTTTTTTTATTAAAAATGCAGATCTAAAAAACCCTATAAAAGCAGGTTAGATCCACTTTTATCATTAATGCCATTGGCGGCCAGTATCAGGCCCGCCTGCAACAACTTGATGGACTTGAGAAATTGGGTCTTGGGATGATGTTGATTTAAACATTGGGGGGGATTTTTTCTTTTTATGGGAAAACAAATAGCGCCATGCCCGATGAATTAAATTTTTCTTCTTGTATGGTCCTTCGTACATTTTTGTTTTCAGATGTTCGAAGCTCAATTCCCCGTTAGGTGATTTTTTTACTGCATAAATTGTTTTTAGGGTCACATTAATTGGAATTTGTGTTATGATTGTTCCTGCAGTCGTAACATGGGTTATAGATAATTCAGTAATAAGCCGCGCGATTTCCCCGTTTGTGTTTAAAACGATTGTATAAGTGGCTGGTTCATTATCAGAAGAAGATTGTAACAATAAAGGAGGATCATACTGTTTAGCAAAATTGGCCATCAACACAGATAAAGCCAATTGACCTAATACCGATTGGTTTAAATAATCAAAAATGAAGTTAACTTGTTTTTCAATTTTTTCGTCGGAAATAGTTTGGTTCGATAATGCGTTTTGAATAGTGGTTTTTAAACACGTTTTAATCTCTTTTATCGCCTCTTCTTCTAAGCTTTTTTGTAGGGTCGAATCAAAGCTCTTTATATCTGAAGGCGCGTCTATAGTTTTCCTTTGAATATCATTGGGTTTGACAGGAATTTTTCCGCTAATGCCCGGGACCTTAACGAAGATGCTCGAACCTTTTGTTGATATACTTGAATCTCTTGCAAAATCGACTAAAGTGACATGTTGGAGGCTATTTTTTCCGCCCAGCTGGCGGTTTAAATCATCATTACACTTCGTGGTGAAATTACCTCCACGAACTATTTTTCTTATAGTTTTTGCTATTTTTCTTTCTGTGAGCGGTTGGGTTGAATTTGGATCAGATGGCTTTGTCCGAGATCCCGAGGCCCCGATAGATTCAGATATTCTTTGAGTTGAGTAAGTCGTGGTTGGTTTTTTTCTAAACCAAGCCTTGAAAGAAAATATTTTTTTCAATATTGACCAAAACATTATGAACACCTATTAAGATTATACCTAAAGTTTAGGATATATTTTCTAGAATGCAAATTCGAACGCAAATTTTGCCTAAATTTATGATTGACAAAGGTTTTTGTGTATTGCACAATGCTCGGCTCACATTTTTTCGGCGGGGAGGGGTTCCCGAGGGGTTAAAGGGAGCAGACTGTAAATCTGCCGGCTACGCCTTCGTAGGTTCGAATCCTACCCCCTCCAATCTTGAGTCTAAATACTATAAACCAGAGGGGGCAAATTTTCAGGTTTTTGCTTTTTAGAATGCGGGCGTAGTTCAATGGTAGAATTCCAGCCTTCCAAGCTGATGATGTGGGTTCGATTCCCATCGCCCGCTAATGGTGTGCCCACATAGCTCAGTCGGTAGAGCACTTCCTTGGTAAGGAAGAGGTCACCGGTTCAAATCCGGTTGTGGGCTGGGTGATTTAATTAAAAATTAAGAATTTAAGAATTTAAGTGTAGCGCAAAGCGTGAGAGATAATATTGTAGGGGCGCGGTTTTTGCGCCCAAACATATTTTATATATCAAGAGGAAAGAGAGATGGCAAAAGCAACTTTTGAGAGGAAGAAACCTCACGTCAACGTAGGGACGATAGGTCACGTAGACCACGGTAAAACGACGTT
>JAFGHQ010000066.1 GCA_016930035.1 Gammaproteobacteria bacterium | reverse complement strand
TATTAGCCTCCATATTTCATGATCATATTGTGACACAAATTTGTTATGGGCGTATTAATGAATTCTTAAATGGATATACGTAAATCCTTTCAAGTTGATGCATGTGATTGCTTCTTTCTAATGGCCGCTCCCCATAGTTTCTGGCTGTTTTCCGCTGGCTGAGCCACACAGACTCCCTTTCTCGGATATGATGAGGGGTTGGGGGGAGAAGCAAAACGTAAATTGAGTTGGCCTGCTGGCTGAGTCTGTCGAAGCTAAAAAAAAGCTTTTTTCGTAATTTACCCTACAATTTCTCATTAAAAGATAAATGTCCAATTTTTGGGGTTCAAATGAATTACATAGTTCTTTAAAAAAGAGTGAATGAAAAATTTGAAGAACTACTTACTATTATTAAATAAAATTGTTTGATTTAAGTTAATGGGATTTCCTTCAATACATTACCACTTGGCCTAATTATAAATGCGCTAGCCAAGCCTTTCTTATGTTGTTTTTTTGCTATGGCTTCCATAGTGCTCCATGCATTTATTAATTGCTTGGCTATATCTTGTCCACTTTTCTCACTTCCCCCAAGGTAGAATGCCACAATTCCATATTTTATAATAAGTGCTTTTTCGCTTGGATTTTTCCTAATGCTTTTATCTTTTGTAACTAATACAAGATTGTTTTTTCCTGCATACTCTAACCAGACTTCATCTTTGGTTGCTTGAGGAAAATTATCTAGAACATGCTCAACATTTTTCCCAAGCAATTTAAATGCCTTAACAAAGTCATGGCCAATTCCTTCGTCAAATAGAAATTTTATGCACATAGACTGTGTTCAAATTGAACGGCAGTCTGTACTTGGAAAATTGAAATATTAAACCAATTGCAAACGGGTTGAATGTTTTTCTCTTCCCCTAAATACAGGTCATAAATATTGCTTGTTGGTATACCTGTTCCGTTAATTATTGGACGACCAAAAGCAATTTCTGGATCAATAACGATCATACCATCCATCCCCCTTGGATACCATCTTTTGGCAAATCCATATTGAGTTATATCCTCAAAATCAAGCTTGTCACTAAATTGTTCTATAACCTGTGGAAAAATGGATTGACCACCAGTAAGTAAAGTGATCATGCTCCCATCTTTTGGTAAACGTAATGCTATTTCACTTGCTCCACATGTAAAGAATTCGCTTCTGCCAAAATGCTTGGTCCCTAGCCATTGTCGTGCCTCATCTAATGCTTTGCGAATAGTTGGAAGAAAAAAACCTCTTTTTAGAAGTTCTCGAACAAAAATTAAATCAATTAAATCTAGAAATGATGCATATGGCTCTTGAATATTCGACCCTTTAATTACCGGGGGTTGCTTTATTCTTTTCTGATCGTAATCATATTCATATCCTCTTAGATATCTTCTTACAGTCCATTTTTTCATATTAACCAGACGAGCAGATGTAATAAGAGAATAAGTTGGTGTAGTAAGAATTTCTAAAATATCTCTCTTGCTAAAATCAGTCATCACTCTCATCCTAAGTTTTTATTAACTTTTATAAATTTAATATCTAAGAATGCATCTAACATTTCCTAATTTAGGACATCCACAAAGCCCATCGTTTCACAAGAAGAAATTTTTATAGATCTTAAGTTTTTTATCTATATTAAATCGTTATATATATGTATATTCTATCGATAATAAACATTCATAAATTAGATTATTTTATTGTTTCTAACTTAACTGCCTCCTTGTTACAATCTAATTATACATAATATGGATAAATTTTATTGAACATATTGAGAATACATTATTTATAAAATTTAACCAAAAAAACATTGATTTTTTTCTTATCCAAAATAACCTAAAATTGACTACAATTCAATAAGATCTTTTTCAATCTCCGGATAGATTTCATCAATTTTTTTCTGGATCACAATGGTTTTAGAGAGGGCTGTGACTATCTGGGTATAATGACGTGGATTGTCCATGATGCGACCCATGCGGTCTTTCAAATACTTCATCAAGACTTTATATCCTCCTATTTGGTAACTCCATACCTCTTGGGTGATGCCTTCAAAATATTTTTCAGTGTTTATGTATACTCTATATTTATCTTCATCGTATTCAATTTTTTCAATACGGTCATTTGAACCGTGTCCTTGATACTTAAAAGTTGGTGGATCTAATTCATTGCTTTTTAATAAATGTATCTCTCCAAGTGATCTTCCAAGTTTTGCCAACTTTGAAAATAACAGCTGGTTTTTCGTTAAGGGCACTCTAGGAAAATCATATCTCAACGCATCATTGTAATTTTTTCTATATGTATTACTGAAAAGTAATGCATATATATAGAAAAAAATATTCTCTGGAGTTAATGTTTTATTATCGAAGTGTTTTAATTTTTCAATAATTTTGGTTGAAATGTTTGGTTTTCGAAAAATATTATCATCAAAACCTAATTCAAGATCATTTTTTACAGGGTAAATGTATATCGGGAAAATATAACAAATTTCACTCGTTTTGTTTGAAATATAACAACTTTCCACTATTCCATCACTTATTAAAATATGTTGCCAATTTTCACCTGACTTAACCTGACGTACTGTTACAAGAGCATAATTCTTATGATTTATCATGTGATTCATAACTTCTCCCCTTGATCGACATATAAATCCTTTGCTTTTACCTGTGTAATAGGTTGATCTTACATCAAAAGGCCTATAATGAATTGGGGTGATTTTTTCTTTTGTAAAATTACTTTCTTTTAAATCTAATTGTGCTTGTGTTACTTTCCATTCTTGTGAATCATTTCCGAGACCATAGGCTTGTCTAGCAATTTCAGGGTCTAATTGTGAAAAACTGAGGATTGTATTCCATAATTCGTTGTCATTAAAATGTATGGTCAATTTATCCCGACCTGTTACGATGCCCACGCTATTTTTCTGAAAAATATCATCAATGCGCGGCCAGGATTCGTATTCTGAAAAATCTTTTTCGCTGCCTTTGGTGAAAAAATACCAGGGCGTTCTTGTGTCTGCATCTTCAAAACCTGAGTTCTTAAGATCATGGTTATTAAGCCATTTGTATTTTTCTTCGCGTGTTCCATAAAGATCAGTCTGTTTTACAATGCACCCTTTTTTTCCTTCCTTTTTGACCATGAAGATTATCGCAACACCAGGTCTAATATCAAAAACATTCTCATCCTTACCACCCTCAGGGGTCAATTCTCTTTTCAATGCACTGCCGTGAAGATTAAGAATAAAAATCTGATTAAAGGTCTTTGTGAGGCTTTGGCGCATACCCCTAAATGTGGGATTGTCAAGATAGCCGTGGTTGGTGATCATGCCCACAATGCCCTGCCCGGCACGCTGCACTTTCCACTGTGCAAAGCGCAGGAACTTGACGTAATCATCTTGCAGCCATTTTGGATTTTTCTCATCTAATGGTTTTCCGTCCACTGTGTAAAAACTCTGTGCGCCGTCCATTTCATTTTTAATCAATAGTTCAGTCCATTCATTTTTATTGGCGGATATACCTGAATAAGGTGGGTTTCCAAGTATCACCAATATAGGCTTTTTCTTAATCTCAGCTGCCTCATGGCTTTCCTCGCTCAGCGAGCTCAAACCGGGCACATCGCTCAGATAAAAATCCTCCATGCTGAGTGTGTTGGTCAGATAAAGCTTGAAACGTTCATCATCATCGAGTGGGCAGTCCAGCTCTTCCAACAGGTATCCCATTTTCAAATGCCCGATGGCATAGGGTGCCATCATAAGTTCGAAAGCGTAAAAATTTTTTAAAATCTGGTTCTTTATCAGTTTATGCTGGCCTCCCTTGCCGTATTTTTGTGTAAATTCCCCCACTGCATTACGAATGGCTTGCACCGGAAACGTTAATGTCCCTGCGGCTGGGTCAAGCAGCGTCACCGCCGGATCTGCCAGCCCATCCTTCAGCGCAAAACGGGTTTTCAGCAGCTCGTGCACACATCTTACAATATAGTCCGCCACCGGTTCGGGCGTGTAATACACCCCGCGTTTTTCGCGCAGCTTTGGGTCATAAGCGCTCAGAAAAGTTTCGTAGAAATGCATAATAGGGTCTTGCCCTTTTCCTGCAGCTGAGAACGTCTGCAGGATGCGCTCCAGGTCAGCAGCAGCCAGCACATCCGCGATATCGTCCACGATGACCTGCATCTGCGCTGAAAGGTCGCCCAGGGAGATAAACCTGAATACGTCCCTGAGGATTCCAATCGTGGGCGGGATGCTCTGGTATGCAGTAGCGCGTGAAAAATCCTCACTGCTGCGTGAGCGGGCGGCGAACATTCCGTATGACAGTGTTTGTGAATACAGGTCAGCAAAATCTGTTTCATTAATGTTGGGCAGCAGATATTTTTTGAAAGCGCTGAAGAATCCATGCAGCTCGCCTTTCCCGGCTGCTTCTTCGCGTAGTTCTTGAGCAATTACCTCATCCCGCAAGAAACGTGTCCTTTTAGCCAGTTCCACTGCCAGGCTCTCTGCGCTGAAACTGCGCGGCAATGAGAAAGAAAAAAATTGCTCCAGAAGTCCGCTGAATTCATCTGCGTTTTCCAGTGGCGGTGTTTGCTTTAATCTACCGGCGATGAATGGCCTGCCGATGAACGTTTTCCTGATCATCTGTCCTTGCCTATAAAGCCGGAATTCAAAAAAATCGGTCAGCATCAGGTTGGGAAAGGTCTCTCGGTAGCGCTTTAATTGTTCACTGCTTTCATTCTGGTCAAGGTTGCTTCCGGGGGTCTTAGCTTCAATGTAACCGCAAATGTGCTGTTTTCCATCCCAAACGCGGAAATCCGGGTTGCCTGCCTCTGTTTTTTTTGGCAGCACGGTCACCTTGCATCCGCTCCCGCCCAGGTTTTCTAGCAGTGTTTTCAGATAGGGATAAAAACTTTCTTCACGTGCGTCCCCGCGGGCAAGAGTATCAGCGATTTGTTTAAGGTAGGTTTTGATGAAATCAACTGTCATATCAATTCTTTCTTCTTGATTATTCAAGTTACAACAATCAGTTTAAATCTTCCGGTGTCCGTATCAAACCCACTATGATTATATAAAAACAATCATATAACCATTATATATAAATATTGATTTTGAATTTTGTTTGGAAAAATTTTATTAGAAGAATTTATTCTTTTACCCTAGTAATTGACGACCAACCTTTTTTCGTTTGCTGGAAACGAATCACGAAAAATTGAAAAACTGTCGGCTTTTGTCGGGTTTTATCAACCAATCAGCTTTGAAAACCCCCAAAACACCCTGTCACGCTTCCAGCAGGATGGTGACCGGGCCATCGTTGGCGATGCGCACCAGCATGTGCGCGCCGAACTCCCCGCTCTGGGTGGGCACACCCAGCTTTTCAAGCGCGGCGCAGAAGCTGTCCACCAGCGGGGCGGCCATCTCCGGTGGGCCCGCCTGCGT
>JAFGHQ010000065.1 GCA_016930035.1 Gammaproteobacteria bacterium | reverse complement strand
TTTATTCTCACTGCTCATTTACTAATATGTAAACTCCGCTGCTCGAAAAACCTTGCGCCTTGATCTGAAGAAAAATCTGGCGCCCGGAAAACCTGGGCCCCGGTCTTTATTTTCCTTATTTTACTTGGAAAACTACGACTTGGCAGCCAGTCTAATAACGATCCCATTCCATCCAAACCAACAAGCGAAGACTGTCGCGCCGAAGCGCGTGGCGCAAAGGCGGACAATTTTCTCACAATTCCAGATTTTCCTTTCAAAATGTTTTTATGGCACTGTTGCGATCTGACCATTTTGTCATTCAGAGCGCAGCGAAGAATCTTTAAAATCAAAGACTTACGATCTTTGATTTTGTAAAAAATTTCAGATTTCAACAGCCCCTTTATGGCACACTCATGGCACAGTTGAAAAAATATTGACGCTTTTGTTTTAATCTTTTCAAAGGAAATTAGGTATCAAAGCAGGTATTGATGAATTTCCAGCCAGCGCTCGCATGAATCAATATGAAACGGGCAAACATACTCCCGATTTTCTGATTATTAAGCGTATAGCTGAAGTTTTAAAAGTACCTACAGCGTATTTTTATGCAGAAGAAGATGAGTTAGCAAAGACAATAATTGGTTACAATCCATCATAAACCACAAATGCTATTTGCTAATTTGAGGAACTTTTACTAGACTACATTTGTTCATCCCGTAAGGTATATCCTTTCGGAGCCCAGTTGCCTGTGCGCTGGGCTTTTTTATTTGTGGGGCAATAGATTTGGATAAGAAACGTGTATATTGCTTTGTAGATGGGTTCAATTTATTTCACGCTCTTGACAATTTGGGATGTAACCAAAATTATCTTAAGTGGCTGGATTTAAGTAAACTAGCACTGTCATTTATTAAGCCTTCTCTAGAAATATTAAAACGTATTTATTATTTTTCTGCCTATCCAAAATGGCTTCCCAATTCTTTTATTACCCATAAAAAATATGTGCAAGCTTTAGAGGCTGTAGGGGTTGTGCCTATATTGGGTCAATTTAAGAAAAAGGATAGAAAGTGTGGAGCAGCTTGTCGACAATCGTGGATTTCACATGAAGAATTTCGAGAACAAGCCAATCAATATTTTAAATCGGAGCTTGAAAAATTATCTGAATAGGTTGTTGATAGCAACAAGAAAACCCACAAAAAACCACCAATTAAAGAAACAGTATGATAGTGCAAAAGGTGGCGCAGATTTTATTTTGCAATTATTAAACAGCAAACAGATAATCATTGAAGTTGGTATGGGTGATAAGAATAGAAAGCAAGTGATAAACAGTATGAAAAAAATTAATTCTGATTATAATTTGATTTTTTCTGATTCGGAGTTAAGTGTTGATCAGGAGATAAAAACAGTATTTATCCCTCTGGATTATTATTTTCTTATGTAGAGTGGTGCTTAAATCAAGGCCGCATTTTCTTAAAAAACGGTGTTTAATTCCTGTGTAATCGTGCCAAGAAAAGTAGGGAATTAAGCAGAGACCTCTGCAAAATAGCGAATTGGGACGCAAAAATGAGCGCAAAATGCGAGTTTATATATGATAAATGAGCATTTTAAACGAATTTTTAACAAAGTGAGCAAGCAAAAGGTGCATTTTGCAGAGGTCTCATAGTTGCTGTTTTCTCGACTCGTTTGGGATAAGATTTTCTACGTTTTTGTGTAAAAGGTGGCTGTGCCTTAGTTCTTGGTATAGATTATTTCGTAGTAAGCAAATCTGAGATTAATTTGAGATGTTTTTGAAGTGAGCCGCGGTTGTTGAGGATAACTTGGTGGGCTCTTTTTCCTAGAGCGTTTCGTAACTTACTATCATTAATGAGTTCAATGACTTTTTGAGCGAGTTCCTTTGAATGGTGGATCATTATAAGCCCGTTGGCTTCTTGGAGTTGTCGGGTGATTTCTTGAAAATTGAATGTATGAGGTCCCGTCAAGATAGGTAGACTAAATAGAGCGGGTTCGAGCAAATTATGACCGCCTGTTGGCACGAGGCTTCCGCCGACATAAGCGATATCAGAAGTCGCATAAAATGTCATCATTTCGCCCATCGTATCGCCTAAATAAATATCAGTCGAATCATTACAAGTTTCTTTCAAACTCCGCCGTGCTATGGTAAAGCCGCGTGATTTGCAGAGGTTAGAAACGTTCTCAAATCGTTCAGGATGCCGCGGGACTAAGATTAATAATGTATTGGGAGCAGCTGCTTTGAGGTGTTGATACGCATCCAAAATTTGTTCGTCCTCTCCTTCATGAGTGCTACCAACGACCCAAATAATACGTTTTTCCCCCAATTGTTTTCGTAAATTTTTTGCTTTGGTTTCAATGCCTTCGGGAGGTTTGACATCAAATTTGATATTACCGAGTAGTTGAATTTTATGAGGATCGACGCCAAGTTGTAGAAAGTGTTCGGCATCTCGTTTGGATTGTGGTGCAATGATGCTTACATGCTTTAAACAATTTTTGATGAATTTTTTGAAAAATGAGTAATATCTCATGGACTTTAACGATAACCTTGCGTTGCCTATCAGAATGGGAATGTGACGTTGGTGACATTCATGAAGCAAATTGGGCCAAATTTCGGTTTCCATGATGATGGCGATTTTGGGCTGAATTTTGTTGAGAAATCGTTTAATGATGCAAGGTAAATCGTAAGGTAGATAAATATGATATACGCTTTCTTTAAATAATGATTGAACGCGCGCAGAACCTGTCGGCGTCATGGTCGTCACGAGCATAACATGATGAGGATACTGTTTTTGCAACGATTGGATTAATGGCACTGCAGAAAGTACTTCGCCGACAGATACGGCGTGAATCCAAATAGCATTTTTGAAATTTGGAGGTAGTTTAAAGAAACCAAAACGTTCCGACCAACGTCGGCGATAAGCAGGCGCTTTTAATGATCGCCACAACAAGCGGAGCATGATAAAAGGGAGCAAGAGATAGAATAAAAAAGTGTAGAGATATCGCATATTCAATTTTACGTGTTAAACTAAGTTTTGAATGAGGAATATTGTAACCTCTTGCTCGATACCTGACCACTAAATCTAACGCGATGTAACCTTTGGTGTCAGATACCTATAGCCACTTATGAAAACAAAATACATTGGAAAGATTATTGGCGGTTTTTGCGGTCTATTACTCACAGCTGGAAATCCAGTTGGCTTGTTGTTGGGCGTTTTAGTGGGTCATTGGTTTGATAAAAGCCTGCATTTTAATCATGCTTTTGGCGCAAGAGGGAGCGCTACTCAAAAGGTTTTTTTTGATACTGCTTTTTTAGTTATGGGGCATATTGCAAAGGCTGATGGGCGAGTTTCTGAAAATGAAATTCAGGTAGCAAGGCAGATTATGAGTCGATTTGGCCTAACAGGAGCCAAGAAACAAGAGGCTATTCGATTATTTAACCAGGGAAAGTCTTCTGATTTTAATTTAGAAGCAACACTCACAAAATTTAAACAAACGTGTCCCTTTGATCGCGGCTTGATGTATTCATTTGTAGAAATTCAGATTCAAGCAGCCTACGCAGATGGGGGCATTAATCCTCATACGAAACAAATTTTACAATATATTGCACGTTTTCTGGGCATTGGTGGATTGAATTTTGCATTGTATGATATGCTTTTTGGATTAAGAAATGGGTATACTTTTTATCAACGCCAAGGTTATCATTATCAACGTCAAAGCGGCTATAGTTCGCGACAAAGCAGTTATACTTCGGTGGATGAATCTTATGCCATTTTAGGCATTAGCAGAACAGCTTCGGACGGGGAGATTAAAAAAGCTTATCGTAAAATGATGAGTCAGAATCATCCCGATAAATTAATGGCGAAAGGTTTGCCTGAAGAAATGATCAAAGTAGCCACTGAAAAAACGCAAAAAATTCAAAAAGCCTACGAGGTGGTTTGTCGAGCGAGGGGGATTAAATAAAACGGTTTTCCGAACCGTTTTATTTAATTAAAAATTAAGAATGTTAGTGTCGCGCTACGCACCACACATAAATTTTTCATTTTTAATTCATAATGCCAAAATGATGATATTTTTCTCATTTGTTAATTAACGCCAAGGAAATACCTATGAAAAAAAGAACTCCAATTATTGCCCCATCCATTCTCTCGGCTGATTTTGCTCATTTGGGATCTGATATCCGCGCTGTTTTAAAAGCAGGAGCAGACGTCATTCATATTGATGTCATGGATAATCATTATGTTCCTAATTTGACTATTGGCCCGATGATTTGCAAAGCATTACGAAAAGATGGCATTACAGCGCCATTTGATGTGCATTTAATGGTAAAACCAGTTGATAGTCTTATTAGTATGTTTGCTGAAGCGGGTGCTGATTATATTTCGATTCATCCTGAAAGTACTGAGCATTTGGATCGCTCGCTGCAGCTGATTAAAACCCACAACTGCAAAGCAGGTCTTGTGTTTAATCCAGCCACGCCTTTAAATTGGCTCGATTATGTGATCCAGTATTTGGATTTGATTCTGATCATGACCGTCAACCCAGGGTTTGGGGGGCAAGAATTTATTTCGGAACAATTACCCAAAATTGAAAAAGTTCGAGCCATTATTGATCAACAAAAACGCCCTATTTATCTTGCTGTGGATGGCGGCGTCAAAGAAAGCAATATCGCTCAAATCGCCCAAGCCGGTGCTGACTTTTTCGTAGCCGGTTCAGCTATTTTTCATAGTAAAAACTATCAACAAACCATCCAATCCTTTCGAGAAAAAATTGCTTGATGCAACTTTTGGTGTCTGACACCAAAAGTTGCATTGTACAAAGGAGAGCGTAAATTGCATCAAAATCACGATAAAAACAAACATGAACATGCTTGTTGTCATGAAGATCTCATGCATCGAGAACATCATAAAATGATGATTCAAGACTTTAAGCGTCGTTTCTGGGTATCTTTGATTTTGACCATTCCTATCTTAATACTTTCCCCTTTGATTCAAACTTTTTTGCATTATCAGTGGCAGTTTTGGGGGAGCGAGTACGTTTTATTTTTGCTGTCCACCCTTGTTTATTTTTATGGCGGTTGGCCTTTTTTGAGGGGTGGTTATAATGAACTTAAGAGCAAGAATCCGGGCATGATGACGCTTATCGGGCTAGCCGTGACAGTAGCTTATGTTTATAGCGCCGCTATTGTGTTTGGGTTGTCCGGAAAAATGTTTTTTTGGGAATTAGTAACCTTAATTGACATCATGCTACTGGGCCATTGGATTGAAATGCGCTCAGTGTTAGGGGCTTCCCGTGCGTTAGAATTGCTCGTTAAAATGATGCCCTCTACCGCGCACCTAGTGAAAGGAGCAACCATAAAAGATGTTGCATTGAATCAATTGAAAGAAGGCGATGTAGTCTTAATTAAACCCGGCGAAAAGATCCCGGCTGATGGCAGAATTGTTGAAGGTTCGAGTTATTTAGATGAATCCATGCTGACGGGTGAATCTAAACCTGTTAAAAAAGAGGTCGGTATTGAAGTTATAGGAGGGTCGATCAATGGGCAAGGTTCATTGAAGATTGAGATCAAACATGCAGGGAAAGACTCTTATCTTTCTAAAGTGATTCAGTTAGTAGGCGAAGCGCAACAAGTTAAATCTAAAACTCAGCGATTCGCAGATAAAGCAGCCAAATGGCTTACTTTTGTCGCGCTTTTCGCCGGGTTTGCCACATTTGCTGTTTGGCTGTTTATTGTTGGTCAGCCCGTTGATTTTTCGTTGGAACGGATGGTAACCGTTTTGGTCATTTCCTGCCCACACGCACTAGGCTTAGCCATTCCTTTAGTCGTAGCTATTTCGACCACACTATCAGCTCAGCGGGGTTTACTCATTCGCAATCGGACTGCCTTTGAAAACGCACGCAAAATAACCACCTTGGTATTTGATAAAACGGGAACTTTAACTAAGGGCAAGTTTGGTGTTGCTCGATACGAGTCCCTTAATGAACGTTATCGTCGAGAAGATATTTTAAAATATGCAGGAAGTTTAGAGCAGTACTCAGAACATCCTATAGCCGCTGGAATTATCCGCCTCATCAAAGATAAGCATATCATTTTGCCTAAAGTCCAAAATTTTAAAGCCTTAGTTGGCCAAGGTGTTGAAGCACAAGTTGAAGGGAAAAACATCAAAGTAGTCAGTTCCGCTTATATTGCTGATAAGAATATTCTTTTAGATTCATCTTTATACCAATCCATTTTGTCAAATGGTTCAGAAACGGCGGTGTTTATTTTGATTGAGAATCAATTGGCTGGTTATATCGTACTTGCTGATGAAATTCGGCTCGAAAGTTATGAAGCTATAAAAACGCTCAAAGATAAACGCATTAAAACTGTCATGATGACAGGTGATAATGAGGCCGTGGCTAAAGCGGTGAGTAAAGCATTGGGGATTGATACTTATTATGCTGAAGTTTTACCCCATCAAAAATTAGCCTACATCAAAGCGATGCAAGAGCAAGGTGAATTCGTAGCCATGACTGGGGATGGGGTCAATGATGCGCCAGCCCTTGCGCAGGCTGATATAGGGATTGCGATTGGATCAGGTACAGACATCGCAGCTGAAACCGCGGATATTATCTTAGTGGAAAGCAATCCTCGCGATATTGTAGCGTTAATAGCATTTGGACGAGCAACTTATCGTAAAATGATACAAAATTTGATTTGGGCAACCGGTTATAATGCTTTTGCTATTCCATTGGCCGCAGGTGTTTTATCTCGATTTGGTTTTGTCTTAAGCCCCGCCATAGGCGCCGTATTAATGAGCTTAAGCACTGTTATCGTCGCCCTTAATGCCCAGTTAATAAAAGTTAAGTAGAAGCGCAGTTTGTCGCATTTTTATAGTCGTATTTTTCAGCCGTTTGGAATTTATTTAGGGATCAATTTTACAAAAATAATAAAATTACGTATTTTTTACCCACCCTTAAGATTTCCTTAATATTTGTCTTCTATAATATTGTTTAAGAACATTTAACGACTCTGTAGCACTCATTTTTAAATAATGCGTATTGAGTCAAATTTTACAAAGAGGGGGAATGCAAATGTTTTTTAATCAACAACAAAATAAATATAGACCTGAGACTTTGCGCGAAGCTGTAGCGATGGGCGATACAGAAGCGGTTAGAAAATTTATTCAAGAAAACGTTGATCTTAATGTTCAAAATGAACAGGAGAGTACGGCACTTCATCTAGCTGGGGCAATGGGATCATATGAAATCGTTGGTTATCTGATGGAGAACGGAGCTGATCCTAATATTCGAGATAACCAGGGACAAACACCACTTCATTTAGCTGTGGCAGGGGGCTACGAAACAAGCGCCGAATATCTGTGTGGACTTGGAATGCTAGCTAATCCTAATATTCAAGATAACCAAGGACGAACACCACTTCATTTGGCTGTGGCAAGAGGAGATCTCTACATTGTGACTCGTCTATTGAAATACAGGGCTAATCCTAATGTTCAAAATGGCCAAGGACAAACACCACTTCACATAGCAGTGGAAGGGGAATTTAACAAGATTGTTGAATTTTTGTTGAAAAAGGACGGTGATCCTAATGTTCAAAATGGCCAAGGACAAACACCTGTTCACTTAGCAGCGACATTGGACAATGGTACTATTTGGCCTTTTTTAGAGTCCTCAGCTGATATTGAAGTTGATTTTAATCTTCAGGATAACGAGGGTAATACCCCTTTGCATTGTGCTGTTTCTCATTGGAAGGGGGATCTTGCAGGTATTTTAGTGGAAAAAGGCGCCGATCCTTATATCCGGAATCACGAAGGTAAAACCGCACTTGATTTGGCCAATGAATATCTTCGTGAGAGCCTTTTGAAAATAATAAATGACAGAGGGCAACAAAATACAGAGCATGGAGAGGAGGAGCAAAATACACCTACCTTATTAGGAATGAAGTGATAATTGATCCAATACGGCAAAAGACGGTGTCAGACACTCTTGTGTCTGACACCTGCTCATCATGATCTTGGCATTTGAGGGAATTTGTCGATTAATGCATCGAAGATTTCAG
>JAFGHQ010000064.1 GCA_016930035.1 Gammaproteobacteria bacterium | reverse complement strand
CTTACTATCCTCTTATAAACTTTATATGCAATAATGCTTATCACTACTTTCTTATCAATATCGGGGTAGAGGGATTTGAACCCCCGACAGCCTGCTCCCAAAGCAGGTGCGCTACCAGACTGCGCTATACCCCGAAAGTAAGTTTGTAAATCATACCGTCGAGCTTCTCAGCCGTCAATTTCCAAATATCAATGCAGTAAAATCCATTTCTAAAAAAATTCATTATTTTAGTTTTGCAAGAAAAGTGCCGGTGTGAGATTTTTTGCATTTGGCAACTTGTTCAGGCGTGCCAACAGTGACAATTTGACCGCCGCGATCACCGCCTTCAGGCCCTAAATCAATAATCCAGTCTGCGGTTTTAATAACATCGAGATTATGTTCAATAATCAGCACGGTATTACCACGATCGCGTAATTCGTGAAGCACTGCCAGCAGTTGGTTAATATCATGAAAATGTAATCCTGTCGTAGGCTCATCAAGAATATAAAATGTATTTCCTGTATCGCGCTTAGAAAGTTCGCGAGCGAGTTTAATGCGCTGCGCCTCGCCCCCCGATAAGGTAGTTGCGCTCTGCCCGAGCCGAATATAAGACAATCCCACATCCATTAACGTTTGTAATTTACGTTCTAAAACCGGAACAACTTTAAAAAAATCATGGGCTTCTTCAACCGTCATCTCTAAAACTTCATAAATATTCTTCCCTTTATATTTGATCTCTAAACTTTCACGGTTGTAGCGTTTTCCGTGACAAACATCACAGGTTACATAAATATCGGCTAAAAAATGCATCTCAACCTTAATTAATCCATCGCCTTTACATGCTTCGCACCGCCCTCCTCTCACATTAAAACTAAATCGTCCTGGTTGATACCCCCGTGATCGTGCTTCTTGCGTTGCCGCGAATAACTCCCGAATTGGCGTAAAAAGTCCTGTATAAGTGGCCGGATTGGACCGAGGCGTGCGACCGATTGGGCTTTGGTCAATGTTTACGACCTTATCAACATGTTCCAATCCTGAAACAAAACGATAGCTACCCTGTTGAACATCGGACTTTCGATTAAGACGCGCTAATAGAACGGGATATAAGGTATCGTTAACAAGGCTTGATTTGCCCGATCCTGAAACGCCAGTAATACAAGTCATTAAACCTACAGGAATTTCTACATCAATATTTTTTAAGTTATTCCGAGCCACTCCCAATAAGCGAATTATTTTTTCAGCATCAAATGGAACGCGTCTTTTGGGCGTAGAAATAGTTTTTTCCCCGGAAAGATATTGACCGGTCAACGATGTTTTGTGTTGAGCAATTTCTTGAGGGGTTCCTTGCGCCACAATTTCACCGCCGTGAACTCCTGCTCCCGGCCCCATGTCCACAATTTGGTCTGCTGCGAAAATCGCCTCTCGATCGTGCTCAATCACAATCACCGTATTGCCAATATCACGTAAATGTTTTAACGTTTCGAGCAGTCTTGCGTTGTCACGTTGATGCAATCCAATCGAAGGTTCGTCTAAAACGTACATAACCCCTACCAATCCTGCGCCAATTTGGCTAGCTAGCCGAATGCGCTGAGCCTCGCCCCCCGATAATGTTTCCGCACTTCGATGAAGCGTTAAATAATCTAAGCCAACGTTCATGAGAAAGCTCAAGCGACTATTAATTTCTTTTAAAATACTTTCCGCAATTTGGCCTCGCTTGCCGCCTAAATCAAGATGCTCAAAAAAATGAAATGCTTCTTGAATAGATAACTGCGTGATATCGGCAATATTCTTGTGATCCATAAACACATGGCGCGCTTCAAGCCGCAAACGCGTGCCTTGACATATATCACAAGGTTTTGCCGTTAAATATCGGGATAAGATGGTGCGAACCGCTTCGGATTCGGTTTCATGATAACGGCGTTGCATATTAGGAATAATGCCTTCGAAAGGTTGCGTTTTTTCAAATATCGCATACTGTAAATGAATTTTTTCTTTGCCACTGCCATACAAAATGATCTGCCGAATCTTTTCAGGAAGTGCTTTGAAGGGTTTATTGATGTCAAAGTGATAGTGTTTTGCCAATGACTCGAGCATTTGGTAATAATAAGCGTTACGCTCATCCCAGCCTCGAATTGCTCCGGCTCCTAAACTTAAATCTTCATTGTGAATCACTTTAGACTCATCAAAATCTTGTTTAACGCCCAAACCATCACATGCTGGGCACGCGCCTTTGGGATTATTAAATGAAAATAGCCGTGGTTCTAATTCGGAGAGGCTATACCCACACTTTGGGCAAGCATACTTTGATGAAAATAAAAATTCGGGTTTATCGCGTTCATCAATATAGGCTATGGCGGCCAAACCGTCTGCTAAATTGAGTGCGACTTCAAAAGATTCTGCTAACCTAAGACGCACATCATCTCGGACGCGAAAACGATCAATCACTACTTCGATGGTGTGTTTTTTATACAAATCTAATGGCGGTACTTGATCTAGCTCAACTAGATTGCCATCTATTCTTGCTCGAATAAATCCTTCGTGGCGCAGTTTTTCAAATAATTGAACATATTCGCCTTTCCGCTCTCGCACGATCGGCGCTAACAGCATCAGTTTGGTGTCTTCAGGTAAGACCATCACGCTATCGACCATTTGACTGATGGTTTGCGCTTCTAAAATAATATCGTGCTCAGGACAACGCGGTTGTCCCACTCGCGCAAACAATAAACGTAAATAATCATAAATTTCTGTGATCGTGCCTACAGTGGATCTAGGATTGTGTGAGGTTGATTTTTGCTCAATGGAAATAGCCGGCGAGAGTCCTTCTATATAATCGACATCCGGTTTTTGCATCATAGATAAAAATTGGCGAGCATAGGCCGACAAAGATTCCACATAACGGCGCTGCCCTTCCGCATATAAGGTATTAAATGCCAAGGAAGATTTACCAGAACCTGATAAACCGGTGATCACGATTAATTTGTCTCGAGGAATCTCTAGATTGATATTTTTGAGATTATGCGTTCGCGCACCTATGATTTTGATGGTTTTCATAAAAAGATTATTGAACTTTGACGACGATCTTAGAAAAAC
Organism: Gammaproteobacteria bacterium; assembly: GCA_016930035.1. GTDB lineage: Bacteria > Pseudomonadota > Gammaproteobacteria > UBA12402 > UBA12402 > JAFGHQ01. Next base: position 17,581 of record JAFGHQ010000064.1, on the reverse strand, counting down.
GCCACATTAAAGCAATCGTATTAAATAATAAACCCAACGTTAAGCCTATCCATAACCCTGCGCCTTCTAAATGAAAAACAAAAGCTAATAAATAACCTAAGCTTAGCCCTATCACCCAAAAACTAATGATGCTAATAAACATCGGGATTCGCGTATCTTTTAATCCACGCAATGCGCCTTGCACATTCAATCGGAAATTATCAAAAATCTGAGAAATCAGAGCAATGGCTAAAAAAATAACGGCATAATGTAACAAAGGTTGATAATTTCCAGCATGTGAGCCTATATCAAATAACACGATGGCTTTCGGAAACCCTAGATATAAAACACTAACAAACAACAGAAAACAAAACCCCAATCCCATGTTGGCATAAGTGGATGCTTTAATTGCCGAAAGATCTTTTCGGCCAACTGCTTGACCTACTTGAGCAGTGGTAACTTGGGATATGGCAAATAAAACACCGTCTGTAACAGAACAAATCTGCCACACGATTTGGTGAGCGGCCAATTGTATACTGCTATATTGGGCGATTAAAAATGTCGTCGCGGTTAATGCACCAATTTCTATAACATAAGTGTTTCCCAAGGGAAATCCGATTCGTAACAGTTCTTTTAATGTTTGCAATTTAATCTTAGTTAAATAGGAAAAAATGGGGTAAATACTAATATCTTTTGCTTTTAACAATACAAAAATTAATATAATGCTGGATAAAACAAATACAAGAGCGGATCCGTAACCTATTCCCACCATGCCGAATTTGGGCAAACCCAATTTACCAAACACAAAACAATAATTCGCAAAAATTTCGACAGGGATTTGGACAACTGAGGTCAGGAGCACTAATCGTGTTTTATTAATCCCAATTAAAAATTGCTCAATAACAACGAGAAAACTTACCGGGATAACACAAAGCATGAGCACATGTAAATATTGGGTACTTAAACGCAGAACTTCTGGCCCTTGTTTACTCAAATGAAATAAATAAGGGGCAAACCATAGCAATATCATCACAATGAAAGCTAAAATAAATCCTAATATAAATCCTTGTGAAACGACGAGCCCTAACCCTTCTCGATCTTGAGCCCCAAATTTTTGAGCAACGAGCGCACTTACTGAGCCGCAAACTCCAGCAAACCATACAGAAAATATGACATAAACAGACCAAGATAAAACCCTCGCTGCTAAAGCGTCTTCACCTAAACGACCAATCATCAATACACTCACGAAGGGGGTTAATTCCTGCATTAAAAAGGATAAAGTCAACGGCCAGGATAAATGAAATGACTGTTTGGTTTCTGCAATGATCGTATCAAAAGCATGTTGTCTCATAATTTTGTGCATTGTTTATTATATTGAAATTCAAATTTTAACACCAATTAATTGGAGAAGAAGATCTTAAAATCTGAAGAAAAAATCTTTTTTTTATGGTAGATCTAGTTTTGAGAAGGTAATATAACGTATAAAATTTTGTAAGAGACGCAGATCTGCGTCCCTTATGATATCCAAAAGGAGAAATAAATCTATGTCTCGAGGTGTTAACATTGCCATTCTTATTGGCAACTTAGGTGCGGATCCAGAAATTCGATACACTTCCGATGGAAATGCTGTCTCAAATATTAGTCTTGCTACTTCTACTGTTTGGAAAGATCGCGAATCGGGAAACTTGACTGAAAAAACTGAATGGCATCGTGTGGTATTTTTCGGAAGATTAGCCGAAATTACTAATGAATTTTTAAAGAAAGGATCAAAAATTTACGTGCAAGGACGAATTCAAACGCGCAAATGGCAAGATAAGAATGGAACCGATCGTTACACGACTGAAATTGTTGCCAATGAAATGCAAATCCTTGATCGGCGAAAAAATGGGGAGGATTATAATCAACAAGAATCTACCAGTAAATTTGAAGCCCCACAGGAATCTCAGGAGTCTTCAGGAAATTCAGGAAATGAGGGCTTTGTGGACGATATTCCATTTTAACGTCAGTTTCGGATATGCAATCAACGAAAAACGGGTTTTCATTTCAAAATCTCAGGACAAAAATTAATTTTTAATTTTTAATTTTTAATTAATTCCCGGTCTACCCATTCGACAAGCGCCATGGGAGCAGAATCCCCTGCTCGAAATCCACATTTTAAAATACGTAAATACCCACCAGGGCGAGATTTTGATTTAGGGCCTATCATCGTAAATAATTTCTGCACAACATCCTCATCTCGTAAACGGTCAAAAGCTAACCTGCGATTGGCTATTGTGTCATCTTTTGCTAATGTAATAAGCGGTTCTACAACTTGGCGTAATTCTTTTGCTTTAGGCAAAGTCGTTCGAATCATTTCTTTTTGAATGAAAGATACTGCCATATTGCGAAACATGGCTTTTCGATGACTACTTGTTCGATTCAAATGTCGTCCACTTTTACGGTGTCGCATAATTTATTCTTCCTCTTCTTGTTCCGCTTGCTCTATGGATGGATCAGAGTTTTCGCCCTTTTACTCTGTCGTCGGTAATTTTTTAGTAGCCGCTACTTTCTTGGCTTTTTTGGCAACTAACGGCTCAAAGGCTTCGTTTTCTTCTTCCGAGGTCAATAGTTTTTTAGCTTCAACTACCTTTTGGGCTTTTTTAGCTGCTTTAACAGCTTTTTCTTTCTCGCGGGTAATCTTTTCTTTTTCATACCGTTCTTTCATAAATTCGGGGGGCCAATTTTCTAAATACATGCCTAACGATAAATGATGTTCCGCTAAAATACTCTTAATTTCATTTAAAGATTTCCTCCCTAAATTAGGCGTTTTTAATAAATCGGACTCAGCTCGTTGCACCAAGTCCCCAATGAAATAAATATTCTCGGCTTTTAAACAATTTGCAGAACGAACAGTTAGCTCAAGATCCTCTACAGGTCTAAATAAAATAGGATCAAATTCTTCCTCTTCTTTTTCGATTTCTTTTAAAATTTCACTATCAAGATCCACAAAAGCACTTAATTGGTGTTGCAATATAGTCGCTGCACGCCTAATTGCTACCTCTGGATTCAAACTACCGTTGGTTTCTAAGTCAATAATTAATTTATCTAAATCAGCCCGGCCTTTAAATCGCGCGCTGTCCACTGAATAAGAAACACGCTTGACCGGTGAATAATTCGCATCTAAAAATAAAGTACCAATGGGCTTTTGCTCTTCACTTTCCTCAAGAAGACGCTTACGGACTGCTGCTGATTCATAGCCACGACCACGGCGAACCGTAAGCTCCATATCAAGCTCACCATCTTTGGTTAAGTGAGCGATAACTAAATCGGGGTTAAAAACTTCCACTTCATTTTTTTCAATGAGATCTTTAGCTAATACGGTGCAGGGTCCTTTTTTATGCAACTTTAATACTGCTTCTTCTTTATCATCTTTTAGGCGGAATGCTAATTCTTTAAGATTCAATAAAATAAAAATGATGTCTTCTTGAATGCCTTCTTTACTGCTAAATTCATGTAATACATCTTTGATACGAACCTGGGTTACTGCATATCCTGGCATTGCTGATAATAAAATTCGTCTTAGCGCGTTCCCCATCGTGTGCCCAAAACCACGTTCGAGAGGTTCTAGCGTGATTTTAAAATGAGATGAAGATAAAGCATCGAATTTAATCTCTCGTGGTATTAAAAATTCATCCGCATCATTGTACGTCAAAGGCATGTTTTTTCTCTCTTAATTTAAAACGTAATTTAAAAGGTTATTTAGAATACAATTCAACAATGAGTAATTCATTGATTTCAAGGGGCATTTCATTACGCTCAGGTAAGCGTTTAACAACCCCTTTAAAGTTTTCCGTGTCACTTTCTAACCATTCTGGCAAAATACGCATTTTGGCCAGTTCTAGTGCTTCTTGAATTCGTAACTGTTTTCGACTTTTTTCTTTGACAAAAATTTCATATCCAGGTTTTACTTGAAAAGAGGGAATATTAACAATCCGAACGATATTTCCATCAAAAACCGTAATCCCTCTATGAGATATAAGTTGTCTTGCTTCTTTGCGAGTACGTGCAAAACCCAAACGATAAACCACATTATCCAATCTGGTTTCTAATAAACGCAATAAATGCACACCTGTTGAGCCAGGCATGCGACAGGCTTTTTTATAGTAATTCCTAAACTGGCGCTCTAAAACACCGTATAAACGTTTGGCCAACTGTTTTGCTCGTAATTGTTTTCCATATTCGGATAATTTGGTAGATTTCCCTGCATGTTGCCCAGGCATTTGATCTACCTTAAATTTAGATTCTCTGGGCGTAACACCGCTAAACAAACCTAAATCTTGATGTTCTCTTTTTTCGATATGCCCTCTGGGCATCAAATTTCTAGCCATGTTCTCATCTCTGTTATGGTTGTCGCGCAAGCGACTCTACCTTTTTTAATTCTGCATTTTTAATTTTTAGTAACCATTTTAAACCCGTCGCCTTTTTGGATCACGGCATCCATTATGAGGAATTCCTGTAACATCCTCGATCGTTAAAACTTTTATTCCGGAATTTTCTATAGCGCGAACCGCAGATTCACGACCTGGCCCAGGCCCTTTTACTTTTGCATGAACGCGTTTTACGCCGAAACGCTCAGCAACGTCTTTTGAAAGCTCGGTTGCTGCAACCTGAGCAGCAAAAGGGGTACTTTTCCTCGACCCTTTGAAACCTGCTTTTGCGGCACTTGACCAAGCGTAGACGTTCCCTTGCGGATCGGCAAGGGTAATAATGGTGTTGTTAAACGTTGCTTTAACGTACACCAGCCCTTCAATAAGCTGTTTCTTTGCTTTCTTAGTTGTTTTCGCTTTAGTTTTAGTTTCTGGCATGCTTGTTAATTCCTATACAATAATGAATGAGTTAAGCGACTTTACCTTTTCCCCTCTTCCCTTTTCGGGTTCGAGCATTGGTCTTTGTACGTTGGCCTCGTGCGGGCAACCCACGTCGATGGCGCAATCCTCGATAAGTACCAATTTCCTTTAGACGTTTAATATTCATCCCTACTTTACGTCGTAAATCACCCTCAATTTCACAATTAGCAACTCGGTTACGGATACTTTCTAATTGTTCTTCGTTTAAATTAATTACTTTTATCCCAGCATCTACCCCGGCATCCGCACAAATTTTGCGAGCTAAACTATGCCCTATCCCATAAATATAGGTCAATGCGATACCAATGTGTTTTTGATCTGGTATATTTATTCCGGCTACTCGCGCCATTAATGATCTCCCGAAATTCTTATAAAAATTAAAAGGCGGATAAGGATACTGCAAGTCCCCCCAACGATCAAGCATTTATTTTTTAAATGGTTATCGCGTAACCTGTCTCGCCGTAGCTTTAGCAAAGGCGGAAACAACTCCACCATTTTTAATTTTTAATTTTTAATTTTTAATTTTTAATTTTTAATTAAAATGCTATCCCTGTCTTTGCTTATGTTTTGGATTTTTACAAATAACATGCACAACGCCATGACGTCGAATGATTCGACAATCCTTACATATCTTTTTTACTGAAGCTCTAACTTTCATTTTCGCATCCTCTTAATCTGTTATTCCACAAAAAAGACAAATGTTGGGTTGCGCTATCGCTTAACCCAACTTACAAAAATAGTTGTCGCACAAGCAACTCATGAATTTAAAATTTAAAATTTAAAATGTAAAATTTAAAATTTTATTGCGATGCTTAATTATTTAAGCAATCCTAGGCCACCTTTCAGATTAGCTTTCTTCATCAACGATTCATATTGGTGAGACATCAGGTGTGCTTGAACTTGTGCTACAAAATCCATAATCACAACTACAATAATCATGAGTGATGTTCCGCCAAAATAAAATGGGACTTGCCAAGCATAAATCAAGATCTGTGGTAATAAACATACTAACGTTACATAAATAGCACCAAATAAAGTCAATTTGGTCATCACGACATCAATATAGGCTGCTGTTTGTTGACCAGGACGCACGCCGGGAATAAACGCGCCTGATTTTTTTAAATTTTCAGCTGTATCTTGTGGGTTAAATACCATCGCTGTGTAAAAGAAACAGAAAAATACAACGGCTATCACAAATATAACAATATGTAATGGCCCTTGTTGCAAAGCCAATCCCAAATGGTTTAACCAAGCCATACCCTTCCCTTGCCCAAACCACTGGGCAATACTCGCCGGAAATAAGATCAAGCTGGTAGCAAAAATAGGCGGAATAACACCCGACATATTAATCTTCAAGGGCAAACTGGATTTTTGTGCGGCATAAATTTTGCGACCTTGTTGTCGCATTGCATAATTCACAGGAATTTTTCTCAATCCGCTCTCTATAAAAACAACCAGTGCCGTAACACCTATAACCAATGCAGCAATGAGTAGTAAAGTAATAACTTGCATTTGTCCTTGTCTGACTTGGTCTAATGTGCGACCTATAGCGCCTGGCAAGCCTGCCACAATTCCCGCAAAGATGATCATAGAAATACCATTACCAATCCCTTTTTCTGTCACTTGTTCGCCCAACCACATTAAAAACATAGTCCCCGTCACGAGGGTAATGGTAGCTATCATATAAAACGATATACCGGGATTAAGTGCAATTCCGGCACTGGCTAACATTTTTGAAATGCCAACGGCCTGAAAAGTTGCTAACAATACTGTTCCATAACGCGTATATTCGTTAATCTTCCTTTGGCCTGATTCCCCTTCTTTTTTTAACTTAGCCAATGTGGGTGAAACCACCGTAAATAATTGCAAGATAATTGATGCGGAAATATAAGGCATCACGCCTAAAGCAAATACCGTAAATCGGGCCAATGCACCACCTGAAAACATGTTAAAAAGACCCAGGATGCCACTTTGCTGCGCATTAAAAAGTTGGGCTAACTTGACCGGATCTAGTCCAGGAACAGGAACGTGAGCACCAATTCGAAAAATAAAAATAGCAAGCAATAAAAATATAATACGCTGTTTAAGTTCGCTTAAACCACCCTGGGACAAGATATTGGTTTTAGCTCCTTTAGTGGAAATAGATTTAACCATTACGCTCCTCTACTTTTCCACCAGCAGCTACTATTGCATCTCTTGCTCCTTGGGTAGTGGGAATATTAACCAAAATAATTACTTTTTCGATCGGTTGATCTTTAATCACTTTAACACGTTTTATTTTGGCATTAATCAATCCCGATTTTCTTAACACTTCCCAATCGATTTTATCTTCTTTTAATTTGCTCAATTCTGATAATCGAATTTCACTGGTAATACGACTTTTTGTCGTGCTAAAACCAAATTTCGGTAAACGCATGTGTAAAGGAGTTTGACCGCCTTCAAACCAATTTCTATGATAACCGCCAGCTCGAGCTTTTTGACCTTTATGCCCATGTCCGCAAGTTTTACCTCGGCCACTTCCAATACCACGACCTAATCGTTTGGATACTTTTTTTGAACCTTCTGCTGGGCGTAATGTATTTAAACGCATTATTGGGTTTCCTCAATTTTTAACAAATATGAAATTTTATTGATCATACCACGAGCGCTAGGTGTATCTTTTACCATTATTGTGTCTCCAATTTTTCGAAGACCAAGTCCATTTACACAAGCCATATGCCCTTTGGATCGACCATATTTACTTTTTACTAAAGTTAATTTCAATTGTTGTTTCGTATTCATTTTTTATACCGTTGTATTCTCTTTTGCTTTTTTGCCTAAAATTTCTTCGACCGTCTTGCCTCGTTTTTTAGCAATCTCAGTTGGGTTAGAAATATTAACCAATCCCTCAATCGTTGCTCGAACTACATTAAGTGGATTTCTGGCTCCAATCGATTTAGCAATAACGTTTTTTACTCCTAGCACTTCAAATACTGGTCTCATCGCTCCTCCCGCATGGATACCCGTACCTTCTGCTCCGGGCAAAATAATCACTTTGGTTGCACCGAGCCGATTAATAATCTGATATTGGATCGTGTCGCCTTTCAAGGCCACATGTTGCATATTTTTACGAGCATTATCAGTTGCTTTTTGTACTGCTAGGGTAACTTCTTTACCTTTTCCACAACCCATACCTACCTGTCCTTTCCCATCACCCACCACAGCAACAGCTGAAAAGCTGAAATCACGACCACCTTCTCTTACTTTAGTTGTTCTTCTAATGGAAACAATTCGACTATCATAAGCATCCATAGCACTTTCTTCTGTCTGTTTTGTCTCTTTAGGATTTCTCGTTTTTTGCTTGGTGCGCGTTACCATAATATTGTTTTCTCCAAAATCATCGTTATTGGGTCACTGAACTAAAATATCAAACCACCTTCTCTTGCAGCCTCTGCTAAGGCTTTAACTCGACCATGGTATTTAAAACCAGAACGATCGAAAGCCACTTCTTTGATATTTTTGTCTAAAACTCGTTTTGCAATTAATTTTCCTACCTTTGTTGCCGCATCCATATTGCCCGTTTTTATTCCACTGTTTTGTTTTTTAAACGCTTTATCAATGGTAGAAGCTGAAGCAATCACTTGGCCATTGGGTAGAAGGACTTGTGCATAGATATGATTGAGCGTTTTATGCACAGTAAATCTTGGCATTTCTAACGTTTTAATTTTATACCGTGCTTTTTTAGCGCGTCTTAAACGTTTTTCTTTTTTCGTTTTTGCAATTTTAATCATAAGTTTCTCTAATATTTTGAATACTAAATTTTTAATTATCGTGATTGTTGGGTTGCGCTGTACGGATCGCAAAACCGCGACCCCTACGATTAATTTTGTTGCGCAAGCAACTCATTAATTCAAAATTTATCATTTAAAATTTAAAATAACCCTTAATTATTTCTTCGTTTCTTTGAGTATCACTATCTCGCCTTCATATCGAACCCCTTTACCTTTGTAGGGTTCGACAGAACGAATAGCACGAATACTGGCAGCAACTTGCCCCACTTTCTGTTTATTAATACCTTTAATCACTATCAGCGTTTGAGTTGGTGTTTCAATGGTAACTCCTTCTGGAATAGCGAAATCGACGGGATGAGAAAATCCTAAACTTAAATCTAATACCTTCCCTTTTACTTGAGCTCTATATCCAACTCCTTGTAATTCTAATTTGCGTTCATAACCCTCTAAAACACCGAAAATAATATTTCTCAACTGCGCACAAATAGTGCCTGATACTGTATTTAAAAAAATATTATGTTTAGACTTGCTGCGATTTGCTAAAGCTGTTTTTGCAGATTCTTTTATTACGACATTCAATGTATCGTCATTGAGTTTTACGTCGAGCACGTCATTTACGGTATAGGTTGCCTGGCCCTTCGGCCCTTTTAATAAAACGTTTTGCCCTTGAACTTGGGCTTGAACATTTTTAGGCACAACAATTGGTTTTTTTGCAATCCGAGACATAGTTAATCTAACCCTCTATCTTATTATTCAACATAACACAAAACTTCTCCGCCAACACCTAAATGTCGAGCTTCTTTATCCGATAAAACGCCTTTAGAAGTCGAAATTACAGCAATACCTAATCCCCCTAAAACTTTGGGTAATTCATGGTTGGCTTTGTAAACCCGTAATCTGGGGCGACTCACTCTTTTAATAGAGCTTATAACGGGTTTTCCTTTAAAATATTTTAACTGAATTTTTAAATTTAACTTTTGAGGTTCCCCTACGAGTTGATAATCCTCAATATAACCTTCTCTTTTCAACACATCCACGATGGCTTTTTTGACCATAGATGATGGGACTTCAATTTCCGGATACTGAACCATTTGGGCATTTCTAATTCTTGTTAACATATCCGCTATAGGATCTGAAACAGTCATATTTAACCTTTTGATTTTTATTGGGCGATCGCCCTGCACCTTTTAAATCAATACGAAAAATTATCCGATAATATATAAAAAAGTGCAGGGGCGCCCCTACAATTATTAAATAAATACGTCGCGCGCAGCGCAACACCAATATTATTAATTTTTAATGCTTAATTTCTAATTAATAAAACCACCAGTAATTCCCGCGCTAATTACCTTATAAAAACAATAGGTTATGTGCGTATATTGCCGCCATAGGGGGTTTGTTAAGAGGAAGAATCGCGCTTCTTCCCCTTAGCCGCGCAGTGCAAATTCATTTCGCATGCAGCGTCAATAAAGGGAAAGCGATTTCGGAGCTCAATGAAATTTAGCTCGGGAATCGCTGCAAAACTACCAACTCGCTTTAACAAGCCCGGGAATGTGCCCCCCCATTGCTAATTTACGCAAACATAATCTACATAAACCAAACTTTTTATATACAGCTCGGGGTCTTCCACAAATATGGCAACGAAAACCCGTACGGGTATGATGAGAATTTCTCGGCAAATTTTGCAAAGCACGCTGCACATCCCAAGGAATTTCCCCTTGAGCATAAGCTATTTGGGCTTGTTTTTTTAATGCTTCACGTTTAGCTCGAAATCTTGTTTCTAAATGGATGCGTTTTTTACCTCGAGCAATCATTGATTTTTTTGCCATAAATATGTTCTACCCCTTTAATCTTTAAATGGAAAATTAAACGCTTCTAATAATGCTTTTCCTTCAGCATCAGTCTTCGCTGTAGTGGTAATCGTAATATCCATACCTCGAATTTTATCAATCTTATCGTACTCAATTTCAGGGAAAATAATTTGTTCTGCTATCCCTAAACTATAGTTCCCACGCCCATCAAAAGCTCTCGCTGAAAAACCTCTAAAATCACGAATGCGAGGAATGGCAATACTAATAAGTCGATCGAGAAAATTATACATATGATCGCTTCGTAAAGTAACTTTACATCCGATAGGCCAGTTTTCACGAATTTTAAATCCAGCTATAGATTTCCTCGATAACGTAATAATCGGTTTTTGGCCTGCAATTTTTGCTAAATCCGCCATCGCCAAATCGAGAATTTTTTTATCGGCAACTGCTTCCCCTAATCCCATATTTAAGGTGATTTTAGTTATTCTTGGAACTTGCATATCGCTTTTATAATTAAATTGCTTCTGTAAATCTTTTTTAATTTTCTTTCGAAATAACTCTTGCAATCTTGATTTTTGCATTTTTGAACCCTTATTTAACCTCAAGTTATGGATAAGCAACAAAATTTATTGGAAACAGAAAATCTTTTGTAAAAAGTAACACTGCGATTTTATTTTAAATTCTAAATTTTGAATTTTAAATTAATGAATCGCTACGCGATAAATGATTATATAACATAATCATCGCAAAGCGATTCCGACATTTAAAATTTAACATTCAACATTTAAAATTACGTCAGTTATGCAATTGTTATTCATAACTGCCGTTATTTAGTTTCCAGTACCAAATCACCAGATTTCACAAAATATCTTACCTTTTTACCGTCTTCTAAGATTTTTATTCCAACACGTTCTCCTTTATTAGTGTTAGCGTTATATAACTTGATGTTCGAGACATCAATAAATCCTTCTTTTTCACGAATCCCACCCGTTTCATTAGCATGAGGATTTGCTTTAACATGTTTTTTAATCAAATTGACCCCACTGACCAAGGCTCGAGCTTTTCCATTTGTTTCAACACGAATGGCTAATACTGTACCACGTTTTCCTTTGTCTTTACCTGTGGTTACAATAACCTCATCGCCTTTTTTTATTTTCAGCTTTATCTTTTTATTACCTTGCTTTTGCATGTTTAAAACCCTTGTATGAAAAATCATGAGTACGGCTTTTAATTATTTACAACACTTCCGGAGCTAGAGAAATAATCTTCATGAATTTATCTCTAAGTTCTCGTGTTACCGGTCCAAAAATTCGAGTGCCAATGGGTTCCAATTGATTATTTAATAAAACCGCGGCATTGTGATCAAACCGAATTAAAGAACCATCTTGGCGTCGTATACCTTTTTTTGTGCGTACTACTACCGCATTTAAAACGTCACCTTTTTTGACTTTACCTTGAGGTAAAGCTTCTTTAACTGTAATTTTAATAATATCACCAATACTGGCATATCTTCTGAGCGAGCCACCTAAAACTTTAATACACATAACTCGCCGAGCCCCAGTATTATCAGCTACATTAAGAATTGTTTGTGTCTGTATCATTATTGTTTACCTTAGTATAAAATTCTGTTTTCTTAATCTGCTTTTTGTACGACTTCAACAAGATGCCATGCTTTATGCTTAGAAATGGGTCTACTTTCTGCTATTTTCACTGTATCTCCCATTTTGCAAAGACCTGCTTCGTCATGTGCTAACAATTTTGTTATACGTTTTACGATTTTTTGATATCGTGGGTGGGGTTCACGTCGTACAATTTGAACGACAACCGTTTTATTCATTTGATCACTAATGACTTTTCCTATGGCTGTTTTATTCATGTTTTACCCCTGCCGACTCTTTTTCGCGCAAAATAGTTTTAACTCGAGCTATATTTTGACGCGCATTTTTTATTAAATGAAATTTACTCAATTGGCCAGTTGTTTTCTGAATGCCTAAATTAAATTGCTCTCGTAATAATGCATTCAATTCCGATTTTAATTCAGCTATGGACATTTTTTGATATGCTTTACTTTTCATTACATCACCACCCGCTCTTCAAAAATTGTTTTAAGGGGTAATTTAGCTGCTGCTAGTCTAAAAGCTTCTTGCACTATCTCCTTTGGCACATCTGAGACTTCAAATAGAACAGTGCCTGGCTTTATTACCGCCACCCAATATTCAACGCTTCCTTTACCTTTACCTTGTCTTACTTCTAACGGTTTTTTAGACACAGGCTTATCTGGGAATATTCTAATAAAAACTTTCCCTGCTCGCTTGAGGGCATGTGTGATTACTCGTCGCGCTGCTTCTATTTGGCGCGCCGTGAGCCGCCCTCGCGAAGTGGCTTTCATACCAAAGTCACCAAAACAAACCGTATTTCCTCGATGGGCTAAACCTCTATTACGGCCTTTTCGGTCTTTTGCAAATTTTCTTTTTTTGGGCTGTAACACAGCTTTTTTCCTCGTAATTATTGCAAGGGGCACATATATATACGACCCTTACAGTCTTTTTAATATACCCTTCGCTATTGAAAATGCCTAATTTTCAATAGGGATGGCTATAGAATAGGTGGGTTAATGAACCTCTTTTGTGGTTTGGGTGTTATTTTTCTTGTTTTCTGTGGCTAACACTTCTCCTTTAAAAATCCAAACCTTTACGCCAACAATACCATAATTCGTTTTAGCTTCAGATAATGCATAATCAATATCCGCCCGAAACGTGTGTAGTGGAATGCGCCCCTGCTTTGCCCATTCACTACGAGCAATTTCAATCCCCCCTAAACGTCCACTGACACAAATCTTAACGCCTTTTGCTCCCGCACGTATGGAATTATTCAGCGCTTGTTTCATGGCTCTTCGGAAAGCAACACGCCTCACTAATTGTGATGCAATGCCATCTGCTACTAATTGGGCATCTAATTCTGGTTTACGCACCTCTTCTATAACAAGCTGGACAGGTGCCCCCACAATATTCTTTAAAGCATTTCTGATTTTTTCAACGTCTTTTCCACTTTTTCCGATAATCACACCAGGCCTTGCTGCATAAATCACAACTTTTACGTTTTTAGCCGCTCTTTCAATTTCTATTTTACTAATACCCGCATTTGCTAAGGAGGTTTTTAAAAAATCTCTGATTTGATAATCCGTATAAATCATCTTAGAAAAATTTTGCTTATTAGCATACCATCTTGATTGCCAATTTTTTATAAATCCTAACCGTATACCAACTGGATTAACTTTTTGACCCATTATTTGTTTTCCTCTTTTTTATCACAAAGAGCTATTTTAATATGACAAGATCGTTTTAATATATGATCGGCTCTACCTTTTGCCCGCGTCATAAGACGTTTAAGCGTGGGGCCTTTATCAATAACTACCTGAGAAACATAAAGTTCATCAATATCTGCCCCCTCATTAAATTCTGCATTTGAGATGGCAGATTCTAGTACTTTTTTGATTGCTCTTGCTGCTCGCTTCTTGCTAAATTTTAGAATATCAACCGCTTGCTCTATAGGGAGCCCACGAATTTGATCAGCAACGAGACGTGCTTTTTGTGCAGGAAATCGCGCATATTTTAATGTTGCTGTTGTTTCCATTGATTTATATACCTCTATAATCTAGCTATTTTAAAATGGCTCTAGTAATTTTCAATACTAGGCTTGTGCTTTTTCTTTGGCTTTTCTATCCCCTGAATGCATTTTAAAAGTGCGCGTAGGGGCAAATTCTCCTAATTTATAACCAACCATTTCTTCCGTTATGAAAAGGGGAACAAAATTACGGCCATTATGTACGGCTATTGTCAATCCAATCATCTGCGGTGTAATCATACTGGCTCTGGACCACGTTTTGATTGGCTTTTTACTACCTTCAGCTGCGGTCTCTTCCACTTTTTTCAATAAGCTAATGGCTACAAATGGCCCTTTTTTTAGCGATCTTGGCACGTTTTATTCCTCTTAAATATCATAGAATTAAGGATCAAGGATTGAGTATTTTTGTATCGCTCGTAATATGTCGCGAAGCGACTCCTTCATTCTTAATTCTTCATTCTTAATTTTTAATTAATCTATTTACCTTTATGTCGTTCGATATATTTCGTCGTCCGTTTGTTTTTTCGAGTCTTATATCCTTTAGTCGGTTGGCCCCAGGGGCTCACAGGATGGCGCCCTTTGGTTTTACGTCCACGGCCACCGCCATGTGGATGATCAACTGAGTTCATCGCTATCCCACGAACATGGGGCCTTTCCCCTCTCCAACGCTTTGCTCCTGCTTTTCCTAAAGAAATTAAATTATGCTGAGGATTACCTACCTCACCAATACAAGCGCGACATTCGACTCGTACTTTTCGTAAATCATTAGAACGCAATTTTATGGTCGCATAATCCCCTTCCTTGGCAAGTAATCGCGCAGAAGCACCAGCACTACGAGCAAGCTGAGCGCCTTTTCGGGGTTTTAATTCAACACAGTGAATGACCGTTCCTACGGGTATATCACTTAAAGGTAGACAATTACCTACTGAAATTGGAATCTTACTTCCTGAAACAATTTGATCATCTACCTTCAAATTTTGAGGCGCAATAATATAACGACGTTCTCCATCAACGTAAAGCACTAAAGCGATATGAGCACTACGATTAGGATCATATTCGATACGTTCAACGCGTCCAGGAATGTTATCCTTGTCCCGCCTAAAATCAATAACGCGATAAAGCTTCTTATGACCAGCGCCTTGATGTCTTGAGGTAATACGTCCCTGATTATTTCTCCCGCCTCTTGCTTTTTTTGTTTTGACCAACTGCTCATAAGGATCCCCGCGATGTAATTCATCACGTGAAAGCCGCATAACAAAACGACTACCTGGTGAAGTTGGTCTGCTCTTTTTCATACTCATGAGAAATTATTCCTCTTTTAAACCTTGCGAAAAATCAATATCGTAACCTTTTTCAAGAGCCACGTAGGCTTTTTTCCAACGCTTTCTTTGACCCAAAATTTGTTTAAACCGTTTTACCTTTCCTTGAGAACGAACGATTCCAACTGATTTAACTTTGACATTAAATAAAGTTTCTATGGCTTTTTTAATCTCAGGTTTTAAAGCATCTATAACCACTTTAAAAACAAACTGTTTTCTTTTATCAGCAAGTTCGGTACTTTTTTCAGAAATAAGCGGTGCCAAAATAATTTTCATTAAACGTTCTTGATTCATCCCAGCTTGTCCTCCAATTGCCTAATCGCATCAACAGTGATAATTACCTGATCTGCTTTAATAAGTGCAAGTGGATCTATATTTTGAATATCTCGAATATCAACATAGGGAATATTGCGCCCCGCTAAGTAAAGGTTTTGATCCACTTCATTAGTAATAATGAGCACATTTGTTAAATCTAATTGTTTTAATAATTTCACCAATTCTGCGGTTTTATTTGAGGCGATTTTAAATTCTTCAAAAATCTTTAATCTTTTTTGACGTAATAACTCCGATAATATAGAGCATATAGCGCCTCGATACATCTTCTTGTTTACTTTTTGTGCATAATCTCTAGGTTTTGCAGCAAAGATTTGACCACCACCGCGCCATAAAGGGCTTCTAATAGTTCCGGCTCGAGCCCTTCCTGTGCCTTTTTGGCGCCAAGGTTTACGGCCTCCCCCACTCACTTCGGATCGTGTTTTTTGGGCTTTCGTACCTGCTCGCGCTGCGGATAAGTACGATATCACCACCTGATGAATGAGGGGTTCATTAAATTCGCAACCAAAAATCTTATCAGAGAGTGTTAATTTCTTTTCTGAAGTCTTTTCTGTTGCTTTTGCTTTCAAATGATGAATCACTGAGTCCACACTTATTTCTCCCCTTTAATTTTGTTTTTTTTCGCCGGTACCACGACAACATATCCCCCTGATGCTCCTGGCATAGCTCCTTTTATTAATAACAAATTCTTTTCTGGCTCAATCCGTATGATTTCCTGGTTGGGAATAGTACAATTTTTATTGCCTAAATGCCCAGCCATACGTTTTCCTTTAAAAACTCGCCCGGGTGTTTGACGTTGTCCGATAGAGCCGGGAACACGGTGAGATAACGAGTTACCATGAGAGGCTCGTTGACTCGAAAAATGATGTCGTTTAATAACGCCAGCAAAACCTTTACCTTTAGAAACCCCTTGAACATCCACTAATTGCCCCACTTTAAAAATATTAACAGTCAAATTTTCACCAACTTTCAGTTCCTGTTCTCCAATTTTCATTTCATGCTCTTCAAGGCGAAATTCCCATAATCCTTTACCTGGAGCTACGTTGGCTTTTTTATAATGGCCAATGAGAGGTTCGGTAACGCGAGAAACTTTTTGTGTTCCCATAGTCACTTGAACTGCTCGGTATCCGTCTGTTTCTGGTGTTTTTATTTGGACAATATAATTGGGCGATACTTCAAGCACTGTTACAGGAATGGATGTACCATCATCCTGAAAAATGCGAGTCATGCCACACTTTTTTCCAATAATACCTAACGACATTTCAACCTCTTTTTATGAATTAAAAATTAAAAATTAAAAATGAATGTATCGCTTCGCGACAATCATTCTTTATTTTTAATTAATATAGCTATTCCACACTAATGGCAACATTAACCCCTGCGGCCAAATCAAGCTTCATTAAAGCATCTACCGTTTTATCTGTTGGGGATATAATATCGACGATACGTTTATGAGTTCGTATTTCATATTGATCTCTTGCATCTTTATCAGCATGCGGTGAAACCAAAATAGTGACTCGCTCAATTCTTGTAGGTAAAGGAATGGGCCCACAGATTTGTGCCCCCGTACGCTTTGCCGTTTCTACTATTTCTTGTGTTGATTGATCAATTAAATTGTGATCAAAAGATTTCAAACGTATCCGTATTTTTTGTGTTTCTGTTAGTTTTACCATGGTTTTACCATAATGAATTGGGGCGCATATATGCACCCTGCTCCCACATGAAATGATTGTCGCGTAAGCGACTCATTAATTTAAAATTCAACATTTAACATTTAAAATAACATAAAGAGGTGATAAATCGCCTCTTTATGTTCTTGTTTATTCAATCACTTTTGAGACGACGCCGGCGCCGACAGT
>JAFGHQ010000063.1 GCA_016930035.1 Gammaproteobacteria bacterium | reverse complement strand
TGAACTTGATTCAGGATCCAGTCCTCGTCATCCTGGACTTGATTCAGGATCCAGACCTCGTCATCCTGAACTTGATTCAGGATCCAGGAATACTTAATTTAACATCCCTGTCAACTGGATCCTGGCATCCCAGCCAGGATGACAGTTGGGGTTATTTATGTAACAACGCCATTCAAAATTTAAATATTATGTATAAACAGTTTCTTGTATAGCCACATCTAACGCTTTTAGCGCTTCATCAATCATGGGTGTTTTTAAAGGACGCCCTATTTCTTTTTCTGCTAGCCAATGAGCAAAAGGCCCTGCCACTTCCACGACAGCTGTCCATCTTCCGACGCTGTTTAACATGAACCATAAACGGCGATCAGCCGGTTTTAACCATAAAAATTCAGCACTCGATAGTACTCCATCAAGTCTTGCCGCCTCCAACATTGAGGCCATGATGGTTAACGTATATGCATGTTTTTGTGTGACTTTCACCACTTCGGGATGATCTTTGTATTTTTTGAGTAATTCAGTAGTTCCTGAAAAGTCCAATCGATGTAAAGAGCTGGCTGAGATCTTATCCAAAAGTTTCTTGGAAGAAGCTGCATCTCTAGCTATTTTTGCTGCAAAACAAGCAAACAAAGCAGCAACGTGGGGTTTAAGTTTATCGCAACCCGGCCATAATTCGCCCAGTTGCAACATAAATAGTTTAGCGGCTTTATCCTTTAACAAGATCATTTTTTGCCTAAGCTCTCGTTTTAAAGTTTGATCGTCAGCTCCTTTTTCTTGAATCACTCGGATCAATTTATATTTTTTAACAAAATGTAAAGGTTGCATGGCAACAGCCCACGAGCCTTCATAAATGCCTTCTTTGACAAGATTTAATTTAGCTACAGGGGCGCACACAGGCCAATCAGGCAGTTGAAACTTCAACAAAGAATTCATATCGTAAGTACGTCTATATTGAAGTGCCGATTTTTTATGATGCAGGATAAAAGCAAGAATGAGTAAAAACGCAGCACAAGGCCATCGTAGATAATATCCTGTTTCCCTAGCGATCAGTTTAATCGCATCAAAACTAGTGGTTTGTGGGCTTAACCCCAACATATAAACTCGAATAGGATTAAGCTTACTCGTAAAATATCCTAAGATATGAATTTCAAACCGTTTGACATAAAGGAAAACCATGCTGAGATAAACGTGACCAAACCACCAAATCATGAACCCCGCTAGAAAGATTCCAGCGAGAATCCAGATTACAGTCATGTGTTCCCCTTCTTTTTCTTCGGGCATAGATTAATTATCCTTTCGTGAAATATAATGGGTATGCAGTAATTCGTGTGATTTATGGCCGCATGGACCATCAGTTAAAAATTCATGATATAGCAGTGATATGACTGGATTTTCATGAGATTTTCGAATGCTGTAAGCATGATCTTCACTATAAATAGCGTTTGCTCGTGCTTTTCGTATTTCATCATTCACCGGAATGGGTTGGCCCCCTCCACCTAAACAACCGCCCGGACAAGCCATGAATTCAATAAAATGACATTGGCTAAATTTTCCGCCCATTTTTATATCGTCCATTACTTTTCTCGCATTACCTGTGCCATGACAAATGGCCACTTTAAGGGTTGCGCCTTTTAACCAATCCCAATTTGGGATCAAGTGCTTAATAAGTTCGGGGACAGGGCCTACTTCGGCAATGGGTAATTCCGCATAACGAACGCCCTCTAAACCGCGAACGGGCTTAATATCAGCGTGTTCGAATAAGCTCTCTACTTTTTTGCCGGTCACTAATTCGATGACGGTTCGCAGTGCCGATTCCATAACCCCGCCGGTAGCACCAAAAATAACACCCGAGCCCGTTGCAGTTCCAAAAGGATCGTCAAAATCGGATTTTTGCAAATGCGGTAAATCAATGCCCATCGAGGAGATCATTTTGCCGAGTTCGCGTGTGGTCAAAGCATAATCCACATCTTTATAACCACTGGATCGCATTTCAGGGCGATCACACTCAAATTTTTTCGCACTGCAAGGCATTAATGAAACACTCACGATATCTTTGGGGTCGATGTGGTTGATCGTCGCATAATAAGTTTTAATTAAGGCGCCGAACATCTGCTGAGGACTTTTGGCGCTCGACATGTTGGGCAAATATTCAGGATAGAAACTTTCGATAAATTTTACCCAGCCCGGCGAGCATGACGTAAATTGAGGTAATGCCGCTTTAGGATCTTTTTTAACTAAAGCTTTATATAGACGTAATAAAAGTTCTGTCCCTTCTTCGATAATGGTTAAGTCGGCTGTAAAGTTCGTGTCAAAAACTTTATCAAAGCCGCACATGTGAAGTGCTGTGTTTAATTGAAAGGTGACGGGATGGCCAGGCTCTAAACCAAAACATTCACCAATAGCGGCTCTAGGGGCAGGAGCTGTTTGAATAACGACATGTTTTTGAGGGTCTTCTATTGCTTTCCAAACGGCTTCCGTGTCGTCACGCTCCACCAAAGCGCCTGTCGGGCAGTGTGTAACACATTGACCACAATTAATACAAACAGTAGATACAAGTGGTATATTTTCGAAAGTCCCCACTTTATTTTTATGGCCGCGATTCAGTATTTCGATAGCCCCAATATTTTGAATATCATTACAGGCTCGAACACAACGGCCACACATAATACATTTATTCATATCTCGGACAATGGGGCCACTTCGATCAATTTCATATCGAGGTTTGTCATCATGTCCAAAACGATACACATCAATACCATATTCAGCAGCCAGTGATTGCAATTCGCAATTATTATTGCACTTACAGGCATAGCATTCACCGACATGCTCTGAAACCAAAAGCTCTAAAATATGGCGGCGTGCTTTTCGAACTTTTTGGGAATGGGTGTGAACGACGATCGGCTGAGTAACGGGGTAAGCACAAGATGCTTGGAGACGATATTGACCCTCGATCTCGACAATACAAAGACGACAAGCGCCGGACACGCATAAATCATCATGATAACAAAGTGTCGGAATATGAATGCCCACCTTTCTTGCTGCTTGCAAAATGGTCGTGCCTGTTGGGACAGTAATATCCTGATCGTCAATCGTTAAAGTAACTTGTTGCTTTTCTTCTGTTGTTGACATGTTGTTTTATGCTCCCATTTGAAATTGATCAATAATATCTAAAAACGCGCGGCTGCTCATCTGTCCTAAACCGCATTTCGACGCTAATTGCATCGTTTCACATAAATCTTTTAGGTCTTCTAAATGCGCTTTCGAACATTTCCCTTCTTTGAGTAATCGGATCCCTTTTAAAAGCTTCACATTGCCTTCGCGACACGGTGTACATTGTCCGCAAGATTCTTCCACAAAAAATTCCATAAAATTTTCCGCTATATCTAACATCGAACGGTTTGGCCCGAAAATCATGATGGATCCACTAGGTGGTGCATCATCAAATTCGAATTTCCTAGAAAACCCGCTTTGAGAAATACAATTGCCGGACGCGCCTCCTGCTTGGATGGCTTGGGCATCCTCACCGCCTACAGTTTCGAGCATTTCTTTGATGGTCGTCCCCATAGGAAATTCATAAATACCTGGTTTTTTACAGTCTCCGGAAATACTAAAAAGTTTATAGCCTTTCGATTTCTCAGTTCCCACAGCATTAAACCAAGCAGCACCTTTCACTAAGATAGTGGCCATCCATGCGTAGGTTTCAACATTATTGACTAAGGTCGGTTTCCCTAAATAACCGCTTTGAATCGGGAAAGGTGGGCGATTTCGAGGTTCGCCCCGTTTACCTTCGAGTGATTCAATCAGCGCCGTTTCCTCACCACAGACGTAAGCGCCAGAACCCATGCGAATCTCAATCTTAAAATTAGGATCACGTGCTTTTTCCAAAAATGCTGCTAACTCATTTTTTAAATAGGTGTACTCGCCGCGCAAATATAAAATACCTTGAGAAGCGCCTATCGCTTTGGCAGCAATGTTCATCCCTTCAAAAACTAAATAGGGATATCGCGTAAGAATTTCACGATCTTTGAATGTCCCGGGCTCTCCCTCGTCGGCATTACAAACCACATATTTGGGATCGCCTTGGGCGCCAGCAGCAAATTTTAATTTCAACCCAGTCGGGAAACCCGCTCCGCCACAACCGCGCAACTTTGATGCTGTGATCTCCTCAATAATTTCGTGAGAAGATTTTTGCGAGGCCTTTTGAAGCGCCTGCCCTTCTTTGATTGTTGAAAATGTTAATTTATTTTGGTTGGCGGGATGAATAAAATCCGGCGATGAAGAAGTAAGTTTTTTCAGTATTTCAGAAATTTTTTCAGGGTCTACATCCACAATAGGTTTCTCGTTAACCAACATAGCAGGAGCATGGTCGCACATCCCAATACAGCTCGTCCATTCCAACGTAAATTTGCCATCTTGAGTGGTTTGACCTGCTTGAATTTTTAACGCTTTTTCGAGCGCTTGCATGAGGTCTTGTGCACCTTTCATTTTGCAAGGCGCACAATGAGAAACACGAATGATAAATTCGCCTTTGGGTTCAGTATTGAGTAGATGGTAAAAAGTCACGACTCCTTGAATCTGTGAGGCATAAACATCCTTTAGCGTATCGGCGAGAATCGCTATCGCAGCATAAGGTACATGGTGATATTTGGATTGGATGGCTTGAAGTATAGGCATCAGCGCAGAGCGGTCATAACCATATTGATCCGCAAGCGCTGTAATTTCTGCTTTTAGTGTATTCTTGTTATCGGCACTTTCAGGCATGGAAAAACTCCTATTTAATTAGACAAAGCCTCATTATACTGGGTCTGTTTAGCTTTGTCATGAGGTAAAAAGCCAACCTGTCAACGCAAAATAAAAATGTCCTCACTTTTACTTCTCGTATTTTCAACTCATTCTGTTTCCCGCCATTTCCTCCAGGGCACTGATCATCAAACCGAAAAATATGAGTATCAAATACCTAATTTATCCATTTTTCCCTGCTTTTTTGAAATTCTTTTCTATCATAAGTATTTAGAGAAGTATGCTTTAAAATAACAAACATAATTACACATAATAGGAATTAAATATGATGCAAGATATCACTTACATTATAGGCGACCAAGAACTATTCAAAAGCGATGTTGAATTAAAGACAAAAACGCCTTCAGCATCGGAAGAAGAGGAAGATACAGAAATCGATTTTTTAACTTTAGAGCAAGGATGCGGCAGCCTTAATCATGAGAAAATGGCAACACAAATCTACTGTAAGGCTCCCAGGATTGAAATCGTGCCGCTTTACAGCGTAACAAAAATAAGTGAAGAGATGGAAAAAAAGGTTTTTCAAGCCCATTGGATATGGGAAGAAGAGGATACGGAAAAAGAAGACCCGGAAGAAGTCTCGGGGGAAGAAAGTCCGAAAACAACTTCATTGCAGGACTATTTCATCAAAATATCACCACTTTATTCAGAACGGACTCAATACTTTGATGCACTCAATAAATCCCCTGAACTCTCAGCGCGAAGTTTAGCTCGAAAGTTAGCTATCGAAATGCGTTTAACAAGACTACCTTCTGAAGATACCTATGCAAAAATCGCTTTAAACGCCTACACATCACTAAAAGAAAAAAAATTTCCAAAACATTTGAACCGTTTAATTGCGGTTAAATATATGGATTGTGTTCAAAAAGGAGAGGTTGAAAATCCGAATTTTCTACAACAATGGAATAATTTTTTAGATGCTTTCGGCGTTGCTAATAAAAACGCAAGTATTCCTTTTTGGCTCGATAATAAGTGCGGAAAAAATTTGGAAGATCCAAAAAAAATAAAAGAAGATAAAAAAAGTTATTTCGGCGAAACCTTACATTCTAATATTATAGCTATGCAAGCACATCTACTCGACTCTCTTATACGACTTTCTCCCTGTCCAAATCTACCATTCCTTGAATTCTTGCTTTCTTCACTATCAGACACGATTGTCAATATATCACCTAATATGCTCAGGGCTGCTGCTTCAGTGATTAATCCATTTACTGAATCCCATAAGAAGCTAAATTGTATTCTTAATCTTTATGACTCACTAAACCGCTTTAAGAGAAACGAAGAATTGCTTTCCAGAATTTTTAGATTGTCCGACACAATAATTAAATCTAAAAATGGTGCTTCAGATAAAAACAAAGAGCGCGAAAAGTATGACCAGTATAAGTTATTGAATTTAATATTAAAAAAGATTCATCTCCTTTTCCCTGAAAAAGAAAATCCGAGGGAGATACTGCGTGATTATTGGCAAAAATTATTCCCAAGTGAGCCGACCAAATCGTCAAAAAACCTAAACTGCTATGTTGAAGATACAAATTATATGGAATCTATAGATTTTTTTGAGTTCTTTTTCAAATTCTACTCGCGAATATTTAAATCTTCAAAAGAATCAATAAATTCCTTTGTCCCTGACAATTGTTCAATAATGTTACTCGGCTACTTATTTCATAAGCTTGTTTACGAATTATCTACTCAAGAAGAAAAAAAGTTGACATTGGAGGAATTCGCCGACCAATTGTTTGAGATTATTAAAGTCATACTCCAAGAAAAAGAAGGCAAAGCGCAACAGTTTTTAGATTCAGTAAATAAAGGTCTTGTTAAGCTCATAGATGATATGGAGGCTAAGAGGATAAAAAAAGGGGGGGCATGGGGGTACGAAAAGATCCCGTGGAATGAAAAAGAAGGGGAACCAAAATCCTACTTTGATCGTAACCTGAAAACTATTTTTGAAAACAGCGCAAAAACAGTTTGTACAACTGAAATATGTGTTCGGGAAAGCTTACCTCGCTCGACCTTGGATTCTATTAAAAGTACCTACACTTGGGATACGAACATTCAGGGAAAACTCAAAACCTTTTTCCAAAAAGAATTTATGCTCAGCCAAAAGATATACCACCAAGAATGGTTATCCTATCTAGAATTTGTCTTTTCTGAATTAAAGAAAGCCGACAGCGCTAAGCAATTTTCGAGCTTTATAAAGACTTTAAATAAATTGACCGATCATGGCTTGGATACAAAACGGTTTCGATTGATACGAAAGAAAATAACCCGGTTATCCGCGATCAAACACTTAAACGAATTTACCGAAAAACTCGATCCCAATTCTAAAAATCTTTTGAAACGCGTTGAAATTTATCTAGACGCGCTTTCTCATAAATCTTATCTCGAATTTCCCAAATCCTTGAAAGAAAAACTAACACCTGTCCTTTCCCAATTGAGTCTCAGTATTCGCTTAATTTCAGAGAAAAATAAAGAGGATTTAGAAGCAGGAGAAATGTTAGTGGTAGAAGAGTCAGAAGAAGAAAAAGCTTTAGAGATAGAGGAACCAGAAACAGAATTAGAAGTCGATATGGCGTCTCCAAGTCAACGTGTAATAACTTTCCTTGAAGCAGTCTCAAGGGTTATTGGGGAACAAAAACCAGAGCATCAAAAACTCATAGCTGACACACTTTTTGCGATCATTACCGAGATGCTGCATCTGGATAAAAATGAAGAAAATACCTTAGAAATAGGTCCATTAAACTCTGTACAAAACATCTTGGAAGCATTGGCTTTAAATCCAGAGCTTTTACTCACGTTCTCTGATAAAGAAATATGTAAATTCTTGCATAATCAAAAGGAAGAAGAGGAAGAGAATTTCAATCACGAAAATTTAGTTCGATTACTATCTGCCTTTAAAAAAACTGATCCAAAAAATATCTCTATGTTACTGACCGTAGTGGATAAGTTATTAAGAAGCCACCGAGCTGTATTTATAGAGGATATTGAAAAACTCTTAGAGAGTGCTCAATCACTACAAAAAGAAGAAAAGATTATCAGTGCCATATCCAAAGGGTACAGTGATCTTCCTTATCCCCCGTTAAAAGAGGTTTTGGATAAATGTTTTACCTTATCTGAAGAAGAAAAAAAACTAGATTCATCAGAACAAGCAAAAGTCGTTATAAAAAAATTGAATGAATGGGCTCAACAAGTCCGACTGCCTTGTGATAGAGAAGAAGAAAATGGGTTTATTGATTCAGATTATGGAAACATCATAGAATCTATACAAAATGCTAATCCAGATATGCCTGAGTTTAAAAAAATATTAGAAAATATCAAACTAGGCGAAAAAAAGATCGATCTTTCGTCTTCGCTGAATGCAATAATCAAAGAAAAGAACACAACAGACTTAAAAGGCAGAATAAACGAGTGTAAAGAAAAATCCAGCACTACGAGGCCTCAAGAGTTATTATTTTTTGTTGCAGAGTTGCTCTATCGGCTAAAAGGATTGGAGGGAGGGGGTGGGCGATCTTTTGAATTGAATACGACCCAATACATAGCTGCACTGATGATGCTGACCAATTCTGATAAAAATATTTTCTCTCAAATCAGTACGGGGGAAGGAAAAACGAGAATCATCATGGTTGTGGCAGCGGTACAATTCTTACTTGGCCAAAAGGTCTCCATTACTTCTGCAAATGCAGGTCTTTCGCTAAGAGATTTTCTCGAATATAAAGATTTCTTCAAAGGATTAGGGGTTAAAGAAGAAAAATGTATCTTATTAACCGCTGACTCTTCACCCGAAGATTATCGTAATGCCGATATTTGTTTCGGACCTATTGATGTATTTCCGACTTTGGCTTTTTCTGAAAAACCAAAATTAAACGAAACATTAATCCTTGATGAAGCAGATATCCCCCTTTTTAAGCGGGGTGGCGTACGGTATGTTATAAAACAAGAAGGGGCTACTGAAAAAATACCAACAATACGTATAAAAAGTACACAGGAAAAAGCGTTCTATAGAAAGTTAAAGAAACTCGCTAGCCTAGCACCAAACGATTCTAATCGGCCAAAATATATAACAGCATTAAAAAATCTAATCGAAGGAACTTTGAAAGAAAGAGATCTATTAAAAGTTATCAAAAGTTCACAATTAGCCGAACAATTAAAAGAGGACAAAGATTTTGTTATTAGAAAAGTCGGTGAAACCTTTATAGCAGTACCCGTTATAGATGGCATTGCTAGAGGAGATGTCAGATTCGGATCGGGTCTTCAAGAATGTTTACATGCTAGATTGAGCTTATCGAACGAAAATTTATCACCTCCTCTTGAAATTGACCTACATTCCACAACAACTACCTCTATGAGCGCTTTTTTAAATCCCTATTTTTCCGGAACCAACTCCAGAGTTCTTGGCTTAAGCGGAACCATTGCTGATACACTAGACCCGATAAAAATTGACCCAAATGTCAAAGACAAGATGCTATTCATAAAAATTCCGCCTCATACGGTGTCGAAAAGAAAAGACCTTGCTCCTTCTATTGTTAAAGGGAAAAAAAAGTACAAAGAACGCTTACTAACATTAGTAAAAGAAAGTATAAAAGGGGGTTCCCCCGTCCTGATTTTCTTTAAGAATGATCGGGCGAGTAAAAAATTTCAAAAAATTCTTCAGGGCGACATTGATCTGAAGAATTCTTTACAGTACAAGGTAAATAGACTAGATGCTTCAACCTCGGATGAAGAATTGCTAGAGCAGGTACAAAAAACGATCGGTTCTCCCAATACCATTACTCTAGCGACAAAACGTTTGGGCAGAGGTGCTGATATTTCTCTCAAAGAGAAGACAGGCCTCAAAATCTTTATAACTTATCCGCCAGAAGAAAAACGGGACCTTGTTCAAATGCAGGGACGATCTGCTCGTTATGGAAGACCCGGAGAAACGCAACTGGTTCTTGAGGAAAATTCATTATGTAAAAATCTGGGGCTAACTAAAAAACTATATAAAAAATTAAGATCAAAAGGAATAGCCCTCGAACAAATTATTGAACTTTATTGGTTAGTAAGTGCTCAGATATCTCATATTTTAGAAACGCTTCGTGATTACGAAGGAAAAATGATCCAAAATTTAGAGATAACCCCAAGTGCAAATATTAGCCGCGCAAACAATCAGCTTGAAACAACTATTCTCGATATGTTATCTGAAGAAGGCTCACAAAAAGTAATAAAGGGAAAAACAAACGCAAGCGAGGAAAATAGCATAGAGACCAGGATAAACGAAGCTTTTTCCGCTTATGCTAAAAGCTTCTATGGGAAAAACTCCGATGCTGAGCTTTCACCCGCAAAACCCCCGGCCCCCGAAGTAAGCCGATACGTGACCGAAACTCAAAAAGAAGTATCGCAATACATTCAAAAAATATCTTCGAATACTAATCCCGCTAGTCATTCTGATCCAGATAAATCAAAAATTGATAAAGATATTTGGAAAATGCTGTGCTCCTGGATTAGAAAAATAACACGTAAAGTACGTGGAGATAACCAACAAAAAACTAAACCCGTAGGGGTGTTGAAAAATCTGATAAAATCAATGAGTAAAAACTTAGGCTCTCAAAAGCTTTCTTACAAAGAAGCTTCTACTGAACCAGATGTTACATCTTCTCTAACCGCACTCTGGTGGAGAAGCTAACTTTTTTCTCCTTTTTTCATTGCTTGTCATTGTCTAGATGCCGCTTTATCATGCGTGTTTATCTAATTAACTGACAGTGGGAGAAAAACTATGTGCGGTATTGTTGGGGCAGTTGCGCAGCGTGATGTGGGCGAAATTTTATTAGAAGGATTAAAAGCACTCGAATATCGAGGATATGATTCCGCCGGCATTGCTATTATTGACCCAAAAAATCAACTAACTTGCCTTCGCACTCAAGGCAAAGTTCAAGAACTTGTCAATCTTTATAAAAAATCACCTGTTTTAGGAAAAACCGGAATAGCGCATACTCGGTGGGCCACTCATGGAAAACCCAGCGAATGCAATGCGCACCCCCATCTGTCCGGTGAAACCATTGCGGTCGTCCATAATGGTATCATTGAAAATTATGAATCATTAAGAAAAGAACTCGTCCAAGCGGGTTATCATTTTTGTTCGGAAACTGATACCGAAACTATTGCGCATTTAATTCATCAAGAATACACGAACACGCATGATTTTTTGCAGTCTGTTAAGAATGTAGTCAAAAAACTAAAGGGGGCTTACGCTTTGGCCATACTTAATAAAGCAGAACCTGATCATATTATCGGTGTGCGCTTTGGAAGCCCGTTAGTAGTCGGTTTAGGTATCGGCGAAAATTTTATAGCCTCGGATCTTGCTGCTTTGTTACCTGTTACGCAAAAGGGGCTTATTTTAGAAAATGGGGACATCGTGGACGTGCATCGTGATCATGTGGATATTTTTGATAAAACTGGCAAGAAAACAAACCGATCTATTTATGAGTCCGAGTTAACACTCGATGCCGTGAACCGAGGTCAATATCAGCACTTTATGCTGAAAGAAATCTTTGAACAACCTAAAGTTCTTGAAGCCACATTACAAAACAGTTTTAGCGATCATCACGTTTTAATTGAATCATTCGGCCACAAAGCTCGCGAATTATTTCCTAAAATCAAACAAATCCAAATAGTGGCTTGTGGGACTAGTTATTACGCCGGAATGATCGCGCGCTATTGGATCGAGGACATTGCCCAAATTCCTTGCCAAGTAGAAATTGCCAGTGAAATACGTTATCGCAGAACAATTGTTGCCCCCAACACCTTATTTGTAACGATTTCTCAATCAGGAGAAACTGCAGATACGCTTGAGGCTTTGCGACAAGCTAAGGACTTGGGTTATATGGGTAGTTTAACCATCTGTAACACGCCGGAAAGTTCCCTTGTTCGAGAATCCGATTTGGCTTTCATTACGCGGGCGGGTAAAGAAATTGGTGTCGCTTCAACAAAAGCTTTTACCACCCAGCTCGCTGCTTTGTGCTGTTTAACTCTGGCTATAGCGCAACACACAACACCCGCTAAAAATCTCAAAAAACTGGTTGAAGATTTAAAACACATTCCCGAAATCGCTTCGAAAACTTTGGAAACAACAAACCGAGCAATTAAAGATCTATCGGGATACTTTGCCGATAAAAAAAATGCTTTATTCCTAGGACGAGGTATTCAATATCCCATTGCTTTAGAAGGCGCTTTAAAACTCAAAGAAATCGCGTATGTACATGCGGAAGGCTATCCAGCCGGCGAATTAAAACATGGCCCCTTGGCATTAGTTGATAAAAACATGCCCGTCATTACGGTCGCTCCGAACGATGATCTGTTAGAAAAACTCAAATCGAATCTGCAGGAAGTTCGCGCGCGCGGTGGACAGTTGATTGTTTTTAACGACGATCAAACGGGAATTAAAAATCAAGAGGGCATCATGAGCATTAAAATGCCTAAAGTAAATCCTATACTTGCGCCATTAATTTATGTCATTCCTTTACAATTATTGGCTTATTACGTGGCCCTGATTAAGGGCACGGACATTGACCATCCTAGAAATTTGGCCAAATCCGTCACCGTAGAGTGATATGAATTATTTAACTGCCCAGAGTCGATCGCCGGCATCGCCTAATCCTGGCAAAATATATGCATTTTCATTCAATTGACGATCAAGGCTTGCACCGAATATAGGAACGTCAGGATGTTCGTCGAGCATCTGTTGAACCCCTTCGGGGGCCGCAACCATACAAATAAATTTAATGTTATAAACGCCTTTCTCTTTGAGTTTTTTGATCGCAGCGCAAGAAGTATTTCCTGTTGCTAACATGGGATCACAAAGAAAGAAATGAGCTTTTTCACAATTGGGCGGCAATTTAAAATAATAGGGCATGGCTTCTCGAGTTTTTTCATCGCGATAATATCCAATAAAACCAACACTCGCCATAGGTAATAATTTGAGCAATCCTTCCGACATACCAATCCCTGCTCGCAAAATAGGCGCAATCACAAATTGATTATTTTTCAGGAAGGGGGCATCAAAAGTTTCCAATGGTGTGGATACTTTTTTAGTTGTCATCGGTATATCAGCTGTTGCTTCATAACCCAACAACATTGTCAATTCTTCTGTCAATTCTTTAAATAACTTACGATTTGTTTCCTTGTCTCGAAGTAATGAAAGTTTATATTGAACAATAGGATGTTGAACTTCGTAAAAATTGGGGAATCGTTCGAATGTTTTGATGGGCATAATATCCTCCAGAAAAAATGAAATTTTGCGAATATGATCTAGAAGATCGCGCAAGCATACCATGATTCTAAAAAAATGCTCGTTTTATTTTATTCTTCATCCGTAAGAGCATATAGAACATGGTATTTGTTCTGAGATATGCTAATCTTCATCAAATGAGGCATTCTATTCCTAATCTATTCTCCTATCGTAAATACTGGGCACATCGTTTCGGCGTCGCTTCCATTTTGCCGATGTCTTTTGCGGAAATGGAAACACTTGGTTGGGATAGCTGCGATATTATTCTAGTAACGGGTGATGCTTATGTAGATCATCCCAGTTTTGGTATGGCATTGATTGGTCGCTTGTTAGAAGATCAAGGCTTTCGAGTCGGCATCATGAGCCAACCCGACTGGCGATCGGCTGAATCTTTTAAAGTCTTAGGAAAACCAAATCTCTTCTTTGGGGTGACTGCGGGCAATATGGACTCGATGGTAAATCACTACACAGCGGATCGTAAAATTCGTTCGGATGATGCTTATACTCCTGGTGCTGAGCCTAATAAGCGCCCCGATCGAGCAACTATTGTTTACGCTCAGCGTTGCCGAGAAGCCTATAATGACATTCCTATTGTGATTGGGGGAATTGAAGCTTCACTTAGGCGCGTGGCTCACTACGATTATTGGTCAGATCAAATCCGACGTTCTGTGCTACTCGATTCCAAAGCGGATATGCTAATTTATGGCAATGCCGAACGAGCTTTAGTAGATCTTTCTCACCGATTAGCGAAGAAAGAAGCTATTGAAAATATCCAAAATTTACGTGGAACTGCTGTTGTAAAAAAAAGAAGAGACATCGAGGAAACTCAAATCCATTCCATTCGACTTCCTTCTTACGAAGAAGTAAAAAATAGCCCGACGTTATACGCCCAAGCAAGCAAATTTTTACATTTGGAATCGAATCCGTTAAATGCCCGCGCCCTTGTACAGTCGCATGCTGATCGCGATGTTTGGATCAATCCGCCCCCCATTCCTCTCAGCACTAAAGAATTAGATTATGTTTATGAGCTACCTTATTCCCGAGTCCCACATCCTCTTTATGAAAATGCACCTATTCCTGCTTATGAGATGATTAAATTTTCAATTCCTATTATGCGGGGATGCTTTGGCGGCTGCTCATTTTGCTCCATTACTGCCCACGAAGGCCGTATTATTCAAAGCCGTTCTGAATCATCGATTTTAAAAGAAATTGAAATGATACGGGATAAAACGCCAGGATTTACAGGAATTATTTCAGATCTCGGCGGCCCAACAGCAAATATGTATGGACTTAATTGTCAAAAATCGCAATGCCAAATGGCTTGTCGGAAATTTTCTTGCTTGTATCCGAACATTTGTCCCAACATGAGCACGAATCACACGCCGTTGATACAACTATATCGAAAAGCGCGAACCCTGCCTGGAATTAAAAAAGTTTTGGTCGCATCGGGGGTGCGATGCGATTTAGCTATCAAATCTCCGGAATACATTAAAGAATTAGTAACACACCATGTGGGTGGTTACCTCAAAATCGCTCCTGAGCATATTTGCGAGGGGCCCTTATCTAAAATGATGAAGCCTGGAATTGAGATTTATGAAAGATTCCAACAATTGTTCGATCAATATTCCAAAACAGCTACTAAAGAACAATACTTAATCCCTTATTTTATTGCAGCTCATCCTGGAACAACGAATGAAGATATGTTGGAACTAGCACTATGGTTGAAGAAAAATAATTTTCGATTAAATAAAGTGCAAACTTTCTTACCCACGCCGATGACCTTGGCCACCACCATGTACCACACAGCGAAAAATCCGCTTACTTCGCTTGACCAAAATAACGAAAAAGTTTTTGTCCCTAAAAAAGGGAAAATAAGGAAATTGCATAAAGCGTTTTTACGCTATCATGATCCTAAAAACTGGCCAGTCCTACGCCAAGCACTCAAACAAATGGGAAGGGAGGATTTAATTGGAAAAGGTAAACGACATTTGGTCCCAAAATCTCCAGTATAGTTTAACCAATTAAATTAACAACTTCATCTAATGCTTTTCACCACCACTTTTCCTGGGATACATTGAGGGCATTCTCTCCGATATCTAGGGCCAACAATTTCATGGCCCCTCATCAAAGGATCGAAACTTCTACAATACATCTAAAAAAGTCCAGCCCTTTTTTGATACTTACTTGTTTCAATGGGGCTGTTGGGATCTGAGTTTTTTTAAAAAATAGCAAAAACAAAACATACTCAATATCAAAAAATGATACAAAATTTATTATAGTGAATTCGGTTAATATTGAGACAATTTTTACTCAGAGTAGAGATTCCTCGGTCGCTAACGCTCCCTCGGAATGACAACATAAAATGTCATCCCGAGTCCTTCGACTCCGCTCTGTATAAACTCCGTCGAGGGATCTCTATTCGGAATGACGGCGCGGGAGGATTATTCAGAGGAGCTCTCTTTTTTTGTCATTCAGAGGAGCGAAGCGACGAAGAATCTCTTATCTTTTGTCAAAGTATTAATTGAATTCACTATAGATCAAACTACCGAAGAGTAAAAGCTCCGATTTTAGAGATTTCTAAATACAGAGCATTTTCTGAAAGCTGGTTTACGCTTTCAGAATAATTCTTTGACTTGCCACTTCCGCACGACTTTTGGGAAAATGATCGACCAAAGTATCTTCTCTAAAACATTTCACAAAAAAATTCCCATGCATCATCTTATGGGTAATTGCAGGGGCAATGGTCGCAACACATATTAAATTAACAACCCCATCCAATGCCTTTTGCCACCACTTTTCTTGAGATACTTTGAGAGCATTCTCGCTAATATCCAGAGTTATGCTTGGTAAAAATTTAGGAAAGGATTCTGACACAGAGTTTCCTGATAATTCGCCTTTACTATCACTTTGTCTCTCTCTGCGCTCACGATCCCATTTTTTAATTATATTTGCTAATTCAGCGATTTCATACCATCCCATATTTGATAGCCCTGTTCTCTGCAGATTAATATGCTGAACATTTTCAGGTATCTGGGAAAAAATAATATTGAGATCTTGAGGAGACACATCCCCTAGGTTAATCTCGGATAAATCAAGAGCTTGATATTGAAATAATTGGGCAAGTAACTCTGCTAACATAGATTCATAACTTGGAATGATTCGCCGTATATATGCATATTTTGCTTCCGCAATTTGATTAAATTTTTCTATAACTTTTTCATGTCGGTCACTTTCTTTTTTAAGGATTTCATCTCTATCAAGCCTAATCTTCTTTGACGTAAGTTCCTTAAATAAATATGGCGGGAACATATCTTTTAAGTGTTTCCAAATCGGTTTCCTGTATTGTCGTCCTATCATATATCGATCCCTAATAAAATCTTCTCTGTTCTTTTTATAATCCTCAATAGCTTTTCTATAATCAACGATTCTTGTATTTGTTGATTTCAACATATCCTCCCAAGTCTGAGCTCTCTTAAGCGCCCTGTTTAATACTTTTTCATGTGCTTTTTGATAAGCTTTACAAAATCCATTGTATTGATGGTTATTCTTTTTGTCTTTTTCTATTTCGCTCATATATTCTTCAACCTCTTTAATCTGTTCCTCTTCCCATCGTTTTAATTCTTGAAAATCGAAATTTTCTGTCCAATTTCGAGACTCTTTTTTTCTTAAATCAAAAATCCCGCTATTTTCTAAACGCCTTGCTTGTGCTTCTAATGTCCTAATTCGGTGAGTAATTTCAATGATTGTGTGTTTGATGGGCTTTTTTTTATTTTTTTCTGGAATGTCACTACTGCTTTGAGCAGCTAAAACCTCTCCCCAATTAACGCCATGTCGAGTCCTTTCTGATATAGCTAACAATATTTTTAGCTCTGGCCCGCAAGCATCTGGATTAGAAATATAAATTTCCATTAAAAAATTTATAAGAACTTGGCTTACTGGTTCTAGATTGGCCCCTTCTTTAATCAAAGATGTGGCTAATTGTCGAATAAATACTTGGATTAAATTCAGAATGTCATCATGGCTTTGAGTAAAAGAATAATGTTTATATATTTTGCCCAATTTTTTGATCAAAGAGATAAGTTTTTCAATATCAACATAAGAAATCAATTCGAGCTTTGCAAGAAGTTTATTCATGGCTTCCTTGACAACACTGTCATTGCTTTCCTCTGATACTGATGAATCATCCCCCGTCATAGAATCAGATGCAAAAACTCCGACATATGCTTCCATTAACTTAGGAAGATCCAGATACTCTAATTCATATAAACTTCCAAAATTAATGGCCACTTGCGATTTTGCACACTTATCACAAAAATTGAGATAACACTTCAGATCTTCTCTACTTTTCTGAAACCCTTTATCAGCAAGTAAACCGAATAAAATGTCCCATAAAGTTTCTTTATCAATTAGCCCGGGAATGTTCTTAAGCTTTGCTACGATCTCTTGGGTTGGATCTTTTAATAAGTTAGCCAGTATCCCTTTAAAATTTACTCCTTTTTGAGTCAATGAATCTCTATCTACCTGAAGCCTTGCGGTTAAAAAATCACTCAAATCTTGAATTTTTAGAAATGTGATGGGGATTGTATTTCGATCTATTATGTCACTCGTTAATTCTACTGATTTGTGTTCTTTTATTACATTGCAAAATTTTAAATATTCCTCAATGGTTATCGTTTGGTCATAAATCATTTCAGGATCCATATGTTTTATATATAGAAAAAAAACTCGGAACTCTATTTTTGGTATTTGTCTTGCAAAATAATTTAAAGTTAATTTTGACAGCTGGGAGATAAGGTCGTTTCTTTGGGATGATTGTTCAGGGCTCCGCAGTTTTTTTAGCGTTGAACATATTGAACATATTAAACTATAATTACTCAAAGCATTTTTAGAAAAGGGCTCTTGTTGAAATGCTTTTTCAATTTCATCAAAACCTTTTAAAATCTCTAGATTCTCTGAATCAATATTCAGGCACCTGCTTAATTTTTCTTTTATATTTAAATCTGCTGATTTCAGTTCGTTCCTATCTTGATAGTGGCAATAAGCATTTCTCCATGATCGTTCTCTAATTGCCTCACTCATTAAAACTGTCTTTTGAATATAATACATTTCATCTTTATTGAATAAACCTCCATAATTGCTTACTGAAAAAATATCTGTGGATATTGGTTTTCTATCAGAAGTTCGGATAATAAGAGAAATAGTTATATCCTTTAATTCTGCTTCATTTGGATATACCCCCTTCCCTGGAAGAATCGCTAAAAACTGCGAAAACGTGAAAGTTCCATATTTGTTCTGGCAAACTTTAAAAGAAGTAAAAATTTCTTTTAATAAATCTTGTCGCTCTTTATTATCAAGCGTTGTATTTGATTGAAGTTGGGTTAAATTTGTAATGATTTTTTTTAAGGTTTCATCTACTGTCTCTTTTTCAGATTCTATTTGACTAACAATACAATGGATTTGAAATCTTAATTCGGCGTTTCTGATTTTTGCATTTATAATCGCAACGGATTGGGAACGTTTTTCTATTTCCTCAAAAGAAAACTGAATTCTTAACCTTCTATAGTTCTTATCATTTATATCTACATCATACAATAAATCATTTGTGATACTGTCCTCTAAATTAGTTAAGTCTCGGACTAAAGAGCTACCCTTCAATGCTTTAACGTGGGATTTCCATTCTGAAAATAACTCGCTTAATTGTTTCAACAACCCAAATCCAACAACAATATCAATTTTTTCCCTTGTTTCTGAGCTAGATTTACTTTCGCTAAATTTACTTTTACCAAGTTTAGCAATTATTCCTTCCCAATGCTCACACCACAAATATTTTAAAACCCTCAACAATACATTATGTTTGTCAGTGGCCTTTCCGTCTAGCATATTCCCAATGCATGCGATCTTGATGGTTAAGTTAAATTGTTCTTGTTGCGAATATGGGATTCGCTGAGACATTGAAGTTGTTTCTGCCTTTTCAATTTCTATGTTGGGAATTGAAAAAATTACTTCATCTCGACTATCGCTACTTTTCTTATGCCTTTTCTTATTTTCATCAACGAAGTCGGTTTTGTTCACTAAAGTAAAAAAATTATCGATAGACATAACAACTGGAGCAGGGATCCGAGGCGATTTTTGATTTAAAGCTCTAGATGGTTGCAGAGACTTTCGCGATGGAAAAAATAGATCTTTATCAAACATCACAACCCTCTTTTTTTTATTATGGAGCTGTTGAAATCTGCCCATTTGTCATCCTAAACTTGATTCAGGATCAAGTAAAATCAAAGACTTATAATCTTTGATTTTTTAAAAAAGTTCAGATTTCAACAGCCCCATTATGAGACTCCCGCAAAATAGGAGATTGGACAAGTTAACCAGGCAAACTTCGTCGGGAACGAATTTTAACGAGCAAGGAAGCGAGCTCGCACTGGCAGTGCTCATTAAATTTTGCTCCTGACAAAAT
The DNA here is from genome assembly GCA_016930035.1 of Gammaproteobacteria bacterium. Classification (GTDB taxonomy): domain Bacteria; phylum Pseudomonadota; class Gammaproteobacteria; order UBA12402; family UBA12402; genus JAFGHQ01. Next base: position 14,238 of record JAFGHQ010000063.1, on the reverse strand, counting down.
TTTCATGGAATTAAATGAGCATTTATCGCTCCTTTTTAAAAAAGTTAACCTGTTCAAGATATATTTGCAGAGGTCTTATTATTTATCCGATCCAAAATAAATATGTTATTCTTCAGAAGGCTAATTGTAGATCAAGAAATCTTTCTTTGCAGCGAATCCATTTTTAATTTTTGATTATTTTTCAAAAAGTTAAAATAAAACCGTAATTATTACGGATAAAATTTTCTCAGGCACTTGATAAGGAAATGAGAACCTACACAGTCATGCGTTACTCATCTAGAACTGATGCGATTGAAATTGTCGAGGAGTAAAAATCCCAATTTTAAAGATTTTTAAATGTGGGGCATTTTTTGGGAATTAGGATATTTTTAAGTTTGACGTATTGGGGTAACCCGTTTTGGTAGGGCGGGTAGTCTTCACCTTGAATGAGCGGTAGTAAATACTCGCGGCATTTATCAGTAATGTGGAATCCATCGCGGGTGATAAAGTCTTTGGGCATTTTTTTCTCTATATTAGCTACTTTTTCTAATGGCGCCTCTCCAATAGACCAACAATAAGGTTTCGAACTTTCCCGAACAATGATAGGCATCACTGCATTTTTGCCTGAAACAGCAAATTCAACCGCCATTTTACCGACCGCGTAAGATTGTTCCACATCGGTTTTGGCGGCAATATGACGTGCGGAACGTTGCAAATAATCTGCCACAGCCCAATGATATTTATAACCCAAATTGCTTTTAACTAATTCCGCAATAACGGGAGCAACGCCACCAAGCTGAGCATGTCCAAAAGCATCTTTCAGCCCTGACTCAGACAAGAACTTTCCTTCTTGATTGCGCACACCTTCCGATACGACAATCGAACAAAAACCAATTTTCTCAACAATCGCTTTCACGCGTTTTAGAAATGCTTTTTCGTCCAACAATATTTCGGGAAATAAAATAATATGCGGGCCATCTTCATCGTTTTCATGAGCAAGGCCTCCTGCTGCCGCAATCCAACCCGCATGACGCCCCATGACTTCTAAAATAAATACTTTAGTCGAGGTCTCAAACATTGAAGCCACATCAAAGCTTGCCTCACGGATGGACACTGCTACATATTTGGCAACTGAACCAAAACCGGGGCAATTGTCTGTTAAAGGTAAATCATTATCGACTGTTTTAGGAATGCCAATGCAAGTTAACGGATAACCCAATTTTTGGCTGAGCTGAGAAACTTTGTGAGCGGTATCCTGAGAATCGCCACCGCCATTGTAGAAAAAATATCCAATGTCATGAGCAGAGAAAACTTCAATTAATCGCTCATATTGAGCGCGGTTGTCTTCAAGACCTTTTAATTTATAACGACAAGAACCAAAAGCACCTGAGGGTGTGTGGCGAAGCGCTTCAATGTCTTGATCTGATTCTTTGCTGGTATCAATAAGTTCTTCACGTAAAGCACCTAAAATGCCATTTTTTCCTGCAAGAACCTTTCCTATTTTATTGGGATATTTTTGGGCGGTTTGAATGACTGCACAGGCAGTTGCGTTGATAACGGAAGTTACTCCCCCTGATTGGGCATAAAATGCATGCTTGGCCATAATGAATTCCTTGATTTTATTTTACTCTCAGTTATGGATAGGGCCGCTGAGATCCGAGTTTTTTAAAAATCAAAGATTAGAAGTCTTTGATTTTAGTGGCTCCCGGATTAAGTCCGGGATAAGAAATGGGCAGATCCCGACAACTCCCTATATGCCACGCTTATATTTTTATGAGTTTTTGGTGGTTCCTGTAGCCCCTGCTTCTGATTCGGCGCTAGCCGAAACCTCCGGAATCACTTCAGCCGGAACCTCCGGAATCACTTCAGGCGGTTGGGTTTCTGCCGACTGCTCGTCGCTGGGGGTTGTAAATAGCGCTGCTGTATCAGTATCAATTGCGGGTTTCTTTTTCCTATTTTCTCGTTCTTCCTGACGTTTTTTATGATAGGCGTATCCTGTCCCCGCAGGTATTAAACGGCCTAAAATAACGTTTTCCTTTAACCCGCGCAATGTGTCTTTCTTTCCCCAAACAGCCGCTTCAGTTAATACGCGTGTTGTTTCTTGGAAAGATGCCGCGGATAAAAATGACTCCGTCGATAAAGAAGCCTTGGTAATGCCTAACAAAGAAGACCGATAAGTGACTGGTTTTTTATTTTCAGCTAAAAGGGCATTGTTTGTTCCCACAACTTCTTCTTTAGAGACTTGTTCGTTGATAATATAATTACTGTCACCTGGATCTGCTATTACCACTCTGCGAAGCATTTGTTTGACAATGACTTCAATGTGTTTATCATTAATCTTCACGCCTTGTAGTCGATAAACATCTTGAATTTCCTTAACTAAATAATTAGCTAATTTACCTACCCCTAACAATCGTAAAATATCATGTGAATTTAGCTCGCCTTCAGCAATAACCTCTCCTTGCTCCACTTGTTCCCCTTCAAATACATTCAATTGACGGAACTTAGGAATCATGACTTCAAATACATCACTGCCATCTGCGGGAGTGATGATCAATCGTCTTTTACCTTTGGTTTCTTTTCCGAAAGAAACCGTACCGCTGATCTCAGCAAGAATGGCGGGTTCTTTTGGCTTACGTGCTTCAAATAAATCAGCAACCCGTGGTAATCCGCCTGTAATATCGCGAGTTTTCGATACTTCTTGAGGTATCTTAGCTAACACGTCACCCACATTCACTTCCGCCCCTTCTTCAACCTGCACAACAGCATTAATCGGCAAAAAGTAGTTAGCTGGAACTTTCGTGCCTGGCAAACAAACTTCTTTCCCTTTTTTATCAACCAATTTGATCATGGGTTTTAGGTCTTTACGTGAAATGCCTCGAACCGTGGGATCAATGATGACAATACTGCTTAAACCAGTAAGTTCATCAACCTGTCGGTTGATCGTGACATCATCGATCATGTCTTCGAATTTCACGTAGCCTTTGACTTCTGCAATAATCGGACGAGCATGAGGATCCCACGTTGCCACAATTTGGCCAGCTTTTATTTTGGCACCATCCGTAATTCTTAATATCGAGCCATAAGGAACTTTGTACCGTTCACGTTCTCGTCCATATTGGTCTAAAACTGCTAGTTCACCTGATCGGGAAACTGCAATATATTTGCCTTCTTCTTGCTGTAATAGTTTAAGATTGTACAAACGTGCCATGCCGTTCGTTTTCACTTCAATGTTATTAGCTAATGTGGTTCGAGACGCCGCACCACCAATGTGGAAAGTACGTAATGTAAGCTGCGTTCCGGGTTCACCAATCGATTGTGCCGCAATAACACCGATCGCTTCTCCAACATTCACGCGATGTCCTCTTGCTAAATCTCTGCCATAACAAGCAGCACAAATACCATATTGAGTCTCGCAGGTAATCGGTGAACGTACTTTCACTTCATCAACACCTAAACTTTCTAATTCATCGACTGTTTGCTCATCTAATAACGTTCCAGCGGGAATAGCTATTTTCTTTGTGCCTGGTGCGATCACGTCGGAAGCTAATACCCGACCCAAAACGCGTTCGCGTAAAGATTCTACAATATCTTCGCCTTCTATATGAGGCGCTATAATTAAACCCTCAGTAGTCCCACAATCTTCCTCGGTAATCACAAGATCTTGGGCAACATCAACTAATCGTCGTGTTAAATAACCGGCATTTGCTGTTTTTAATGCTGTATCCGCCATACCTTTACGTGCACCGTGAGTTGAAATAAAGTATTGCAAAACATTTAACCCTTCACGGAAGTTCGCCGTGATAGGTGTTTCGATAATCGATCCATCAGGCGTTGCCATCAAACCTCGCATGCCGGCCAACTGCCTAATTTGAGCTGCCGATCCTCGAGCCCCCGAATCGGCCATCATAAATATCGAGTTAAAAGATTCTTGTTGAACTGCCTTACCTGACGCATCTTTTACAACTTCCGTAGCTAATCCATCCATCATAGCTTTTGCGATCTGATCACTGGCACGGGACCAAATATCAACAATCATGTTGTAGCGTTCACTTCGCGTTAATAAGCCTGAGCTAAATTGATTTTCAATTTCTTTAACCTCATCTTCCGTTCGATTGATGATGTCTGATTTTTCCTTAGGCACGAGTAAATCATCTACCCCGATAGAAATACCCGATTTACTGGCCATTCGAAATCCCATATACATCAATTGGTCAGCAAAAATAACGGTTGCTTTCAACCCTGCCTGTCGATAGCTGATATCAATAAGTTCAGTAATCGCTTTTTTATCTAAAGTTCGATTGATCAATGCAAAGGGTAACGGGTCTGATAAAATTTCTTTTAATAAGGCACGGCCCACCGTCGTATCTACCAAGGTCTTTTCGTCCATACGAACTTTTATTTTGGCTTGTAGATCCACATAACCAGAATCAAATGCTCGAGCTACTTCTTTAAAATCAACAAATATAGATCCTTCTCCCCGAGCATTAATGCGGTCACGTGTCATATAATATAAACCTAAAATAACGTCCTGAGTCGGCACAATAATAGGTTCACCATTTGCCGGTAGCAAAATATTATTGGTGGACATCATCAATGCGCGCGCTTCGAGTTGAGCTTCTAACGTGAGTGGGACATGGACTGCCATTTGGTCCCCGTCAAAGTCAGCATTAAATGCTTTACACACAAGCGGATGTAGCTGGATGGCTTTACCCTCGATTAATACAGGTTCAAATGCTTGAATGCCTAATCGATGCAATGTGGGCGCGCGATTAAGTAGAACAGGGTGTTCTCGGATGACTTCTTCTAAGATGTCCCAAACTTCGGGCAACTCACGTTCAACCATGCGTTTTGCCGCTTTTATCGTTGTAGCGAAACCTTTAAATTGAAGTTTGCTATAAATGAAAGGTTTAAATAATTCCAAGGCCATTTTTTTAGGCAATCCACATTGATGAAGCCTCAATGTTGGTCCAACCACAATAACGGAGCGGCCGGAGTAATCCACTCGTTTACCGAGAAGATTTTGTCTGAAACGCCCTTGTTTTCCCTTAATCATATCGGATAGTGATTTTAATGGGCGCTTATTAGAACCCACAATCGGTCGGCCTCGGCGACCATTATCTAATAATGCATCCACCGATTCTTGCAACATCCGTTTCTCGTTTCTGACGATGATATCCGGAGCATGTAAATCAAGAAGACGTTTGAGCCGATTATTACGATTGATGACGCGACGATACAGATCATTTAAATCTGACGTGGCGAAACGCCCGCCCTCAAGCGGAACAAGCGGTCTTAAATCGGGAGGTAAAACAGGTAAAATAGTAAGGATCATCCATTCCGGTTTGTTTCCTGATGCTAAAAATGCCTCAACTAATTTCAGTCGCTTTCTTAATTTTTTAAGCTTGGTCTCTGATTTTGTCTTTTCGATATCGGCCGTGATGGTTTCTAATTCTTCTTTAAGATCAATTTCTTTTAAGAGATGTTGTATGGCTTCCGCTCCCATTCTCGCATCAAAATCATCGCCAAATTCTTCTAAGGCATCCAAAAATTCTTCATCAGTTAATATTTGACCTTTTTCAAGCTTGGTCATTCCAGGATCAATGACAATAAATGATTCGAAATATAAAACTCGTTCAATATCTCTTAATTTCATGCCTAACAGTAAACTAATTCGAGAAGGTAAGGATTTAAGAAACCATATATGAGCCACAGGGGCAGCTAATTCGATATGGCCCATGCGTTCGCGTCGGACACGTGCTACCGTCACTTCCACACCACATTTTTCACAGACAACGCCACGGTGTTTTAACCGTCTATATTTCCCGCACAGGCATTCGTAATCTTTGACCGGCCCAAAAATCTTAGCGCAGAATAATCCATCTCGTTCAGGACGGTGAGTACGATAGTTGATCGTTTCTGCCTTTTTAACTTCACCGTAAGAATTGGCTAAGATCATCTCTGGGGATGCAATACTAATCCCTAGCGCATCAAAGTCCGTCAGATCTTGGAATTTTTTAGAAAAGGTTTTGAGTATGTCTTTCATGTTGTGAAATATTCCTCGTTCAAAATTTTATGAAGATTTTTAATTTTTAATTAAAATACTATTCTCTTTCTAGTTCGACATCCAATGCGAGTGCTCGAATTTCCTTTAACAAAACGTTAAAAGATTCAGGTAAGCCTGCAATCATGGCGTGATTACCATCTACAATATTTTTGTACATTTTTGTACGGCCAACCACATCATCTGATTTAACGGTTAACATTTCTTGTAAGTTATAAGATGCGCCGTAAGCTTCTAGTGCCCACATCTCCATTTCCCCAAAACGTTGTCCGCCAAATTGTGCTTTACCACCAAGAGGTTGTTGCGTTACCAAGCTATAAGGTCCTGTAGAACGAGAGTGCATTTTGTCATCAACCAGATGGTTTAATTTCAAAATATACATATAGCCTACGGTGATCGGCCGATCAAATGGCTCTCCTGTTCGCCCATCATATAAAGTAGTTTGTCCTGTTTCGGGTAGATCGGCGAGCCGTAACATTTCTTTAATTTGATATTCTTTTGCGCCATCAAATACAGGAGTAGCTATGGGCACACCGTTTCGCAAATTATTGGCAAGCTCTAAGATTTCAGCATCATTTAACTGAGCAAAATCAATCTTTTCGACATTGTTAACATTATAAATTTTATCCAGAAGTTCTCTTAATTTTGCTACTTTTGCTTTTGCCTCTAATGCTGCACCTATTTTTAAGCCCAATCCTTTCATAGCCCAGCCTAAATGGGTTTCCAGAACTTGGCCAATATTCATTCGCGAAGGAACACCCAATGGATTCAACACAACATCCACCGGGGTGCCATCTTCAAGATAAGGCATATCTTCATCAGGGACAATAAGCGAAATAACTCCTTTATTTCCATGTCTTCCTGCCATTTTGTCGCCCGGTTGAATTTGGCGTTTGACAGCCAAATATACTTTCACAATTTTAAGTACGCCGGGTTTTAGATCATCGCCTTGAGTGACTTTTTTACATTCCTCCTTATATTTTTCTTCATAAGTTTGTTTCAGCGCCTTCCATTGTTTCAACACGCTTTCAAGTTGTTTGCTAATTTTTGAATCTTTCACAGGAACTTCGAACCAACGATGTTTCTGAAGGGTATCAAGATCTGATGTACTGATAACATGCCCCTCTTTAAAAGTCGCATATTTCTTTGAAAGTGCATTCCCTACGAGTAATTTTGCAGTGCGCCCAAAAATATCTCCTTCTTGAATTCTCAATTCATCATTCAAATCCTTTTTAATTTGCTCTAGTTTTGTTTCTTCTATTTGTAGCGCTCTAGAATCCTTGCTCGATCCTTCCCGAGTAAAAACTTGAACATCAATGATGGTGCCTGTCATTCCTGCCGGAACACGTAAGGAAGAATCTTTAACGTCTGATGCTTTTTCCCCGAAAATAGCACGCAAAAGTTTTTCTTCTGGGGAGAGTTGCGTTTCTCCTTTGGGCGTAATTTTACCTACTAAAATATCACCTGCAGAAACTTCAGCTCCCAAATAGACAATGCCACATTCATCCAATTTTGATAGTGCGCTTTCTCCCACATTGGGAATATCAGCCGTGATTTCTTCGGGTCCCAATTTAGTGTCTCTAGCAGTACAAGTAAGTTCCTCAATATGAATGGATGTCAGACGATCTTCATGCACGAGACGTTCCGAGATCAAAATTGAATCTTCGAAGTTATATCCATTCCACGGAACAAATGCGACAAGAAGGTTCTGACCCAATGAAAGTTCTCCTAAATCCGTTGATTGTCCATCGGCCAAAACATCTCCTTTTGCTATAACATCGCCAGGATTTACCAATGGCGTTTGATTAATACAGGTGTTTTGGTTAGAGCGCATATATTTAATTAAATTGTAAATATCAACGCCGGATTCATTTTCGCCGTATTCTTTTTCATTCACTCGGATGACAATACGTGCTGCGTCAACTGAATCCACGACTCCGCCACGCTCGGCAATAATAGCCACACCCGAGTCTCGCGCCACAATACGTTCAATACCTGTCCCTATCAGCGGTTTTTCACTGCGTAATAAAGGTACGGCTTGACGCTGCATATTCGATCCCATCAATGCACGGCTTGCATCATCATGCTCTAAAAATGGGATTAACGCAGCGGCCACTGAAACGATTTGTTTCGACGAAACATCCATATATTGTACGCGATCAGCCGTAATCAGGCTGAATTCTCCCCGGTAACGACAGGGTACAAGATCATCGACAAGATTTCCTTTACTATCAACCTTGGCGCTTGCCTGAGCAATAACGTAATCGCCTTCTTCTATTGGTGTCAAATATTTAATTTCATCCGTCACTTTACGATCAACTACTCGACGACACGGAGTTTCTAGAAATCCATAATCATTGCAACGAGCGTATAAGGCCAGAGAGTTAATCAAACCAATATTTTGGCCTTCCGGTGTTTCAATAGGACATATTCGTCCATAGTGAGTCGGGTGCACGTCTCGAACTTCAAAACCGGCGCGTTCTCTATTTAATCCACCAGGACCTAAAGCGGATATGCGTCGTTTATGAGTTATTTCAGCTAGTGGATTGTTTTGATCCATAAATTGGGAAAGTTGGCCTGATGCAAAAAAAGTTTTGATCGCTGCTGCTATCGGTTTTGCGTTTAATAAATCTTGGGGCATGAGATTTTCCGTTTCTGCCACATTGAGTCTTTCTTTAACGGAACGCTCAAGTCGAACCAATCCTGCTCGGAATTGATTTTCCACCATTTCACCTACACTGCGCACTCTTCGATTGCCCAGGTGATCGATATCGTCAACATCTCCTCTTCCATCTCGGATATCAATTAATTCTTTAATAACATCAACAATATCCTCTTTGGTAAGAAACGTAGGCCCTTTTTCATCAGTACGCCCCAGACGCAAATTAAATTTCATACGTCCTACGTCGGATAAGTCGTAACGATCCGGATTAAAGAAAAGGTTATTGAAAAGGTTTTCCGTCGCTTCTTTTGTAGGGGGTTCGCCCGGACGTATGACACGATAAATTTCAACGAGGGCACTTAGGCGATCTTGTGTGGGGTCGACGCGTAATGTGTCGGAAATATAAGCCCCGCGATCAAATTCATTCACGTAAATGGTTCGAAACGTTTTAATTTGAGCTGCTTGAATAATAGCGAGCAATTCTGCTGACAAAACGGTGTTTGCTTTTGCAATAATTTCTCCTGTTTGTTCATCAATCAGGTCATGGGCAAGCACTTTCCCTATAATAAAATCTTCTGGGCCTTCCAGTGTTTTGATGCCCGATTTTTCGATTTCTTTTACATGACGCAGCGTGATTCGACGGCCTTGTTCTACCAGAACTTTCCCTTTCTTATCTTTAATGTCGAATGCTGCAACCTGTCCACGAAGCCTTTGGGGAATTAAATCGAGTAACCACTTATTATCTTTGAAATGAAAGACATCTTTTTCGAAAAACATATCTAAAATTTCTTCAGTACCATACCCTAAAGCTTTCAATAAAATGGTAACAGGTAATTTTCGACGGCGGTCAATCCTCGCATATAAGTTATCTTTGGGATCAAATTCAAAATCGAGCCAAGAACCACGATAGGGGATAATTCTGGCTGAATATAAAAGTTTACCTGAGGAATGCGTTTTCCCTTTATCATGCTCAAATAATACACCAGGAGATCGATGGAGCTGGGCTACTATGACTCTCTCTATACCATTCACAACAAAGCTTCCATACTCAGTCATCAAAGGGATTTCGCCCATATAAACTTCTTGTTCTTTAATATCTTTAATCACACGATTTTTGCTCGAAGAGCCTTTTTCACAAATAACAAGCCGAACTTTAACCTTTAAAGGAGCAGCATAACTAACCCCTCGAAGTTTGCATTCGTAAACATTGAACGGTGATTTATCTAAAATATAGCCCTGATACTCTAGCAAAGCATTACTTGAGTGGCTTTCTATAGGGAAAACAGATCTTAAAACAACATCAATACCACTATCTTTTTGCCCGCCAGCTTCCCCGTACAAAAATTTATCATAAGATTCTACTTGTATTTTCAATAAAGGAGGAACATCAAGCATAGCGATTTCTTTCCCAAAATCTTTACGAAAGCGCTTTTTTTGAGTATATGTGAATGTGGTTCGAGACATGAAAAGCCCTCAAAGCTAGAAACTAGAGACTAGAGACTAGAAACTAGAATCGTATTATTAGTAATATCATCCTTGATAAAGCAAAACCCGTACCCTAAAATAATTTGGGGCACGGGATTATATTGCTTATTGATTCAACATGTGTGGTGATTGTGCCAAAATTACTTAACTTCGACAGTAGCACCAGCTTCTTCAAGTTGTGTCTTAAACTTTTCAGCATCTTCCTTAGATACTTTTTCCTTAACATTAGCTGGTGCACTTTCAACTAGATCTTTGGCCTCTTTCAGCCCAAGTCCTGTGATTTCGCGCACTACTTTAATAACGCCCACTTTCTTGTCGCCAAAAGCTGTTAATACCACGTTAAATTCAGTTTTTTCCGCTGCTTCAGCAGCGCCGGCAGCGCCCATAGCTTGGGGAGCTGCAACTTGTACAGCAGCAGCTGCGCTGACACCGAATTTTTCTTCCATCGCTTTAACAAGCTCTACAATTTCCATAACAGTCATTTTAGATACGAGGTCTAAAACTTTTTCAATGTTATTTTCTGCCATAAAAAAATTCCTCTTTTAGGTTATTGTTTCTGATCACGAAAAGCCGCCAACGTGCGAACCATTTTTGCGTGTGGTTCAGCTAGCGTACGAACAAATTTGGTTATAGGTGCCTTCATGACCGACATAAATAAAGCAATGGCTTCCTCGTATGTCGGTAATTTAGCAACAGCAGCCAAATCCTGAACAGGGATCAACCGATCTCCTACCACTAAAGCTCGTACTTCAAGTTTTTCATGTTCTTTGATGAAATCTTGAATAATTCGAGCTGCAGCACCAGGTGCATCGAGAGCAAAAAACAAAGCTATAGGACCAAAAAGCGATTCCTCTATACATGCAAATGAGGTATCGGCTAAAGCTCTTTTGGCTAGCGTATTTCGAATAACTCGTAAATACACTTTGCTTTCTCGCGCTTTCGTCCTTAACTCAGTCATTTCTGAAACGGTTAATCCCCGGTAATCAGCGGCTATTACAGATAAAGCATTTTTTGCCACGTCTCCTAGTTCGGAAACGATAGCCTTTTTCTGTTCTAAATTTAATGCCACTTTTATGCTCCAAAAAATGAGGTAAATATTACCTCTTTTGATTGAAATAAAATTCAATCAATAAATAATGAGACCTCTGCAAAATAGAAGATTGGACGAGTTAGCGAGGCAAACATTTGCGAAAAAGCGCAGTTTACATAGCAGTAAATGAGCATTTTGAGCAAATTTTTAACAAAGTTAACACGTTCAAGGTTCATTTTGCAGCGGTCTCATAATGGTGTCCGTCATAAAAGTTAACCTAAAAGGCTACTAAATCTTATGTCGGTTACACCGCCTGCGTAAGCTGATCTAGAAGCTAGAAATTAGAAACTAGATTCAATTAAACATACTATGCTTACGGTCTTCGACGATCTTACGACCGTGAATCTTTTATTAATTAAAAATCTTCATCATTCTGGCTGGGAAGCTAGAATTCAGTTGCCAGGGATGTTAAAGTTAAATATCCCTGGATCCTGAATCAAGTTCAGGATGACAAATGTGCAGATCCCAACAGCCCCTTTATAATTCGTCAATTGAGTTATTTTTATATCTCAAGACTAGACAAATCCACAATGAGCCCTGGGCCCATTGTTGAAGATATAGTCACTTTTTGTAAATAAATGCCTTTCGACGAAGCTGGCTTCGCTTTTTTAAGTGCTTTAATTAAGGTCTCTAAATTTTGTTTCAAGTCCTTGGCATCAAATTTAATCGTTCCAATACGTGAATGTACGATACCAGCTTTATCGGTTTTAAATCGTACTTGACCTTTTTTGGCATTCTCAACGGCCTTACCGACATCCTGAGTAACTGTTCCAAGTTTTGGATTAGGCATAAGTCCCTTAGGCCCTAATACCTTTCCTAATTTTCCAATAATCGGCATGGCATCTGGTGTTGCTATTAAAAGATCAAAATTAATATCGCCCCCATTAATTTTAGCTTCAAGATCCTGAAACCCTACTATATCGGCACCCGCCTGTTTTGCTTGATCCGCTTTCTCACCTTGAGCAAATACGGCCACTTTAATTGTTTTGCCAGTACCTGCTGGTAATAAAACACTCCCTTTAACAACTTGTTCTGACTTTTTGGTGTCAACTCCAAGTTTTACGCTAACATCAACGCTCTCAGTAAATTTTACTTTCGAGAGTTCTTTTAATACTTTGAGCGCTTCTAAAATATTATAAATTTTTCCAGGAGCGGCATTCTCACGGATATGACGCATTCGTTTTGATATTTTAGTCATTATTCGGCCTCCTCTACGTCAACACCCATGCTACGAGCGGTACCCATAACAGTTCGTATGGCAGCTTTTAAATCTGTTGCTGTGAGATCAGCCATTTTAGTCTTGGCAATTTCTTCAGCTTGTCTCCTGGTTAACTTTCCAATCTTATTTTTATTGGGTATAGCACTCCCTTTTTGAACATTTAATGCTTTTAGAATTAGTCCAGATACAGGGGGCGTTCCAATTTTGAATACGAAACTTCTATCTTCAAAAACAGTGATATCAACAGGAACCTGTAGCGCTTTATCCATTTCTTGCGTTTGAGCATTAAAAGCTTTACAAAATTCCATGATATTGACGCCTTTTTGTCCTAGAGCAGGACCAATCGGCGGACTAGGATTTGCGCCACCGGGCGCAATAAGCAACTTAATAGTGCCTATTATATTTTTTGCCATGTTACACCTCTTTACGGGTAATTAATGCTTAGTCAATAAACTAAGCTCCCCAAAAATAATTTTGATGTTGGGTAGCGCTATCGCTTAACCCAACCTACATTATTTTTAATTAATTCTGCTAGCTTGCTTTATCTACTTGTGTAAATTTAAATTCAACAGGGGTAGAGCGACCAAAAATCAAAACAGCAACGCGTAATGTATTTTTATCGTAATTGACTTCTTCCACTACTCCATTAAAGTCAGCAAAAGGGCCCTCATTAATGCGCACTACTTCGCCAACCTCAAATGTAATTTTTGGTTTTGGTTTGTCCACATCTTCCCGAACTCGTTCTAAAATCTTTTGGACTTCCTGATCGCTAATTGGGGCCGGTTTCTCACTTGTCCCCCCAATAAAACCGAGAACTTTTGGGATAGAACGAACTAAATGCCAGGTCTGATCGTTCATAATCATTTGCACTAAAACATATCCCGGAAAATATTTCCTTTCACTGGTGCGTTTTTGGCCACGACGCATTTCGACGATTTTTTCTTGCGGAACAATAATGTCACCAAAGAAAGCTTCTACTTCTTTTTGCTTAATACGTTTTTTCAGCGCTTCCATTACGTAAGCTTCCTGGCCAGAAAAAGCATGAATAACATACCAACGCATTTTTGCTTTTTTTTCACCTAACAATTCTGATGTTTCTTCTACAATCATGGTTGACCCCTCTAGCCTGTTAGCCAGCTAATAAGCCACATTAAAAACGAATCAGCTCCCCACATAATGACCGCAAAGAGAATGATAATAACAATGACCATTAAAGTAGTATGGAACGTCTCCTGACGAGTTGGCCAAACAACTTTACGAATTTCAGAGCGAGCCGCTTTAAAAAAATGCCATAATCTTTGTCCTGATGTTGTTTGTATTGCTATAAAAGCAATAATACATGCCAACACCACCCAGCCTGCCAAACGCAATGTTAAAGGGACTTGAATAAAATAATAATTTGCTCCAAAACCAGCTAAAAATAAAAAAAGAGCAACTCCCCACTTAACCATATCCGTTAATGATTTTTGTGGGGCTTTTATTTTTTCGTTCATCTAGAATCTCACATTAAAATTTTTCTTTTGGCAGGCCAGGAGGGTCTCGAACCCCCAACCTACGGTTTTGGAGACCGTTGCTCTACCAATTGAGCTACTGGCCTAGTTTATTAATTAAAAATTAAAAATGAAGAATTAAGAATCTTCATAAAATTTTAAATTTAAAATAACATAAAGAGGTGATAAATCGCCTCTTTATGTTCTTGTTTATTCAATCACTTTTGAGACGACGCCGGCGCCGACAGT
>JAFGHQ010000062.1 GCA_016930035.1 Gammaproteobacteria bacterium | reverse complement strand
TAAGGGGGAGAATCGCGATTCTCCCCCTTAACAATCCCCCATCGCGGCAATATGCGTACATAACTTATTGTTTTTATAAGTTAATTAACCCGGGAATTACTGTGGGGAATAAATTAACCGAATTAGTTAGTAGTAAGTCTTAACATAAATCTTATCATGTTTTCCAACTTAAAATTTTTCAAAATACCTAATAAAAAAACATGCTTGGTCTTATTGGGGGTATTTTTAGTTATTCCAATATGCTTTGCTGTTTTTAAAATTTTTGGGATTGTTTTTACCTATAGCGGATCTGTTCCTATTGGTTTTTACCGTAAACTTTCTAGGGAGATTATTCATCATGGCGAGTACATTGCATTTTGCTTACCAACAGGTATTGCCACGATGGGGTTATCTCGTCGCTATATTCGTTCAGGTATTTGTCCTAGTGGCAGCGAAGTCTTAATTAAAAAAGTTATTGCGGTACCAGGGGATCAAGTCATTATTGATAATCATGATATCAGGGTCACAAGCCACCATATCACTTGGCATTACCCAGCGCCTACACACATCTTTGATAAAAATCATTTGTTAGTGCATCGTTTTATTCAAGATGGAACGTACATCACTAAAGGTTATTGGGTGTATGGCGATGGGAATATCTATTACGCTTGGGATTCTCGTTATTACGGAGCTATCCCAAAGCGTAATATTCGCGGACGCCTCAAACCACTTTTACAGTTTTAGCAATGTTTTTCCTTCGCGCTTTGGAGGACTAGGCGCGGCGAGTTTGATATGAGCACAACTTAAAAGGTCCCATTAATGATTAGCGTTCTGTGAGCGCTCTTTCTTTAGCTCTGAAAATAGGGTGAAGTAAATAATTTAAAATTGACTTTTTCCCGGTAATAATATCCACTGACGCTTGCATCCCTGGGATAATAGACAATTTTTGATTTGCTTTTTCAAGATAATTACGCTGAGTGCGAACACGAATTTCGTAAAAACTATGTCCTTCACGGTCCATAGAAGTATCTGCACTAATATATTCTACTTTTCCAGGTAATCCCCCATAAATGGCGAAATCATAAGCAGTAATTTTAATCATGGCATCTTGGCCAATATGGAGGAAACCAATATCTTGAGGTTTTACGCGAGCCTCTACTAATAAAGTGTCCTCAAAAGGAACGATTTCCATCAGAGGCATGCCAGATTTAATAACGCCGCCTATAGTAGAAATATAAATTTGTTTCACTACTCCTTTTATGGGGGATCTTATAGCTGTTCTTTTGAGACGATCTTCTAGAGCTAAATTATTTTCTTTTAATCTGAGATAATTTGCTCGCGTTTCGTTTAATTGTTGTAGGGCGAGACTTTTAAATCGGCTAATAGCCCCGTCAATATCATGCACGATCTGCTGTAATCTTAATAGTTCAACTTCCGAGGCTGCCCCCTCCTTCACTAAAGGTTTCGTCATAGCGATTTCTTTGAGTAATAATTCGTGTTTCCGATTCAAGTTTTTCAGCTCTTGTTTTTGGGAGTGGTATAACAATAATTCGCTTTGAGCTAACTGTGGGGATTTTTTTTGTAACTCGGGCGATAAAATAAAAGGTTTGTTACTGAGTTGCGCTTGCAGACGTTGTATTTGAATTTGAAGTGAAGCAAGTCGTGATTGATTTTCACGGTAAGTACTTAAAAATTGTACATTACTTAACTTAGCTAGTATTTGATTTTTATCTACAATCTGACCTTCGCGAACCAGTATCTCTTTGATAATACCATCTTCTAAATTTTGTATGATTTGTATTTTTTGTGATGGAATAACTTTTCCTGGGGCACGCGTAATTTCATCTATTTTTGCCAAATAAGCCCAACTTAACATCAATATAAAAAATAAGGCAGTGAGCCATAAAATCATATGAGCCAAGGTCCCCGTAATCTTGAATGGTGTTTGTTCAACTTGAAATGAATATTCGCTCATGATTTATCCCCCTCTTCTTTCGTTCCTTTTGTTTTCGTTCCCTTTGTTTTCTTTTTGGAAGTTTTTTTCACTTCGGTTTTTTCCTTTGGTTGAGTGGGTATAACTTGCGAAGGCGGATTTGATGCAGGTGGCGCAGGCGGCTTAACTGTCAACTTTTTCAGAATCACATCTTTTGGGCCGTCGAGTGCCAGATGACCTTGTTCTATAACGATCAAACGATTGACTAGTTGCAATAATAATGAACGATGGGTGATCAAAATCAGTGTTTTGCCGAAAAGCTGTTTAATGATGCGCTGAAAAAACTGCGCAATACTTGTATCATCTAAAGATTTACAGGGTTCATCGAAAATTAAAATGGGCGGATCGAGTAATAATGCTCTTGCAATTCCAATTGCTTGTTTTTGTCCACTTGATAAGTTTTGACCTCGTTCAAAAATAGGGCGGTCATAACCTAGAGGATGATGGCTCACAAAACCATCCACTCCACTCAATTGAGCAGCTCTTATCATTGTCGCATCATCCACATAAGGAGCGCTGATAACAATGTTGTCCCTAATTGTACCGTGGAACAAAACTATTTCTTGGGGTATATATCCAATATGATAACGTAATTCTGCCGGGTCAATTTGCTGTATTTCAGTCCCATCGATAAGAATATTCCCGTCACTAGGTTGATAAAATTCCAAAATCAGCTTTACGATAGTGGATTTACCTGATCCCGCCCTTCCAACAAACCCGACGCGTTCCCCGGGTCTAATATGAAAAGAAACATTAGTCAAAGCAGGGGTAAATTGGTCAGGGTACGCGAAAGATACATTTTTAAATTGTATATCTCCTTTAATAATTGCACGATGTAAAAAAGCTCTATCCTCAGGTCGCTCCGTGGGCATTTTCATAATAGCATCTATGGAGTCCAATGACGTTTTAGATTGTTTATATCGCGTTAATAACGCAGCAATTTGAGCTATAGGTGAAAGTGCTCTACTACTTAAAATGGTACATGCTATTAAAGCTCCTATCGTGAGGCCGCCTTTGGTAATCTGATAAACCCCGGCAATAATGACACAAACAATAGTTATTTGTTGAAGATAGATAGAAAAATTGGCGCCTAAATTTGCTATAGCCCGAAGTTTCATACTAAGTTGGGCTATGGCTTCTACAATACTTTCCCATTTATGTTGCATGAGATTCTCTGCTCGCATGCCTTTCAGCGTTTCTATTCCTGCCAAACTTTCGATGAGTACGGTTTGTTTTTCCGCTGCATATTGGTAAATTCGAGTCACCAGCTTATTGATAGGAATTTGGAACAAAAAACTCGATAAAATTAAAATGGGCGCAACAGTTAAAGGGATTAAAACAATGATACCTCCCAATAAAGCAACAATAGCTAAAAATAAAAAAGCGAAAGGAATATCCACTAAAACCCCAACGGTTGCAGAAGTAATAAAATCACGGAATGCCTCAAAAGCATGAACCGTATTAGCGAGATAACCCACAGAAGTAGGCCGTACACTCATTTTCAAGCCCATCAACTGTTCAAACGTTGAAATTAAGAGTTTGATATCAATTTTTTTGGCGGCTGAATCTATAAAATAAGCACGTAGATTTCGAATGAGAAAATCAAAAACATAAACAATTAGAATCCCGCTTGCTAACACCCAAAGTGTTTCAACGGCGTTGTTGGGAATGACTCTATCGTACACATTCAATATAAAAAGTGGGGAGGCTACGGTGAATAGGTTTATGAGAAAAGCCGCAATTACGACCTCTCCATAAATTGGCCAGGCTCTTAAGATCACATTCCAAAACCAATTTTTTGATTTCTTAGAGGGGGGTACTTGCGTTGTTTCATCAAATCGATACAGAGGTTGAATAAAAATAGCGTAACCTAAATAAATGGAAGACAACTCCTTAATAGGGATTTCTACATAGCCTTCTCCCGACTCAGGATCGATAATTTTTGCTATCCCATTTTTTTGGATATCTATCAAAATACATGCTTCTTGATTTTTTAAAAGCAAAATCGATGGCAAATGTTGTTTTGATAAAGATTTAATTTTCTTTTTAACAATCCTTGCAGAAAATCCGGCCCGACGTGCTGCTCTGATTAATAAGTCAGGAGTTAATCTATTCTCAATTAAAGGTAGGCCCGCCGTTAAAGACTGAGCTGAAGTAGGCCTGTTTTTCAATTTTGAAATAATAAGAAAACAGTCTAGTAAAGGATCATGGAATTTATGCATACGTTGGATAGGCCACTCAGATGTGTCAGATGGCTTTTTCGATTCCTGCTCTGAACGTTTTTGAGCAGCATCAGGTTGATTTATTTTGGGAATTTGTTTTTCCTCCATACGGATTTTCTCTGATTAATCAAAATCGATATCAACACCTTGTTGGATAGCCACAACAGCATCTTCAACCCCCGTTGAATTGGTGTAAAGATCGTAATCAACTCCTCCAACATTGATCGTTCCTGTATTAGCCCAATTCGTTCCATCTTGTAAGGAAACTGTGTCACCCGCGTCCCCTTTAATGAAGAGGCCCGCACCTGTTGCCTCATTAGTGGCTGCCATAGTATTCACACTATCACGATCAACAACAACTCTATCCAAAGCATCAAAATCTGACATATCAATGACTTCAACGCCTGTTGTTTTACTGGCGATATTGGACAAATTTAAAGTATCTTCAGCGCCTGGGCCTTCTGATAATTTCAATGTATCGATACCTGAGCCGCCGCTAATTTCCGTATCAGCCTCGTCCGCAATAAGAATATCATTACCTGGTCCACCCCTCAAAATATCAGCCTCAGCTCTGCCTTGTAAGAAATCATTTCCTTCGCCGCCTTCCAATGTATCTGCGCCAGGTCCTCCAAAAAGAAAATCATTTCCTGAGCCCCCACTGAGTGAATCATTCCCCTCATCTCCGAAAAGAATATCGTTTCCTATTCCTCCACTGAGGGTATCAGCATCCTCGCCACCAAATAAAACATCATCTCCCTCTTCGCCATATAATTCATCAGCTCCAGGGCCACCTTGCAGGATATCTGCGCCCTCTCCCCCATACATTTGATCAGCTCCCGTCAGACCGCTGATCAGATCATTAACATCGCTACCTGTCAAAGTATCCGGGCCGATTGTGCCTATTTGAACATCTTCAATGGGTTCTGTCACGATGAATTCAGCGGTGCCAAGATTACTGTTAAGTCCTGTATCATCGACTACTGCAAAATTAATGCTACGTAATCCACTGTCAGGTATTTCGTTACTGTTTTGAAATACAATATTATTAAGCGCATCTTGATAAACGTCTAATGCTGCTACCCCTGCCAGGGCCAATTGTTCGGTCCCCAATCCTGTTACATCAATGCCTGTGTCTACCGGCGTTACTCCACTGATATCTAAAAGGTTACCACTAGAGTCCACGGAATATTGATTACTAAATGTGAGTTGATCGCCCGCTTTATCATTCATAATAATAATCGAAGCGGAAGAAAGATTTAAACTATCTGGATCTGTAATGATGATATTCCCAGCAATGAGTGCTGGGTTGATAGACCGAGCCGTGGCCTCACCCACATCAACCTCAAGAATAATATCGTTAAAATCTCGGTCACTACCGGCCCATTTGTTGCCGAAAAGATCTTCGAAACCAACCAGAATTTTACTTGGGTCTGTTCCTGAAACATCACTATAACCACTAACCACGTGCTCTAAGCCATCAGGGTTTAAAGCTAGATTTAAACTGGTTGCTGCTGAGTGATAAACATGATTTGTAATAACAATCGGGCCCTCGCCATCGGGTGTAAAAATAAGTGTAATTTCCGAAGCATTGTCAGTGACTTTTGCAAGGTTTGAGCCATTTAAAAAAGCCAGAGTTCCTTGATTGTTGGGGTCTGTATAAGCATCAAAATTATCAGCTCCGTTAGCAATAACAAAAAACCCTATTTGTGTCCCTTCAGAAAATTCGCCTAAAGATATGGTGATTTCGGAACTATCAATATCATTTGTATTGACCCAAATAATCTTAGGGTCTTGGAGGGAGCCGTCGGGCGCAATGGTATAATAACCAAAAACATTGTCGTATCCAGCCCCTTCCGATATAAATTTGACCGTGACTTCACGAGTTTCTTCTAAGGTAATAATACCTAAGCCATTTACTAAGTTTTCTGGGAGAGGTTCCGTTTCTTCTAAAGCATTTAGAATATCTAAAGGATTATTTAGGAAAAATTGATAATCTGTTGTAATTTCCTCAATATTGGCGCTTAAAGAGGGATTAGTCACTTGGATACAGGGGCCATCGTTTTCAGGAGTAATATTAATTGTTCCTATGGCGGGGGAGCTATCTTCAAAGCCTTCGTTGTCGATGGCGGCGTAGTTAAAAGTAGTTGTTCCGTTCCAATTTTCATTGGGGACAAAGTAGACGTC
>JAFGHQ010000061.1 GCA_016930035.1 Gammaproteobacteria bacterium | reverse complement strand
TATCGAGTTCCCCATTTTCTAATGCTCTCTTGGCTCGAGAATATTCAGTATCAGAAACTATCCCTTCCATGCGATGAGAGGTAGCGCCTAATTTTCTTTGCTCAGAGGGGGGAAGCTTATTAGCTATATAAAGCCAGAGTTCATCGGCAAGGGCATCGTGGCTAGTTGGTATTAGTGAAATAGCTCTTTGCTCAGGATCTCCAACTGGTCGTTCAAAAAAGCTCATACTTATATATTTTACCTCTAAATAATACGTTTAAGTTATTTAAAAAGCATCATATCAAATTGGCGGACCCCAATAAGCCCTTAGTGGATTCTTGATCTATATTTCTACAAATCTTTTGGCAAAATGTTATAATTTTTTTTCTTCTCGTTTAAATTTCAAAATATCCTATAATAACTCTACTTAAAGTATAGAAAACAATTCTTAAGATAACCTTAAATGCCACAAAAAAATTTAAAAAACATAAAAAAAATCAATTTGGTTAGTTTGGGTTGCGCCAAAAACTTGGTGGACTCAGAGCAATTACTCACTCGACTACGAGCTGAGGGTTATGAAATAGTATCTGCATATGATCAAGCAGATGTTGTTATTATCAACACGTGTGGATTTATTAATGACGCTATTGACGAATCACTCGATACCATCGGCGAAGCTTTAGAAAAAAATAATCATGTCATTGTTACAGGATGTCTGGGAACTAAACGAGACCTTATTTTGAAGCATTATCCTCATCTGCTTGCTGTAACTGGCCCACAAGCATTTGATGCGGTTTTAAAAGCGGTAAATTGTTTTTTTAAGAAGGATCCCGCACTCACAGCGCTCAATCACCATAAAAATGAACGGATCAAACTCACTCCAAAACATTACGCTTATTTAAAAATTGCTGAGGGATGTGATCATCTGTGCTCTTATTGCATTATCCCTCAATTACGCGGGAAACTGGTCAGCAAACCTATTGGGCAAGTACTTGATGAAGCTAAACAACTTGCCGATTATGGTGTCAAAGAATTACTGGTGATCGCTCAAGATACTGGAGCTTACGGTGCTAACCTCAATCATCGAACCGACTTTTGGAATGGATGCCCCATCAAAACTGATTTATATAGTCTTTCGAATCAACTGGCCAAATTAGACATTTGGATTCGTCTCCATTATTTATATCCCTACCCCCATATCAATCAAATCGTGGAATTAATGGCAGAGCAAAAAATCCTGCCTTATCTCGATGTTCCACTACAGCACGTCAACCGACGTTTATTAAAATTAATGCGGCGTCCTGGAAATAATACAAACACTTTAAAACAAATCGAAAACTGGCGAACCATTTGCCCTGGACTTACTATCCGCAGTACTTTTATCGTGGGCTTTCCAGGGGAAACAGAACAAGAATTTGAAGAACTTTTGAATTTTCTTAAAACTGCCAATTTGGATCGCGTCGGTTGCTTTAAATATTCCCCTGTTGAAGGGGCAGCAGCCAATAAACTGCCACAACCTATTTCAGAAGAACTCAAACAAGAACGGTTCGACCGATTGATGCAATTACAAGCTACAATCAGTGAACAAAAACTTAAAAACAAAATTGGCCAAACACTCCCTGTTATCATCGATCAAATAACTGAAGAATATGCTGTCGGTCGGTCTCAGGGGGATGCCCCTGAAATTGATGGGCTGGTTTATATACAAAATGCTAAAAATTTAAAATCGGGTGATATTGTGGATGT
Organism: Gammaproteobacteria bacterium; assembly: GCA_016930035.1. Classification (GTDB taxonomy): domain Bacteria; phylum Pseudomonadota; class Gammaproteobacteria; order UBA12402; family UBA12402; genus JAFGHQ01. Next base: position 15,926 of record JAFGHQ010000061.1, on the reverse strand, counting down.
TACGATTACCAATTCTGATATTTATGACTTATTTGGCGCATCTATAAAAAAACCGCTTTGAACGGGCTCAAAGAATCTGTCGCAAAGCGACTCCAACATTTAAAATTTATCATTCAAAATTTATAATTTAAAAAACCGCCTAAAGCGGTTTTTTAAAAGTGGCGTCCCCAAGCGGATTCGAACCGCTGTTACCACCGTGAAAGGGTGATGTCCTAACCTCTAGACGATGGGGACAGTACAATATTAATTAAAAATTAAAAAAACTAAACATTAAAAATTCATCATTTCATTGGTGGAGCTAGGCGGGTTCGAACCGCCGACCCCTTGCATGCCATGCAAGTGCTCTCCCAGCTGAGCTATAGCCCCGCTCATAAAGAAGCCGTATTCTAATGGCTCAATCTTTAACGTGTCAATGGAAAAAGCTTCAATGCCCTTTTTTCTTCTTACGATAATCCTCGATTGCCGCGGCAATCGCCTGGGCAGCCAACACAGAACAATGCACTTTGATAGGTGGCAAAGACAATTCCTCAGCAATATCTTTATTTTTAACTGCCAATGCTTCTTTCAATGTTTTTCCCTTAATCCACTCAGTTGCAACAGAACTTGACGCAATAGCTGATCCACAACCATATGTTTTAAACTTGGCATCTTCAATAATACCCTGATCATTAACTTTAATCTGAAGCTTCATCACATCACCGCATGCGGGGGCTCCAATAATGCCGGTACCCACCTGAGGGTCATGTTCATCCAACGAACCAATGTTTTTAGGATTCTCAAAATGTTCAATCACTTTCTCTGAATACTGCATATTTTTCCACCATTTTTAATTTTTAACAGCGATTCCCGAGCTAAATTTCATTTAGCTCCGAAATCGCTTCCCCTTTATTGACGCTGCGTGCGAAATGAATTCGCACTGCGTGGTTAAGGGGGAGAATCGCGATTCTCCCCCTTAACAATCCCCCATCGCGGCAATATACGTACATAACTTATTGTTTTTATAAGTTAATTAACTCGGGAATTACTGAATTTTTAATTGATGTAATTGATGTAACTTTTGGTGTCAGACACCCCTGTGTCTGACACCAAAAGTTACATCAATGTTCTCCCCACTCAATGGTACTAATATTGATACCTGCTTTATACATATCCCATAATGGGGACATATTACGTAATTCCGCCACCTTTTCTTTGACTAAATGAATAGTGTAGTCAATCTCTGCTTCTGTTGTAAAACGACCAAATGAGAAACGAATCGAACTGTGGGCTAATTCATCACTTAAGCCTAACGCTTTTAACACATAAGAAGGTTTCAAACTGGCTGAAGTACAAGCGGACCCTGTCGATACAGCAATATTTTTCAAGGCCATAATTAATGCTTCACCTTCAATGTAGTTAAAACTCACATTTAAAAGATGAGATGCGCCTTTGTCTAGGTTCCCATTGAGTTGAATGGCTTCGATATCTTTTAAGCCGTTCCATAAGCGCTGACGTAAATTCGCTATTCGCTTACTCTCTTGTTCTATTTCGGATTTGGCAATATGAAAAGCTTCGCCCATGCCCACTATTTGATGTGTCGGCAAAGTGCCCGCACGTAACCCCCATTCCTGTTCACTTCCATGAATAACTGGCACTAAACGTACTTTGGGTTGATCATTTCTCACAAATAAAGCGCCCATCCCCTTGGGCCCATAAATTTTATGCGCCGAAAAAGACATTAAATCCACGTTGAGTTCTTTTAAATTGATCGGGATTTTTCCCGCACTTTGAGCAGCATCAACATGAAAAATAATATGATGCGCCCGCGTGATTTCTCCAATTTTTGCAATATCCGTAACAGAACCTATCTCATTATTAACATGCATTAATGAAACCAAAATCGTATCGTCTCTAAGCGCTTCTTCAACTTGTTCTGGCACAATAGAGCCATCAGGCTGAGGTGTTAAATAGGTAATCTCAAATCCTAGGCTTTCTAAATAACGACAAACACCCAGTACAGCTTTGTGTTCAACCTTTGAGGTAACAATATGTTTTCCTTTATGTTGATAAAATAAAGCAACGCCTTTAATGGCCAAATTATCCGATTCCGTTGCCCCTGATGTCCAAATGATTTCTCGGGGCTTTGCTTCAATTAAATCAGCAACTTGTTCTCGAGCATCCTCCACTAATTTTGCTGCCACCCAACCGTACTGATGCGTAGTAGATGCAGGATTACCAAAAACACCGTCCCGTGTTAAACAACCACACATTTTTTGTGCAACACGAGGATCAACAGGTGTTGTCGCCGCATAATCTAAATAAATAGGTAAATTCATTCGTCACATTCCGTTTTACTTATATGCATAAAACATTGCTTATTATTTTGAGAGACCAAATGCTGAAATGTAATACTATTCAGAAAGTTATACGTTACTTCCCCCAGGTCCTTCCATAATTTCCAAGTTAAACAAGGTGTTCCCTCATTACAACGGCACAAACCACCACATTGGGTTCGTTCCAAACGTTTTTCTTCAATCGCCTCAATCACATCAGCAACGGTCAATTCATTGAGAGGTCTATCAATAATATAACCGCCGAAAGGCCCCCGACTACTTTTAACGAGAGCGTGTTTACGCAATTTTGCAAATAATTGCTCTAAATAGGATTGCGAAATACCTTGGCGCTTCGAAATATCCGATAAAGAAACCGTCACATTATTTCTGACATCTTGATTTAAAGCCAAATCCAGCATCGCCGTTACAGCATAACGCCTTCGGGTCGTTAATCTCATAAAAAACCTCATGTTTTATATATTTTGAGTATATAATACATTCATTTCCTACTATTTTAGTCAAGTATAAAACCGAGTCAAGCAAAAGTAATTTTTTTGTGGTTTCTTTGGTAGACTTATTTGCGATTATGGGTACTTTATACTATTCTTTTTGCAGGATTTACTAATAACAAAGAGAAATAAAAATGGAATCCTATTTAAAAGCCCTTATAAGGTTTGTCATGTATGCTGTTGGAATAATTTATGCCGTCATCTCTTTCAAAGAGATCATTTCAAATAGAGGCGAACAACCTGATCCCACCACGGATATAATTGCTCTAGGTTTTGGAATTGTCTTAGGATCAACTGCAACAATGCTTGATAAATTACAGCAAGCAGATGCGGAAAGAAATTGTTGTGGTTCTTGCCTAGACAGAAGAGACTTACCAAAATCTCCAATTTCAATAGGTATCTTAGCAACAGCAACAGGATTACGAAACGCAGGGGCTGCTTCTGCAATCATCAATCCGCTGCTACAAAAAAAACTCGGAGTCGATGAAAAATCAGCTAATGTATTAACCCTCATTAGCGCAATAGCTTGTGGGACCTTTAGTGGGTATAGTAAATATCAAAAGATAAAAGAAGATGAGTTTTTAAGAGAAAATCAATCATTGTTATCCAGAATAGTCGCAAGATAATGCGGGCATTAAAAAATAAATTTTGGAATCAAACTTTTTTGAGGATTACCATGATCTCTGGTTTTACCACCTACCTAATATTAGAAGTTACGCCTCGCTCTTTCACCGCTCATCAAAATCCAGTACTATTCTCTACATGGGCCCATATTTATTTGAACGATTAAAACCAGATACTTTAATACTAACCGCAAACAAACGATTAACGCGGAACATTGTCCACGAATATGATCAATATCGAACCGATCAAAACCAAAAAACATGGAAAACTATTGAAGCCTTGCCTTTTGATACGTGGTTAAAAAAATGTTGGGAAATAGCACAACTTCAAAATATAGCGCCTCCAAAAATATTACTCAATTCACACCAGGAAAAATATCTCTGGCAAGAAATTATTGGCAAATGGCTCGATGACAACCCTTCAGCCGCGCTTTTAAATGTTTATCAAACTGCAAAAGCAGCACAAAAAACCTGGAACTTACTGCACCAATGGAAAATACCTCTAACACATCCAGATTTAACCGCAACGGAAGAAAGCCAAACCTTTTGTCAATGGGCAAAAGCATTCCAATCTCTATGTCATCAGAATAGCTGGCTCACTCAAACGGAACTGGCTCGCGAAATCCGAAACTTATTTGAAAGAAACCTGATCACGCCACCAGCAAACCTCATGCTGGCAGGCTTTCTAGAACTCTCCCCCGCCAAACTTGATGCAACTTTTGGTGTCAGACACCAAAAGTTGCATCAAACTGAGCCCAGCGCATCTTCGATAATGACCATCGCGCTAGATAACACTGAAACTGAAATTTATACCATGGCTCGCTGGGCCAAACATCTGCTCGAACAAAATGAAGAAAATAAACAACATTTCCATGCTCAAATTACTATTGGATGCATCGTCCCACAGTTATCCGAAATTCATGATCAAGTAGAACGTATTTTTCGCGAATTGGTCTTTGACACCAAAAATTACATCAACATATCGATGGGAAAACGATTGGCAGAATATCCCATGGCGCGCGCAGCATTTGATTTGCTAAGTTTTGCTATGGATGATGAAATTTCAGTTCAACAATTCAGCACCATTTTATGTTCGCCTTTTTTAGAAAATTATGAAAACCAAATAAATCAACGGGCACTTTTGGATGCTCAACTGCGTGAAATAGGGAAAATAAAATTCACGCTTGCGGAATTAACCAAAATTATTTTCCAAATAGATCCCAATTCGGAATTTTTAGAAAAATTGAATCAATTATCGAATTTGCAATCTCATTTTAAAAAAACATCTTATTTGCCCAGCGCTTGGATTGAGATTTTTCAAGATATTCTAACTATTTTTGGTTGGCCTGGACTAAAAAATTTATCCCATGAAGAATATTCTATCTTCGATCATTTCCAAAAATTATTATTGGCATATTCAAAACTTGATTTATTTAGCCAAAAAATGTCATCACAAAAAGCGTTTAATGAGCTGACCTGCATTGCATCTAGCGCCGAATTTATTTTTCAACCCAACTCTATTAATCACAAAAATGCTCCTATACAGATCATCGGCCTTTTCGAAGCTATTGGTTTAAATTTTGATTACCTTTGGGTCATGGGAATGGATCATAAAAATTGGCCCACTCAACCTTCGCCTAATAATTTTTTGCCGTTATTTTTACAAAAAAAATATAATTTGCCCCACGTCGATGCAAAGCGTGAATATAATTACTGCAAAACAATCATGGATATTCTTTTATCGAGCGCAAAAACAATTATTTTTAGTTATCCTCAAAATTATAATGATGAAAAATTACAGCCTAGTCCTTTCATAAAAAAATTCACTCACATAGCATTACCTCAATTGCATTTACCCGAATTTAAAAAAAGGGAAGAACAATTATTTTTAAATAGAAAACCCTTAGAAAAAACAATGGATGAAAGAGCCCCCACCCTAAATGAAACACAAGAAACCGTTCGAGGCGGAACCGCTCTTTTAAAAGATCAAGCCGCCTGTCCCTTCAGGGCTTTTGCCATTCATCGCCTCAACGCAAAATCTTTAGAAGCTCCTCAAGAAGGCTTCAGTCCAAAAGAACGCGGTTTAATCTTGCACGATGCGCTTGAAATATTATTTAAAAATATCCATTCTTTAGAAAAATTAAATAGCCTGCTCCCTGCTGATTTAGAAAAACTAATACACTCAGCTATACATGCTGCGTTTAAAAACAAATCCATACAATTTTATGACTCATTTTTAAGAATCGAACAAAAACGAATTTATCAATTACTATCACGCTTTTTAAGTTTAGAAAAAAAACGACCTGCCTTTGAAATTCTAGCGCTTGAAAAAAAATATCATGTTCAAATTGGTCAATTAAATTTAAAGGTGCGTATCGATCGTCTTGATAAAGTGAATGAACATTGTGTATTAATCGATTACAAAACAGGACTGACTTCTGTTAAAGATTGGTTTGGCGAGCGTCCCAATGAACCTCAATTACCCCTATATGCAACTTTTATGAAAACAGCCGCAATTGCTTTTGCCCAAATACACATAAAATCCGTCAAATTTAATAGCGTTTCTTTTGTTGAAAATTTGCTTCCGCAAAATAAAATAATTTCTCACATAAAAAATGTCGAAAACAATTCAAGTTGGGATGAACAATTACAGAGTTGGCGAAAACATTTAAAAAAACTCGCTGATGAGTTCTTTGAAGGTTGGGCTAAAGTAGCTCCTAAAAACCCACCTAAAACTTGCCGTCATTGCGCGCTTAAGTCCTTGTGTAGAATTTATGAATTTGACTTACTTTAATTTTCTCATGTTCAATTTCGTGCTATATTTTCGAAAAAATATAGAGGATGAGGATCCTTTGATAACGGAAAATCCAAAAAATGATTCGAAAAAATATCATTATATTTGCTGCAGGCTTAATCATCGGCTACCTTGCTGGTTGTTTTACAATACTCAGTTTAAAAAGCTGTGATGCTAGTAAAAACATTCCGGTTACTAACACAACTCAACTGATAAAAGCCTCGTCTACAAAACCAATTCTGCCAAAAGAAATCATCCCAACCGCAAAATCCAAGAAAACACTGTTTGAAAATCAACCCCGACCGGCCAAAATAGTTCCGCAAAAAAAAGAGGATATTCCTCAGCCACCTGCCGTAACTGCTTCTGAAATAAAAATTGTTCAAAAATCAACACAAACAACCCAAAAAACGCTGACACCTTTCGAGAAATCATTAACCCCAAAAGAACGACAACTTGAAAAACAAATTGAGCTCGTTTCTCAAAAGATTACCACCCCAGGAACTTCCCCTCTACAACAAAAAATCGAAACGGAAAAAAAGGCAGCCACCAATCCCTTTGCAGCTTTGTTGCTTCAACCTAATTACGTCATGCCTTTTTATTACACCACAACGCCTTATGATTCTATTTACAAAGGCCAAACTCCAAATAACCAAGCCATTAAAAAACAAGAGTTCAAAGCACAAATCAGTTTTCAATATCCGCTAAAACGTAATTTATTCCATTACAATATTGATTTAATGGCTGCCTATACTCAACTCTTCTATTGGCAATTTTATTCTGAATCTCAATTTTTTAGAGAAACCAACTACGAGCCAGAAATTTTTATTCGTCACAATTTCTTAAAAAATTGGGTTTTAAATACCGGCATTACTCATGAATCGAATGGCCGCGGGGGTGCGCTTGAACGTAGTTGGAACCGCATTTACATGAATTTGGAATTTTCGGGAGATCATTGGTACATCAGCATGAAACCTTGGCTTTTAATCTTTAAAAAAGAATCCAGTGATCTACACAACAAAGACATTCGACGTTATTTAGGAAATGGGCGATTATTACTCGCCTATAAACGTCATAAAGCGGTAGTTTCATTAATGTTACGTAATGTCATTGAAAGTGGGTTTAAACGTAAAACTGAGATACTAACCATAAGCTATCCGATCAAAGACCGTTTCCGATTATTCGTTCAACTTTTCAATGGATATGGCCAAAGTTTAATTGAATACAATCATAAAACCACCGCAGCCGGCATTGGTATTTCACTGAATGATTGGATATAGTTTATGGGGAGCATATAGAGTAAGATCGATAATTATTTATCGTGAATTTGCCAATGTGATAATCGATTTTTCTACATCTTAATATCACGAAAAACATAGGTTTTTAATATAAAATTAGATATTATTCCAACACTCAATTTAATTATTAATTATTCTTAATGGAGAAACCCAATTATGGCTATGGAAAAATCATTCGCTAAATTTTCCACTTTATGTGTTTTGCCTTTCTTTTTAGTTCCGCTCTTTGCTCATGCTGCTGCAGCTCCTATTGCTCCCAAATCTACTCTCGTGGGTGGCAATTTCTTCGTGCAAGCGGCACTTGGTCCGAGTTATTCGAACAAATCCTCAACGCAGGTCAAAATAACCCATACAGAAACGGACAAATTAAAACAAACCAAAAACGAAATGACTCCAATGTACAACATCGGAATTGGATATGCATTCCCTTTACAAAACAGCTCTATTAATCGAATAAGCCTTATTTTAGATGCTTATTTCAATGCTGATTGGCGTTCAAAAGGCTATGTCTATCAATTTAATATGCCTGAACCTAATTACCGTTTAAAAATGAAAATGCGTACTGAGCGCTTGATGCTAGATGCAAAGGTAAATTTACTTCCATTCCAACGCATTAATCCATTTTTATTAGCGGGTGTAGGTTCTTCAAGAAACATACTACAATCTTATAAAGAAATTCCAATACCGCCAACGACCCCCGGTTATGAGCTTGATTTCAAACGCCACACAAAAAATAATTTCGCTTATCAATTGGGTTTGGGTAGCGATATCATCATAACAAAAAATCTAAATGCTTTCGCAGAATATCTCTACACAGATAGCGGCTATTATGCTACGGGAACCCGCATTCAAAATCAAAACGTCCCCATACTTAAAGGCGGGAAATTCAAAGCAAGGGAGCATCAAGTTCTCATTGGATTAAATTATCAATTTTGTTAAAGGAGCAAATCACTATGACAAAAAAATTTAATGTTTCAAGATTGTTAGCTACCGCTATTACATGGGTAGGAATTAGCTTCTATGGCATAACTTATGCTGCACAGTTACCTCTAGATTTTTCAGCAAAACCTAACTTTCCTATTTATAAACAATCAGGCCAACTCCCGTTTACATTAATTAATAATACTCCTGTAACACTTCCGCTTAATATTCCAAATTTAGCATTCCTTACCCGGGATAATTCTGTACCGAATAATTGCGGATCGAGCCTTGCTTCTAAACAAACTTGCCAGTTAACTTACACTTATAATTTTCCCATTCCAACCAGTGTTTCGGAAGATTTAGTTATTAACTATGACGGGCGTTACCCTCTCACTGATCACATACAAATTGTACCGTCTCCTATTGAAGTTGATAACACGCAAACAGATGATTATGTAACCGCATATGCGGACTCACCTGGAGCCCATTCCACTCAAAACAGCGTGAATGATGATTTCGTATCGACTGGAAAAGTAACCCTTAAAAATTTAACTTCAAGTGTTATAACAGGCCTGGGAGCATTATCTCCTGATCCGGCAGTGACTTTCACGGGCGGCTCTTGTATGAGCGGATCCATACCCGCAAATGGAAGCTGTGAATATATTTACACTTATAAACCTTTAGAATTAGCTACCCAAAAGAAACTTAAAAACGGCCATCCATTAGCTCGCGGAAAAAATACTGACTTAACATTCACCCTAAATGGGCAAGAAGCTACTGATACAGAAATTCAAACCGTTGCATTTGATCAAGGTCGATTTATTGCCCTGCCTTATAATAAATCTTCTTATAGAGATTTTCCTGCCGATGAAGTCATTGCTACTTACGTTGATCCCGCCACAAAAAATGTTATCGCAGCTACGCCTGTAGGACTGGCTGAAAGCACTACTGATGAAAACTCATGGCGAACTTACACAACAGGTAACGGTCTTGGTATGCACTATGTTTGGGATGCTTTTTCAGAAGGCGACACGATATTAGCTGCTACGGAAGGTGGGCTTTCAACTAGTTTAGATAAGGGTGCCAACTGGACGAATCACAATACCAACAATGGGTTAGGTAGTGACCAAGTCTTGGGGACTTTTGCAGTCGGAGATACTTTTTATGCTGCAACGAGTAACGGCTTAGCCGTTAGCCTTAATAAGGGTCTGAACTGGGTAAATCATGTGCACACAGCTGCTCCAGACAGTATAGCCGATAGTTTTGTGAACAAAGTTTTTTCAGCGGCCGGCAAAATTTACGCCGCCACCAATAATGGCGTCTCCATTAGCAGCAACAATGGCGCGACTTGGACTAATCCCGCAGCCCTTGCTGGTAAAGTAATATGGGGTATTTTTGCTTCAGGAAATAATGTTTATGCAGCCACTTACAATAACGGTTTATATATCAGCCGTGATGGGGGTACGTCATGGCTTGAACACTACACTAACCCAACAACCCCCAATTTTGGCAGTACCATTGTTAGTAGTGTGTATGCCGTTGGCAACAACATTTATGCTGCAACTGCCAATGGATTATCGATCAGTACCGACAATGGGGCTAGTTGGACAAACTACACAACGACCAATGGATTAGGTAGCAACCTTATTAGTGACGTTTTTGTTGACTCAGAAAACAATATTTTTGCTGCAACTGTTGGTGGAGGGCTTAATAAAAGTGATAATGGAGGCACTACTTGGACAAAATACAACCCTGCAACAAGCAAAGCTTTAGGCGAAGAAAAAGTACTGAGCGTTTTCGAGCTAGGAAATAAAATACTTGCCGGGACAGATAAAGATGGCTTATTTGTTAGCAATGATGGGGGCCAAACTTTTACGGAAAGAACAAACCTACCTGCTAATATCATTGCTGACGTCCATATAAAAAATGGGGAAATTCTTGCGGCAACTTTCAACTCAGGCACTGGGGTAGGAAGTCTTTCTAAAAGCCCTGATGACGGGCTAACATGGACAAACTACACCACTCCAAATTTGGGTAGTAATTTTGTTAAAGGTGTATTTTCTATAAACAGCTATCTCTACGCCGCCACACAACCTTTTGGTGCAAACCCCGGTGGATTATCTCTCAGCCCAGATAATGGAAGCAGTTGGTCCAATATCGTTTGGACAGGTAACAACCTTGGCATAGCCAGCAATGTCGTAAACAATCTTGATACAAGTGATAACAATCAGGATATTTATGTTGCCACCGCCCCTAATCTTTTAGCACCGTTACAAATTGGAGGGGTATCTATTAGCAACGATTATGGCGCTCATTGGGTAACCCGTACAATAGCTGATGGTCTTGGCAGCAATATCACTAACAACATCGATACAGAAGGAAATGATGTGTACGTGGCTACAAGTACCAATGCACTGGATCCTATCAATCAACCCGGTGGCGTATCAATCAGCACGGATAATGGAACCACTTTTAATAACCATACCGTTGCTAATAGCGGCATAATAAGCAACAACGTGTCCGATGTTGTCGCTGATGATAGCGGCGATATTGTTGCCGCAACTGATAGTGGTGTATCTGAAAGTACCGATAATGGAAGTACTTTTACTAATTACACGACGGAAGATGGGTTAAGCGGTAATGAAACTTATCAAGTAACAGAAGAAAAAAGACCTGAAATTAATGAGAAGACGGTTGTGGCGGGAACCCGCGGTGGGGCTAATGAATCTGTCAGACGTCTTGAAGAACCGAACAATAAATAAATAATTCGTTATTTTGTTGTCACACAGGATTCTTATTTCCCCCAAGGGGCGCGAATCTGCGCCCCTTATAATTGTTATGAAATTTATGATCTATACGCTCATTACCGTTCTTCTTCTCATCGCCGCGATTTATCTTTTTACCGATCGATTCATCTTTTTCCCCGCTGTTTCTACTTATCAAGATTCTAAACAGATTTTAAAATTAAAAACCAAAGGTGGAGATATTATTTCTGCCGTGTATCTACACCCTGAAAAAAAAGTAAAATATATCGTTTTAATGAGCCATGGTAATGCCGAAGATATTGGGAGTCTTTATAGCATTTTTCATGAATGGCTTTATCGCGATTTTTCTGTTTTAGCTTATGATTATCCCGGCTACGGAACGAGTGAAGGAATAGCTACTGAAAAAAGTGTCTATCAATCGGCAGAAACCGCTTATAATTACTTAACTAAAGCTTTAGATATTCCGGCCAATCGCATTATTATTTATGGCCGATCGATCGGGGCAGCCGTAGCTATCCAACTAGCCACACTCCATCCTGCCGCTGGTCTTATTCTTGAGGCTCCTTTTATTTCTGCTTTTCGAGTCGTCACAAAATTTCCGCTCCTCCCTTTTGATAAATATAATAATCTTAAAAAAATTAAAAAAATTCACTGTCCTGTACTCGTGGTACACGGAACACAAGATGAAGTCATTCCTTTCTGGCATGGCAAAAGAATCTATCGAGCCGCTAATGAACCCAAAGATTATCTCTGGGTCGATGGAGCTGGGCATAACGATATTCTTCAGGTTGCGAACGATGCCTATTGGGGTAAAATTAAACAATTTATCCAATCGAAAATTGCAAAAAACAAGTAAAATGCAAAACGAATTACCCGATCAACAAGCCCGCAACTTAGCTCTTGATCCCACACAATCCTTTATCGTACAAGCGCCTGCAGGCTCTGGAAAAACAACACTGTTAACCAATCGTTTTTTGACGTTACTTTCTCTCGTTAAAAATCCGGAAGAAATTTTGGCGATTACTTTTACTCGCAAGGCAGCTAGTGAAATGCGTAATCGTATTATCGAAGCGATAGAAACTTGTTCCCAACATGAAGACCCCCAAATTGAGACTAACGATTTAGCTCGAAAAGTCTTGGAGCAAGATAAAAAACATAACTGGAATCTATTAGAAAATCCTAACCGTCTCCGTATTCAAACCATTGATGCCTTTTGCACTGCGCTCACAAAACAAACCCCTATTTTATCCGGTTTTGGCGTATCACCTAAAATCACTGAAAATCCTGATACGCTTTACGAGCAGGCTACCAGCAATTTATTACAACATCTGCATGACTCGAATAAAATTGCCGCTGATATTGAAGTACTACTATTACATTTAGATAACCGACTGGATCAAGTAAAAAACTTGCTCGTCAACATGTTGAAAAAACGAGATCAGTGGCTAGAAGATATTGTGCAATTGATGTCAACGGTGTCAGACACAGAAGTGTCTGACACCATCCGTTTACATCTTGAACAAAATCTACTTAAAATCACTCAAGATGCCTTAAAAGACCTTTATGATACATTACCTCATAAAAGGAGTCAGACACAGGGGTGTCTGACACCATCTTTATTGGATGAATTACTTTCGCTTGCTGAATTCGCCCTGAACATAACGGGTCATACGGCGTCAGGAAGACAGGTGTCAGACACCACCGTGTCTGACACCTTAGGTTACTCCTTTCCTGACACCGTCTGGAAAACCATCGCTGATTGGCTATTTACTAACCAAAATACACTGCGAAAAACCGTGGATAAACGACAAGGTTTCCCTTCCCCTGCTTCGGCTAAAAATAAAGAAGAAAAAGCTTTTTTAAAAGAACAAAAGATGCGAATGGAAAACTTGCTTGAAGCGTTGCATCATGAATCCAACTTTTTATCTGCGCTAATCAATTTACGAAATGTGCCGCCGGTTCAATATACAGAACCCCAATGGCAAGTACTCAAAGCGCTCATGCATCTTTTACCCATTGCTGTTGCAGAACTCAAATTAGTGTTTCAAGCTCATTCAGAAGTAGATTTTATTGAAGTCAGCGAGGCCGCGCTAAAGGCTCTGGGTTCAATCGAAGCACCCACCGATCTTGCGCTCATGTTGGATTATAAAATACAGCATCTTTTAGTGGATGAGTTTCAAGACACTTCTATTGCTCAATTTAACTTATTAAAAAAACTGACTTTAGGATGGGAAAACGTTGATGGACGCACATTATTTTTAGTAGGCGATCCCATGCAATCCATTTACCGCTTCCGAAATGCGGAAGTCGGATTATTTTTGCGCGCCCAACATGAGGGCATTAATACTATCCAACTGATCCCCATTAAACTTTCGACGAATTTTCGAGCGACTGCATCATTAATCCATTGGATTAATGAAGTATTTCCGACTATTTTCCCCAAAAAAGAAGACGTAGCTAATGGAGCGGTTACTTATCATTCGATGCAAATACCGCTCCCTGATAAACATGAATCCAGTTCCTTAACAAATGAGAAACCCGAAACACTTCAATTCCAAGATAGGGAAAGTGAAGCCGAATATATCTCAGACTTGGTCACAACCTTACAGCAGAAATTTCCAAATGATACTATCGCCATACTCGTCAAAGCTCGAGATCATGCCAAACACATTTTTGAAAACTTTCGTATAAAAAACATTCCTTATCAAGCGATAGAAATGGATAAACTTTACTTCCGACCGGTTATTCAAGATCTACTCGCCTTGACTAAAGCGCTCCTGCATCCTGCCGATCGAATCGCCTGGTTGGCTATTTTAAGAGCGCCTTGGTGCGGTTTGACTTTGAAAGACCTTCATCTCATCGCTCAAATTGACCTGAAAAACACCATCCTTGCTAACATTCAACAACCGGAACTCTACGAAAAATTATCTGAGGATAGCCAGAATCGTTTACTGAAATTTTATACGATCATTCAAAAAGCGATTGATGAGCGACGATCAAAAAATTTACGAATACTCATTGAAGATACGTGGGTTGCTTTGAATGGCCCCACTTGCGTCCATCATCTTACGGATCTCGATGATGCAAAAGCTTATTTTGACCTCTTAGATCAATACGACCGCCAACGCGATGCTGCTGATCTCGCAGCACTGGAAAAAAAATTAAAAACACTTTTTGCTTCTTCTGACAGAACATTCCCAAAAAACAAATTAGAAATGATGACGATCCACAAGTCTAAAGGATTAGAATTCGATACGGTCATTGTCCCCGGATTTAATCGTGCTACCAAACCCAAAGAACCTCAACTTTTGTTATGGAAAAAAGAAATAGAATCCCATCAAACTGAACGATTAATATTAGCTCCTATCAAACCCGCCGAAAATGAATCCGAAGCCATTTACCAATATTTAGCCCAAAAAGAATCGGAACAAAGTAAACTGGAAGAACAACGATTGTTTTATGTCGCTACTACGCGCGCTAAAAAACGATTGTTTTTAACAGAAGTACCCAAAAGCGAAGATCCGGATCCAACAGCAATACCCCAACCAAACAACATTTTCCTCTCTCGATACCCAACACCAAGTGAACCCCCATTTCAAATGGAGAGATCGCTACTTGGTCCTAGTAAGGACAGGTCGCAACCTGTCCTTACAAAAAATATACAAATCATCCATTCTCCCTATTCTAAAATTGTTGGAACTTTCATTCATCAAATCCTAGAACAAATAAGCAAAGATGGCATAGAAAATTGGGATGATCGTAAAATATCCAATTGCACCAACAATTGGGAAAATATTTTAAAACAAAAAGGCATTTTACCCACACAAATAGAACCAGCGATTTTAAGCATTCAAAAAGCCCTTCAAAATACTTTAAAAGATCCTCGCGGTCGCTGGATTTTGCAAAATCATCAAAACGCTCAATCCGAGCTAGCAATTTCGACTTCTGAAAATAATGAAATACAGCATGTTATTATTGACCGAACCTGGATAGACGAGGATGGTGAACGTTGGATTATTGATTACAAAACAACTCATTATCAAGGGAATGATTTAGACCAATTTTTAGATCAAGAAAAACAAAAACACCAACAGCAATTACACATTTATGCCAAGGCCTTAAAAAAAATATTTTCAGAAAACATGCATTTTGGGTTATATTTTCCACTTATCCCCGCATGGATTGAATGGTAACAAAAAAAAGAGGAATCAAAAATGAGACATCGTCTTACTAAAGATGAATTACGTAAAAAACGAAACGAATATTGGCGAGTAAGAACTTTTCTAAGATATCATCCCGAAGAAAAAAGAAGACGTGATGAAGAATTTTTCCGACTCTGTCGGCAACAAAAAAATCGCCCGATATGACTAATGCCCATAACTTCTCAAAAAGAAAACACAAATAGCGATAACCCCTATCAAGATCAAAGCTAAAACCCCCATCGTAAAAAAACTCTTACCCCAATTTTCTCTTGAGAACATTTGGGGATTTCTTTGATAAATCCGCCACAAATACCACAATAAAAAAAGCGATAAAATCGTCAATAAAATTTTCGATAACATTTGGATCACTCCGTTCTGACCATAGGTAGATTTAGGGGCTGTTGGGATCTGCCCATTTGTCATCCTTGTAAAAGTTACCTAATTCGTTGACAAAATTGTATCATGATCAAGTACTAAGATGAAACAATGAGGAGACGAAAATGAG
>JAFGHQ010000060.1 GCA_016930035.1 Gammaproteobacteria bacterium | reverse complement strand
TCCTAATCTCCCTGCGGTGCTCGTTAACGCCTGTATCAGGCGGAAAAGACCCAGCCCCGCCATTTTTCCCTTCGCTCCTTGGTGGAGGTGTGTGTGAGGGGCTGAAGGCTCCGTCATCCTGCGCCGCAAACGGCGCTTTGCGCTTTGCGCTCAAAACGCGCAGCGTTTTTGGATGACACGGTCATTTTTTGCGGGGCAAAAAGATGAATAATAATTATCAACCTCATGTTTTGGGGCGAAAGGCCGAGGATGGTGCTTGTGAGTATTTGAAAAAACAAGGGCTCAAGTTAATAACACGTAACTACTGTTGTCGTTTAGGTGAAATTGACCTTATCATGCGCGATGGTAAAATACTTGTCTTTATAGAAGTTCGACTGAGGTCCAATTTGTCTTATGGAACGGGTCTAGAAAGTGTCACTCGATCCAAGCAACAGAAAATTATACGAGCGGCTGAATATTATTTGCTTATCAATCATTTGACATATAAAGTTTCTTGTCGGTTTGATATTGTGTCGGCCACTTTCAAGGAAGGGAAATTTGATTTTTCTTGGATTAAACACGCATTTGAGAATGAATAAATGACGATAACACAGCGAATTAAAAACCACTTTACTGAGAGTATCCAAACTAAAGTAGCAGCTATGGATACGCTCATTGAACCTATCGCGCGCGCTGCCGATATAATGGTCACATGCATCAAAAATGATCGTAAAATTTTAGCTTGTGGGAATGGAGGATCTGCTTGTGATGCTCAACATTTTGCCAGCGAGATGATTAATCGATTAGAGCGGGAAAGAAGAAATTTGCCTGTAATTGCTTTAACGCTGGATTCTGCTGCCATTACGTCCATTAGCAATGATTATCATTTTGACCAAATTTTTGTCAAACCGGTACGGGCTTTTGGGCAAAAAGGAGATTTGTTATTTGCAATTTCGACAAGTGGCAATTCAGAAAATGTCATTAAAGCGGTTGAGGTTGCTCATGAAAAACAAATGCCTGTTGTCGTATTGTCAGGAAAAGATGGTGGAAAATTGGTTTCTGTATTGAGCCCAAAGGATATAGAAATTCGTGTTCCTGCAAATCGCACCATGCGTATTCAGGAAGTTCACATTTTAGTGATTCATACATTATGTGATTTAATTGATGAGATGTTGTTTGGATAAATAATGGAGAAGGTATTATGAAACAAAAAATTTTTTTAAGTTTGTTAATGGCTTTAATGCTTCAAGGCTGCGTTGTTGCGGTTGGTGGAGCTGCTATCGGCGCAGCAGGTACTGCGATGGTTTATGATCGTCGTAATGTTCAATCTTTGATGTTAGATGAAAAAATCAGCCATCAAATTTTAACCCAATTACAAAATGAGGAAGATATTAAAACACAATGTCATGTGGCTGTTGCAGTTTATCGTCAAATCGTTTTAATTGCGGGTCAAGCTCCCAATCAGGGCTTAAAAGATCAAATTTCTGATATCGCAAAAAGTGCAGCACCTAAAGCCCGACGCATTTATAATGAAATGACAATTGAAGGACCTACTTCGGCCTTAACGCGGACAAGTGATTCATGGATCACCACCAAAGTAAAGACCAAGTTTCTTGCAACCAAAAATTTAGCATCGGGTCAGTTTAAAGTCGTCACAGAAGATGGAACCGTATTTCTAATGGGCATTGTAGATAGAAATCAAGCAGATATAGCAGTTGATATTGCACGACATACGGATGGTGTGCAAAAGGTTGTGAAAATTTTTGAATATAAAAGGTAATAGTTTTTATGGTGCGCAGATTTGCGCCCCTTGTGCTGTAGGGACAGGTCGCGACCTGTCCGTATAATTAAGGAGGTTTTTATGCCCCTCACTAAAACGCGATCCTCGTTTATTCCTGTCGCAAAACTTGCAATCACTCAAAAAGCTATTCAGCAAGTCAATCAATGTTTGAAAGAAAATGAGTCGGCGCGAGGTCAGTATGTTGAACAGTTTGTGACCCTCTTAAAAAATCACTTTAAAATGCCTCATGTCGTTCCTGTTGCATCACCCGCCGCAGCATTGCATTTGATATTACGATCTCTTTTAGACCCCGAATATAAAAATGAAATCATTACCACCCCTTTAGCTTTTCCTGCAGCAGCAAATGCCATCGCATTGACTGGAGCCAGGCCTATTTTTATCGATATCAATCCGCAGACGCTTAGTTTTGATGTGGAACAAATTCGGTCGAAAATCAATAAAAATACACGGGCTATTTTACCCATACATTTAGCGGGCCTGCCGGTAGATTTAGATCCTATCTATGATTTAGCTAAACGCCATAATTTACGCGTTATTGAAGATGCTTCTAATGCTTTGGGTGCTCGATATAAAAACCGAGAGATTGGCCATGCGGGAGACATCGTGGTGTTGGGTTTTGGGGCAGACGAAGAAATTACAGTTGACGGTGGCGCTTGTGTCATGACACGTGATGAGAAATTAGCCAAACAGATAGCGGTGGGAAGTTTTTATGGCATGGATACGGAATCACGGTATCGATATGAGGGACAAAGCTACGATATCGAGAAGGTTGGATATAAATATAATATGTCGGATATTCAAGCTATTATAGGAATGGATCAACTTGAAAATATGGAAAAAAACACGGAAAAACGCACAAAATTAGCACTTCGTTATCAAGAAAAACTGAAAAACATAGCAGCCATACAATTGCTCCAATTTCCTTCTTATTCATTCCAACATGCATGGCACAGTTTTAATATTTTAATCAACGCTGACAAGACGGATTTAGGACGTGATGAATTTATCACCATCATGAAAACTTATCATATCGAAACCGAATTTCATTATGATGTGATTCATTTATTTCATTACTATGAACATTATTATAATTATTTACCGGGATATTTGCCTGACGCAGAACTAGCGGCTAGCCGCTTGGTAAGCTTACCACTTTTCCCTTCCATGAGTTACAAAGAACAAGATCGTGTTATCAAGGCTGTTGAGGAAGTTTTAGCTACCGTTAAAGGCAGAAAATATGTCTTTGTAAATCCATTAAACACAAAAATCCGCGAAAGAGGAGCCAAGGGATATTAATTAAAAATTAAGAATTAAAAATTAAGGATTAAAAATTAAGAATGAAAAATTTTTATAAAATTTTAAATTTTAAATTGCGGTATTGCTCCCGCCTTCGCACATCCTTGTGCTATGGCGGACAGGCACTTCTTCGCTCTACGAGCTATACGCAGGACAGGTCGCGATGCTTGTATAGATTGGCAATTTGCCAAAACGTAGGTTGGGTTAACCCCGCACCCACTTGTGTGGTGCGGGGGCAACCCAACAATCCCAACCCAACATTACAACTTAATTATCCTAATCAACGTTCTTTTTGTTTGGCTAAAAATGTATTGGGTGGTGGGTAGTGGTTCAGGTAATCGACGATTCCAATCATCAAAGCGTGGGCTATTTTCTGCTGATACCACGCGCTTCGTAGTTTTCGTTCTTCTGATTGGTTTGAAATAAATCCTGTTTCGACTAAAATAGAAGGTATATCAGGAGATTTCAGAACCACAAAAGGAGCTTGTTCGACAAAGTTGTGGTGCAGCTGTGTTATGTGCCCCAAAGCCATCAAAACATAATGACCTAATTGTAAACTATCCCGAATTGTTGCAGTTTGGTATAAATCTATTAAGACAGAGCGTAACATGTAACTTTTGTCACTGAGATCTACGCCGCCCATCAATTCAGAATAATTTTCTTTTTGTGCGAGCCATCTTGCTGCTTCACTTGTTGCCCCGCGTTCTGATAGCGCAAATACAGAACTTCCTTCAGCAAAGCGATCTCGATAGGCATCTGCGTGGATCGCAACAAACATATCCGCAATACCTTTCCTGGCTAATTGTAATCGACCACGAAGTGGCACAAAATAATCACCGGATCTCGTTAGTCGAGGATCAATGCCGTATTGTTTTTTGAGTAAGTTGTAGAGATCTTTACCAATTGCTAACACCACGGCCTTTTCATGAGTCCCTAAAGAGCCTGTGGCCCCCGGATCTTTCCCCCCGTGTCCTGGATCAATGACAACGACCACATTTCGAAGTGGTTTTGGTTTAAATTTCACCGGGGTCAGCGTTGTTGTTTTTTCGGGAATTTTTTTAGGCGTAGTGGCTTTTTGGGCAGGAGAAAGCAAGTCGATAACCAGTCGATATTTATATTTTCCTTGGGGCTTTAATGTGAAATATTTGGGATTAAAATCACGTTTAAGATCAAAAACAACACGCAATCCATGTTGATGATGTAGGGCACTTCGAATATTTTCGATGAGGTTATATTTTGAAAAATTCCGCTCTAAATGAGTCGTTGTTCTGACTTGATCGAAATCTACCACTAAACGGCTTGGACTCGATAAAGTAAAAACATGATAAGTAAAAGGAGCCGTTAATTGAAATGTGATATGAGGGTGATCATGCACCGTTGTGATTTGAAGACCAGTAATTTTAGAGGAAAGCGCAAAAATAGGTAACGCAAGCGTTGATAAGATAACGATGACCAGTAATGGATATTTTTTAAGTTGAGTTCGTAAATTCATTTTTTAATCAGAGCTGCATGGTTTTAAAATAACGTTAGTTATATATTCCCCCGTTTTGGATTTACTTTCACATTTTAATACACGTCCTGAATTTTTAAAGTCCAAATAACATACTATATCTGGGCTTGGCAAATAATTTTTGCCTTTTTCCGGCCATTCCACAAAGCAAATAGCATTTTGAAAATAATCGCGTGCGCCAATCAATTCGAGTTCTTCAGGATTTTCTAGCCGGTATAAATCAAAATGGTAGATTTGTTTATCAGCGATTTTATAAGGCTCGACAAGTGTATAAGTGGGACTTTTCACTTGTCCTGTATATCCTAATGCACGTAGAAATCCACGCACCAAAGTTGTTTTCCCCGCACCCAGTTCACCATGTAAGAAAACTATACATGGGGGGCCGATCGTTTCGGCTAAACGCGCTCCAAAATCTAAAGTGGCTTGCTCGTTTTTAAGTAAGATTCTTAGAGTAGACATGGTTTTGAGTATAACAGATTTTAGTATAGGGGCTGTTGGGATTTGCCCATGTGTCATCCCGAACTTGTCGAGGATTGTAAGGGTCGCATATATGCGACCCTTATTAGCATAAATTGACGTTAATTAGCTTAGCTCAATCCTATAACTTTTCCAGTTTTAGGATCAAGGTCAATGTCATAGAAGCCTGGTCTTGTTGGCAGCCCTGGCATTGTAGTCATTGTGCCAACTAATGGGAAAATAAATCCGGCACCAACGCTGGCTCTGACATCTGCGATCGGCAGCATAAAGCCTTTAGGAGCTCCAACGAGTTTTGGATCTCCAGCCAAGCTGTATTGAGTTTTGGCCATACAAATGGGTAAGTTTCCAAAACCTGCTTTGGTATATTTTTCAATCGCTTTTTCAGCTTCAGGTGAATAAGTGACGCCATCTGCCCCATAAATTTGGGTAGCAATCGTTTCAATTTTTTCTTTAATGCTTGCTTCAAGTGGATAAAGGAGTTTGAAATGACGAGGCTTTTCACAAGCCGCAACGACAGCTTTGGCTAATTCAACCGCACCGGCACCCCCTTGTGCCCAATGGTTTGCAATAACGGCATCTTCAGCACCAGTAGCAATAGCTGTTTTTCGAATCATTTCAATTTCAGCCGGCGTATCGTATTTGAACTTATTGATGGCGACAACAACAGGCATTCCAAATTGTTTGACATTTTTAATATGCGCAATCAAATTAGCACAGCCTTTTTCAACAAGTTCTAAGTTTTCTTCTGTATAAACCGGATCAAGCGGCTGACCGGGAGTGACTTTAGGACCGCCACCATGCATTTTGAGTGCACGCACAGTTGTGACCAAAACAACAGCATCGGGAATGAGACCACTGTAACGACATTTGATGTCAAAAAATTTCTCCATACCCATGTCAGCACCGAAACCTGATTCAGTAATCACATAACCATCAGATCCAACCAACTTGAGCGCAATTTTGTCCGCGATAATGGAAGAATTCCCATGAGCTATATTGGCAAATGGACCTGCATGAACAAATGCAGGAGTCCCTTCTAAGGTTTGCATAAGGTTAGGCATTAACGCATCTTTCATTAAAACAGCTAAAGCACCAGTAACACCTAAGTCATCAGCCGTAATAGGTTCTCCACTTTTACTGGTTCCAATGACGATTTTTCCTAAACGTTCGCGCATATCAGCTAAATCAGTAGCAAGTGCCAAAATAGCCATAATCTCACTAGCAGGCGAAATATCAAAGGCCGTTTTGCGCGTATAACCTTTTTCGCCAGGACTTTCTCCAACAGTGATGCCTCGCAAATAACGGTCATTAATGTCAATCACGCGTCGGAAAGTGACTGCCTCTGGATCAATATCAAGACGCACAAAACGCTTGATTTCCTCAGGTGTTAATTCATTAGGATCCGTTTTATTGATCCCCAATTTTTTGAGTCGTTTGATCATGATAGGCGTGAAATAAGGAGCCTCTTTTCCACCAAATTTGCATAGATGATGAAATAATTGTTCATCTGTTTGCGTGGATTCATGAAAATAACGTATGTCGATTGCAGCAGCCAGCAAATTATTCGCAGCTGTGACGGCGTGCATGTCTCCCGTTAGATGAAGATTGAAATCTTCCATTGGGATAATTTGGCTATAGCCCCCACCTGCAGCTCCTCCTTTGATCCCAAATACAGGGCCTAAACTAGGTTGACGAATACAGGTAAAAACTTTTTTGCCGAGATGCGCGCCGATTGCTTGGCTTAGCCCAACTGTGGTAGTGGTTTTGCCTTCTCCTAGCGGGGTTGGGCTTATTGCGGTGACATCGACATATTTTCCATTGGGCCGATTTTTAAATTTTTCGAGTACGGATAAATGGACTTTTGCTTCATATTGTCCATATAAATTATATTCTGTTTCAGACAAACCTAAATCTTCAGCAATTTTTCGAATAGGCATAGGCTCTATAGATTGAGCGATTTCAATATCACTCGGAACTGGTTTATTAGGATCAATTTTTAGTTTTCTTGTACAAGACATAAGAGTAAATCTCCTCTTCTGAATTAATATACCCGCCGCAGTTGAATTTTATGCATTGGGCTCTTAAGGAAGATCAGTGCATTTTTGGCCCTCGCCTTAATTTTTTTAAAAAACTAAGGTGAAGACCCAAAAGCCCCGATCGCAAAGAAGAAGCATTCTCTAATAAAAATAGCCAACTCACAAGGACTTTTCGTAATCGCTCCACGGGGCCACACGGGCGTGTATTTTTCCGCCCATTGCTGGCGGGCGCGAGAACCGCGCCCCTACACTTATTTTATCTGAACGAGCGGGGATCCTCCCGCCCCTACGCGGTAAAGAATGGGGCTGTTGGGACCTGACAAATTGTTATCCCGAACTGGATTCAGGATCCAGGCCTCGTCATCCTGAACTTGATTCAGGATCCAGACCTCGTCATCCTTGTAAAAGTTACCTAATTCGTTGACAAAATTGTATCATGATCAAGTACTAAGATGAAACAATGAGGAGACGAAAATGAG
>JAFGHQ010000059.1 GCA_016930035.1 Gammaproteobacteria bacterium | reverse complement strand
TTTAAAAAATCAAAGACTATAAGTCTTTGATTTTACTGGATCCTGAATCAAGTTCAGGATGACAATTTGGCAGATCCCAACAGCCCCTACTTGTGTCGTGGTCTTTTTTTGCTCGATTCTGATTTATGAGTTCTTTTTTTCAGTTTATTTATTTCTTCTACTAAATTAGTAATAACTTTATTCATCTCTTTTTTGTCGCTTATCCTGTCTCGCTCCATTTCGCGCATCTGTTTCCCCATTTTCGGTATAATTTTCTCTCGAAGTGTCTTGACCTCAACCACTAACGCTTCTTCTCTTTTTAGTTTTTCCATTAATTGAATCTGTAATTCGGTGTTTTCCTCTTTTAACGCGTGTATTTCTTCTTCTTTTATTAAAGTTGAAAATTTATTTTCCTCTAATTTTTCTTCAGTTTTTACTAATTTTTCATGCAGCCTTTTTTTGCTATTTAATAGTTTTTTAAGATATTGGGTATCTTTAGATTTATTTGTAAGGATATCAATTGCTTTTTGAAAGTTTTTAATCTCTTGACGTAGCTCTAGCACGGCATGATCACGTTCTTTAACCTCTCGACTTGAAGCCTTGGTTAATTCATGATCAATGATGTCATTTATGGATTTGACCATCCCCTTCGCTCTTCTATATCGTCCCAGTCTTCTCCAGCCGGATAACCGAAAACATATTCTCAATTGTTCCTCACCATATTTTTGTATCGCCTTGGCTAATTCCGCGCTTGTATGAAATGAGCTTCCGCCCATTCTCTGTTTTACAATCATAAAACGTAAGTTTCGACACCATTTAATTTGGTGTTTCACGAATGCTGCCTCTCTAGGGTCTAGAGTAGGGCCTCTTTTCGATCTTAAGGTTTTCTCTATATCTTCAAGCCCTTCTCTGATAATAAAATCTTCAATACATTGGCATAATTTCCTTCGAAAGTTTCTATCTATATATAATTGATACATTGCTTTTGCCTTCTTAGTGATAAATAAAAAAACTCACGGCGAACCGCTAGGAAATTCATTATAAAAATAAGTGTATTTCAAACGTATTATTTGAGAATGTGCCCCTTATCTTCGCAAGAATTTCTTTCTTTTAGCGGGGTAATGTCCATTGCATATCTGCATTTTTCTGAAGCTATTTTATAAACCAGGGCCATTTTCATTTTTTCCATCACAGATTTTATTTTTTGTTTGTCTATTTCTCTGTTTATCCTTTTTAATTTTTTGGAATTGAGTTTCATCAACGTTTCTAAATTTTTATCCGCGTTTTCTGAATTATCTAAAATAACTGGCTCTAATTTTTTACATATTTCTTGGTAATGGTCGTGGAAAATTTTTTTTATTATGAAAGAAAATTCAGCACTATTTAACCAAGCAAAAAAATCTTGAGCATATTTCGCAGCTACTTTTTGCAAATATTTTGAAAGTTGATATAAATATGTTTCTCGATCTGGAAAATGTTCTGGTTTTTTTTTGATATTTTTAATAATTTTTAAATATTCTTTTTTTAATCGTAGATGTAGATCATTTCGAAACGATACAGATTGAAACATGTTTTCTTGTCCGAATGTACATAATAAACTGAATTCGGCTGCCTCTAATGCATGGCATCCTGCTAATCTTTCTAATGCATGTAATTTATGCCTTGCCAATTCATTTAAATTCATTTTTTTATCTTTTGGTGAACCAGTTTCTGGTTTTTTTGTATGCTTAGAAGATTTTTCCTTTATGTTTAATTTTTCATAAATTATTGCACTTGAGGAAGTTTTCTCGATTTTTTTACTTTCCTTCATACTTCTCATATGGATTTGTTTATTTTGTAACACTTTTGAGAATTTCTCATGATAAAGATCGGCTCTTCCTTTATAAAGCATGAGATATTTTTTAATATCCCGATATTTTTTTTTCATTTCTTTCAGACAACTTTGCTTGCCCAGGTCTGATTTCAGTTGATCAAATCTATCTGCTATGGAATCTGCAATATTAGATATTTTTTGATAGTGTGAATATAGTGTGTCAAGCAGCGACATTTGATGTACGTGCACAAGTTTCCTGCTACCTGGATAAAACCAAAGTTTTTTGCTCGGAAACACATTCTGAGATTGATATTGTTTCTCTAAGAAACAACATTCTTTATCAAGATCCCTCATAAGCTCTAATAATTCGGCATGGGGATTTATGGTTTTTAATTTAGCTAAATCTTTATCCAATTTTTCTAATCTTTTAGAGGCTGCTTGATATACCATATTAAATACCGTCATCTTTCGAGCTATGCGGTACTGAAAACGTCGATCCCAACGCAAAATAAATGGTTTTTTTGGGGGTATCGAACATATAGCAAAGACTTGTGCTGATATAATTAAATGGTTGTTTTGCACTACATAAATAGGTTTCCCTTCTTCATCAAAATGAGCGTTGAAGCTATCGAGGTATGATTGGTATTTTTTGTAAAATAATTTTTGAGTTTCTACATCGGCATTGTGGCGTACCCATTCGAGATGACGCGATAATTGATCAACTGTTAATCGGATTTTGACTGTCTGCCGTATATCATTAAATTGGTTTTCTATTTTAATTAAATCTTTTTCTGTTAAAGTTATTTTTCTACCGGATAATATATGGTTTAAAAAATTGGTCAGCATAAAAACACTTAAAAAATAGTAAGAGAGTGTGCTGTATCCATCCTGACTCATAAAAAAGTTTTCTAATCGGTCACAAACATAACAATCAGTGTATTCTTGAGGGGATTGTTGATTGGATGACGACAATGAAGGAATATTGCTAAACCAATGTTGATAAGTACTTTTAACACCGAATCGCTGATCTAATTCAAGCAAAAATGATGCTAAGTTTGTATTTGATCGTTTATTGTCCGCAAATAAATTTTTAAAAAACTTTGGCCGGTCTGCATTACAGATCACTGCCAAACAGGATTTCTTAAACTGTTGTTGAATATTTTTCTTTTCATATAAATTTATTTCTCCATCGAGTTGATTCGCATATTTTTCGCTCAAGACAAGCAATTTTTCTGTTAATTTATTAATAGGAAAAGAAAATTTTTTTGAAAATTTTTTGAGCGTTTTTTGAAAACATTGAAATTGTTCTAGATACGTTATCATAACTTAGTCCTCTTTTATGGATTTTTGGCATCATTGTAA
Organism: Gammaproteobacteria bacterium; assembly: GCA_016930035.1. Classification (GTDB taxonomy): domain Bacteria; phylum Pseudomonadota; class Gammaproteobacteria; order UBA12402; family UBA12402; genus JAFGHQ01. Next base: position 22,138 of record JAFGHQ010000059.1, on the reverse strand, counting down.
GGATAGGTCGCGACCTGTCCCTACAGCTATCGTGGATTTGTCAAAGTGTGAATCGATTTTACTATAGGCTCAACAAATTACGGCCCCGAAACAACCCCCTCGTCTTTAGACGAAGGTAGTTTAGTTTGCGATGAATTTTATCGAGCTTTGTTTTTTCAGCGGGTTGAAAATAATGATTTTTTTGATTTGAATAATGAACAAATGATGGCGGTCGGTTGGAAAATTAAAGATGAGAAATATTAATAGAATAACAAAAATATATTATCTAAAGTGATTGGGTTTGTCTAGATTATTTTTTCAAAATTTTTTCAAATTTAAAAGATATATGCTAATAAAAAAATTATCGAAGCGATTCTGCAATTTAAAATTTAAAATAACGTAGTTGTTTAGTTATCTATAATTGACGTTAATTACTCTTGTTTATCTTGAATATCTCGAAGCACCGCTAGACAGGTTTCTTTTCTTAAGGGTTTTGCCAAAAAACCAGTCATCCCAGAATTTATAGAGCGTTTTTCATGAAGTTCGTCTTTATGAGCAGTAAGTGCGAACATGGGAGTTAATTGATTAAGCCCTTCATTTTTTCGAGTAAGGCGCGCGATTTGAAATCCAGGAATGTCAGGTAACCCTAAATCACAAAGAACGAGATCATAGTGAACTTTGTTGAGGTAATCCAAAGCTTCCCTTCCCGTTTTAGCGATGTCGAAGACACAGTCTATTTCTTTCAATACGGCAGTTCCAGCCAGTACAGCAATATCATCATCTTCAATGAATAAAATTTGAGCGGGGTTCATAGCCATAAAAGAATCTCCCTGTTCTTAAGCTTATGAGAATTTTTATCATTCCTGAAAGTCGTCCTTTTTGGGGTGAGTTTGTATCGATAATTTAAACGGCAAAACTATCGAAAATGTTGAACCTTTACTCACACGGCTCACCAAATCAATTTCACCACCTAAATCATTTACAAATTGTTTGACAATGGTCAAACCTAATCCTGTTCCTCGATAAATACCACGATTAGAAGGGTCTAAGCGCACGAATTTTTCGTAGATCCGGGATTGTTGATCTTGAGGGATTCCAATCCCTGAATCTTCTACAATAAACTTTAATAAAACCCCCCGTGGTTTTATTTTTTCAGCAAGCTGAACTTTAACTTTAACAAAACCTTTTTGGGTAAATTTGATGGCATTACTCAATAGATTGACCAAAATGCGGTTAAGTCGTATAGGGTCACCCATAATAATGTCAGGGATATCATCGTCAATTGTGAGGCTAAATTCAAGTTTTTTCTCTATTGCTGCGGGTTTTTCAAGCGCGATAATGTCGTTAACTAATTCCCGAGGCGAAAATTTCTTTTCCAAAATAGGCAGGTCACCGGTTTCAATGCGGGTAAACTGTAAAATACTGTCATAAATATTTAATAATTTTTCGGCAGCTTGGGACAATAAAGTGAATATATTCTTACGTTCAGGGTCCTTTTCTGATTTCGCCATTTGATCCAGTAAACCGTAAATACCGGCAGAAGGCGTCCTTAAATCATGCTCCATATTGGCAATAAATTGCGTTTTAGCCTTATTTGCAGCTTCAGCCTCTTCTTTAGCTATTTTAAGCGCTTGTTCTGCTTTTTTGCGTTGGGTGATATCTAATGACACGCCCAAAAGTCCAATAACTCTACCCTCAGAATTATGAAGAGGAACCTTGTGAGATAGATAAACTGCCTCATTGCCATCTTTATCAAAGCCAGCTTCTTCCAAGATTTGCGGCTGATCAGATTCCATGATTTCTTGGTCTATGTTTTTGATAGAAGCCAAGTATTTCTTTTCCAATAATTCTGAATAAGATTTTCCTATAATTTGTGATTCATCGACAAATCCATGCATCTCTAAAACGTTTTTATTGCAGCCCATGAAATGTCCTTTTCTATCTTTCCAATAAATATTCCCAGGTAGAACTTTTATAATGTTTTTTAAGTATAACAACATTTCTTCTGTATATTTTTCGATAGATTTGTCACTGCTAAGCTTAAAACCCAGCACCTTTGAACCTAATTTTTCAAAATATTTTTGGCGGTGTTGTTCTAATTCCTCTAATCGTAATTTCGTTTGCTTGAGCTCTTCTTCTTGTTTTTTTCGTTCCGTGATATCGAAAGAAATTCCCAGGAGGCCAATAACTTCCCCTTTTTTATCTCGTAAAGGAGCTTTATGTGATAAGTAAAAAGCTTCATTCCCATAACTATCGTAACCTATTTCTTCGAGAATTTTAACTTGACCGCTTTTCATAATATTTTGATCTAACTTTCTTAGCCTAATAGCCGTTTCTTTATCCATCAAATCTTCATAAATCTTTCCTAAAATTTGCTCCGGTGTTGTAAAACCATATAATTCTAATATTTTATTATTACATCCCAAATAATGACCTTCTTTGTCTTTCCAATAAAGATTAGCGGGAATAATATTGAGAATATTCATTAAATAATCAACAGTATCTTGTGCTATTTCCTTGATATCTTTACATTCAGGATGTTCTTCCCCGGTGATTTTGTGGAATAAATTTTGAAAATATTGCTGGTCGGTATTTTGAAGTGTTTTTGATTTCTCTTCAAAATCTTTATACGGAGTGATATCCAGTGAAATACCAAAAATGCCAATGATTTCATGTTTTTCATTTTTTAGCGGGCTCTTGTAACTTAAAAAATGAATTAATTTTCCATTACATATATCGGACTCTTCTTTAACAATCGTTCGAACATTTTTGATAATTTCCTGATCATTTTGCCATATTTTTTGAGTTTCCTCGGCCGAAAGACCTACCTTTTTAGAAATTTCAAAATCATTTTTACCGATAATATCGTCTGGACTTTTAAAACCCAGATCAATCGCTTGTTGTTGATTGCAACCCAAATAAACGCCTTGACAATCTTTCCAGTAAATATGACCTGAAAAAGAATCTATTAAATGTTTAAATATCAAATTTTCCAAATATGAACACGGATTCATCAGTTTTTAACCAAGGCCATTTTTCTTTTTATTCGATATCGATAATAGATAATTAAGAATGTAACTGTCCCACATGTTAAAAGCGTAGCATTAGCTCCTATCAGCAGCAAAATATCACGATCTAGCATACTATGCAATACGACAAAGAGTTGAGAAAATGTAATTCCACCAAATGTTATCAAAGAAAGATTCTCTGAATTTTTGGATTGCACAAGTGCTATGATCTGCGGAATATAAAGCGCGGCATTAGTAAATAACCCTATCATAAATAGAGTTTCTAAAGTATCACGTATCCAAAACATTAAAAACTAACTCTGGTTGAATCGATATAAGAGGATTAAATATATTAAAATGGCACAGCTGAGAAATCTTAAAAAAGTTCCAAGTATAAGTAGGCTATCTTGATAATAAAAACCATGTATTATTACTAGTAATTGTATTAATGTAAATCCCAAGAAAGTTATTAAAGAAACACCTTCAGAGTTTTTTGTTCGTGCGAGCCTGATAATTTGTGGAAGAAAAAGTAAAGCACCAAACAAAAGACTAATAAAAAATGCAATCTGAATAAAATTTATCATCTTGTTACAATATATTTAATTTATAAATTTAAGCACTAATCGGTCTGAGTGATAAGGATGATTTATTTTTCTAAAATATTGATAGCTTTTTTCGCTGGCTAAAGGTCTTGGTGCAGGATAAATAACATAACGATAAAACTTTGGCCATAGTGTAATTACAACCATTTCTTCTTTTAAATAGGCCAAACATTTTTCTAGTACTTTATTTTTTGAATAGCTAATATCTTTGTTTTTCTTTTGAAATCGAATAAAGAAAGATTCAATAGTTTTGTCTATAATATTTTTCCATGCATCATCTTTTTCATAAAACTGATCGATTAAAATTCGTCGCTCATGATAGACTTTTTTTTTAACCAAGTATCCCAAGTATCGACGAAATGGGGTATTTCTAGACGATTAATATATTCATTATTACGTTCGAGCCAAGCTTTTCCTTCCTGAACCATTTTTTCTGAGGCGGTTTTATCGTCCAGATTCTCATCATAAATTTGAAGATTATGACGTTGCAATAAATCGCACACCATAATAGTACATGTCTTAAATTGACTTCGATTGATCAGATCAATCGCGGCTTCGAATTTTTCACCTTCATGATATTCTTGTCCAACACTGATCGGAACGATGCAAGTTGAGTGAGGAAATTCATGTTTTAAGTGGCCCGCGCCTATAAATTTTGCTCGAATAGTCATAGTAAGTGGCCTCATAAATTATAAGATTCTAATATTTGGTAAAGGACTCATTTTGAACAGAATGAGCAGCCTCTAAATTTTTTTGCAATGCTAACCATTGTAAGGCAATAACGGTAGAAGCGTTATTGATAACGCCGTCGTGTAGCATTTTGAATGCATCCTCGACATCAAACACATGGACTTTGATATCTTCATCTTCCTCATCAAGCCCGTGAATACCATTAGCTTTGCTAGCGTCCACAATACCACAAAAAAGCATGGTACGTTCTGTACAACCTCCTGGACTTACCCAATAATTACAAATGGGTATTAAGTCAAGTATTTCGATGTTTGCCTCTTCTTGAGCTTCGCGTTTGGCTAATTGCTCTGGCGTTTCATCGTGATCAAGCATACCAGCAACCAATTCCAAAAGCCAAGGGCTTCGTTCATCTTTTAACGCGCCGACTCGAAATTGTTCGATCAATACCACTTTATTCAAGTGGGGATCATAGGGAAGAACAGCGGCAGCGCGTCCGCGCTCAAATACTTCGCGAGTAATTATGTGGCTCCAGCCGCCGAGAAACAACCGGAATCTAAGTTTATAGATATCAACTTGAAAATAATTTTTGAATCCCGTTTCTTTTGAAATGATTTCAACATCTTTTTGAGTAAATTGAGGTTTTGTGTTCTTCATCTTTGATCACTGTTAATTTGCGATTTTTCCGTCTTGAATGTGAATAATTCGTTTAGCGCGCTTAGCAATTTCTAAATCATGCGTGACTACAATCACTGTTTTTCCTTCTGAAGTAAATTGTTCAAAAAGTTGGATCACGTCATTTCCAGATTGGGTGTCAAGGTTACCCGTAGGTTCATCAGCCAAAATAATTTCAGGGCTCGCTACCAACGCTCGAGCAATAGCAACGCGCTGTTTTTGCCCGCCAGAGAGTTCATTAGGATGATGTTTATAATGATTTTCCAGCCCTAATTTTTTTAAAATTTCTTTAGCTAATCGCCTTCTCTCCGCTAAAGCCGTTCCTCGATAAAGAAGCGGTAAGGCAACATTGTCAACAATATCCAATTGAGCGAGTAAATTAAAATTTTGAAATACAAAACCCACTTTTTGATTGCGTATTTTGGCGAGCTCATTCCGGTTGAGTTGGCTAACTTCTTTACCATCAAGTAGATAGCTGCCTGAAGAAGGCGTAGAAAGACACCCAATAATTTGCATCAAAGTCGATTTGCCAGATCCTGAAGGGCCAAGTATGGCCACATATTCCCCTGAATCAATATGCAACGTAATGCCTTTTAGCGCCTCGTAACTAACCGCCCCTGTGGTGTAAGTTTTATAAATATCTTTAAGTTGAATTAACGGTTTTTGTTGCATAGTTCACTCATAAATTAAAGCTTCAGCTGGATCAATACTTGCCGCTTTCATGGCAGGGAAAAGCCCGGATAGAAAGCCGATTAACCCCAATACAAAAATCACAATAAAAACAACAGTCCAGGAAAGGACCGGCAAAGGTTTTCCTATAGTTTCTATCAATCGACCGGACAGGGGAAGATATTTCATGCCCGCCACAAAAATAGTTGTCAGAAGGATTCCTAAAATTCCTCCTATTATAGTGGCGGCCACAGATTGACCAATATACATCAAAAATATTTGATACGTTTTCGCGCCAACCGCCATGCGAATCCCTATTTCAGCAGTAGAACGAGTTACTGAAGCATACATTACATTCGCTATGCCAACACCTGCCACCAACAAAGTTAATGCGCCAACGATACCTAAAAAAATCTGGAGTCCTAAAAAAAAGTCAGTAATTGTTTTTTGCTGTTTGGCAATATCAGAAAAATTTATAATATTTTCATCATTAGGATCAACATGGTGATTCAAAGCAACAATCTGCTGAATTTGTTTTTTTAAAATATCGAGTTTTTCAGAATTTTTATACGTGATGGAAATACTATCAATAGATTGAGGATTAGCTACTGTTTCATAAGTTGATATCGGTATCCAATTAGTAAAAAAGTCTGGTTGATCAGTACCGGTAAGTTGCGATTTCTCCTGCATAAGACCAATAATTAAAAATGCATTGCCGTTCAATTTTATTATTTTTCCGATAGGGTCAATTTTGTCTGGGAAAAAGTCTTCATAAGTTTTTGTACCTAAAACAATCACCGCACTTCGATTTTTAATATCTAAAGAGCTAATAAATCGCCCGGAGGCCATGTCAATACTATGAATTTTGGCATATTGACTATTGACGGCGAGGAGAGGTTCTCGTCTTGTTTTGTCTCGATAGGTAAATTTTATGTTTCTCACGCTTTGGACAGGAGAAATTTGCGCTATTTCGGGCAGTTTTTTGATGAGATTATAATCTCTTTCGAGCAAATTAATGATTTGGTTAGCATGTTGTCCTAAATAATTTTTTGATGACCTTCCTTCCCCCATAACGGATAATAAATTATAGCCCGCATTAGCAACAGCTGTTTGAAACGTGACACGTAAACCCTCGCCAACAGCCAACATGCTCGATATGGTAAAAGTCCCCCATGCGATAGCTAGGATCGTTAAAAATAATCTGGTTTTTTCTTGTATCAGTTCGCGAATTGAAAACATAAATTTTGCAGACAGGTCGCTAGTCAATGTACGGACAGGTCGCGGCCTGTCCCTATACAATGCGATATTTAAAATTTATAAAATGACGTCAGTGTTTGTTAGCCATAACTGACGTTATAATACGCTTTATAGAAGGCTATCCGGCAAATGTATACCATCAAGCTTGCTTAATGAAAAAACATTCTGACCATTTTCAGTGACAAGAGTTAATTTAGCCGCATATCCATCTTTATTGAGTATTAATGAATAATGCCCCGGTTTGCCAATATGCTTAGAATGAGCGCCTTCTAATAGTTTAAATAAACCCCATGGGCCTTGAGGGGTTATCGTGACCATTTTCCCCTGATCATCAATAAAAACAACTTGTACGAATCCAGGATTGATGACGCCTGGCCACGAAAAATGAGCAGTCTGATAAGGTGGCTGATTAAGATAAACAATTTTTTTATTTCCGATATAGAGCGTCAAACTTTTTATGTTACTGCCCATTTCTTCCAATTTTAGCGTGAAAGGCACATCGAGACGGTTATTTTTAAAATAGATATATTGCAAATTATAAGCTTTTTGTAGGGTATTTAATGTCGTATGAGATAAATTTAAAGCGGCGCCATCCACAATACTCAGTGCCCATGTTCCGTTTTTATTTTGTAAAAAAGGATCTAAATAAGTCCGAATAAAATGACTAAATACCCCGCCAGAACGAAAGAAATAATCAAAATTTTTTAGATCAATATCAGTACTAGCTGTAGATAATAATGGATAACGCCCCTCGATTTGGTTTTGATATTGAGGAAATATATTTTTCGTCCAAATATCATTCATATAATTTTGAGCGTGAAACAATAAAAGTTGCCAACTATTTGTAGCTAAGTTATAGACCCAGCTTTTTACAGGCTCTGGGTAAAGTTGAGCTTGCGTAAGTAAGTTTTCGATTGCATCGCCTCGCCCCCCATTTCGCACGCGTAGACTGGCTAATTTGAAAGCAGCTTCATCAGGATTTTTGTTATCGACTGTTGTCGGGCTAAAATAATTATGAAGATTATCGATAGCTTTTTGTAGATCATTGACGTTGATCGTCTTTAATATTTTTAACGTGTTATCTTTAGAAACAACCTCAAAAGGAAGATTGGTTTGGACTAAATTTATTAACTGTTTGAGAGGAGAATCATCGTTGCTCAATATTTTGAGCGCCTGATTTAATTGTGTAATATCAGTAAAATTAATTAAATTGATATTAGAAAGAAATTTATGCCAAACAGTCGCATAATTATTTAAATAATTATCCAAAAGATTTTGGGTAAATTTTTTCTCATCTAATTGGCTATAGTTTGATTTCCCCAAAATCCAGTTATCTTTCAAGATCATTTGGGCCGCTTTTTTTATGGCATTAGGGTAAATTTGGTCAAAAACTGGTTGAGTATAAATGCTGGGAATGTAAACGTTTTTGTTAATAAAGGTTAATATAGAAGCGGCGGATTTATTGGAATCAAAATTCAGCGATAACAATTGATCATTCGCCTCAGCCCGAATAATAATTTCAGCAAGTTGATAAGGATTCAAATTTTTCAAACGGTTTTGTGCGGCTTCCATTGTTTTTTCGTTTGGTTTGATCGGTTGACCAAGCTGAGTGAATATTAATTGCACATAGGAGAAAGAATCTTTTTCAGATACATCGGGATAAATATGATGCCAAATAGTTTCGGCTTGCTTGCTAACAAAATCTTTATCTATCGGCCCCTTATTAGAAAGTATTAAATAAAATTTTAAATTATTATATAAAGTAATCAGCGGGGTATCCGGGTCTGATAAACTTTTTTCCGCTTCCACGACAACTCGATCAAACAACATTTTTTTCAAAGCATTTTGCACCGCTGTTTTTGCTTTGTTTTGAACTTTTTGTCCTTCCGGAAGCGTTAAAAACCAGGACAAAATAGGTTGATTTGTTTGTGTTTTGCTCGAGTATTGATCAATTGCTTTTAAAAGGGCCATTTTTTTTGATAATGCAACGTTTTCGGGCAATTGTAGTGTATTTAAAGTATTATAAGAAATAGTAGCATTTTGAATTTTGTTTAAAATATTGGCTTGTTTCTCAAAAATTTTGAACCACAAAAAGGATAGGCAAACCCCAAAAATTAAAATGATTACATAAACCATATATTGTATTATTTTTTTTCGTTTATTTTGAGGGAAGTCGATTTTTAAATTGGACATTAAAATAAACTTTTTAAAAAGTTTATGAATAAAAAATCGTTTTATTGCTGAGGTAAAAAATATTCCTTGTATGTTGTAATTTTTTGCTTGAATATTTTCAAGTAGTTTCGTCAATTTTGGCCCTAATTGAGCAAACTGCAGAGGAAAATTATTAATAAGATTACATTTTTGGCTATCATTTTCGTTTTTTAATAACCATGCGGATTGATCGACTAATTTTTGGATAATTTGATTAAAAGCATTTGAGAATTTTTTTGATTCATCTAAAAAAACCCCGAGAATTTGTTGACGTTCTTCTAAACTAGCATTGTCAAAAAATTCCGAAAATCCCACAATAAGATCAATTTTATTAATCACTAAAAAAATCGGGACATTTTTAGAAAAATATTTAGAAATTTCTTGAATTCTTTTTTTAATGGTTTCGTACAGGTTTTCTTCTTGTAAGGAATTGGAGTGAATAAGTTGTTTGATATCTAGCACAATGATAAGTCCTTTTAAATTATGCTGGTATGCATCTTGTTTAAATAATTTTAAAAAATTAATCCATGATTTTTTATATGATATTGATTCGTCCTGCTGTTCTTGAAAATATTTTCCCGAGGCGTCAACAATAACCGCATCTTTTGTTACCCACCAATCATAATTTTTGGTGGGTTCAATTTGTTTTTTTTGCGTTGTTTTTAAAAAAATAAAAGAAAGTTCTGAATTATTTAATAAAGAAGTTTTCCCAGTTTTTTCTGGGCCAATAACTAAATACCAAAATGAACGCCATAGATTCTTGTGAGATTTGTAATTACCTACCTTGGGTTTTTTTAAAAATCGGACAATATTTTTAAATTGTTTGTCTAAAAATTTGATATCACTATTTTGCATATGACGTTATCCATTTTCAATCATTCGAAATTGTTGATCCATTTGTTTAGAAAAAACTCCTAAAGTAGCATTAAACCCGAAATAAATACCCACAATTGCGATGAGCATTAATAAGATAACGAACCACATCGAGGGAAAAGCGCGGGGTATTTTGAATTTATTTACAGATTCGGGGGGTGAAGAAAGTTGTCTCCTAAAATCGCCTCGTTCTGACCGGATAATTGCATAAGTCTGATCAATGATTTTTTGTAAGCGGCCACTATCTGTTTGATTAGGACGGAATTTACCCTTAAAGCCTAAATTTAAAATAATATACATGAGTTCAATAACATCGATAAATTGCCCGGGGGTTTTAGATATTTTTTCTAATACCGAAAAAAAATAATCCGGAGTATTTTCTTTTTTATCGAGCAAATTTCGCAAAGACTGCTCTTTAGTATTTTTATTCAATTGAAATTTTTTATCGAGATAAGCTTTAAGCGCATAATCTGCAATCAAAATTTGATTTTTGTCGTATCCTGCCTCCATTGCCGTCTTGGCAAATTGAGCTAATTCTTTTAATAAATATTCTTTTAATTGAGCTTGATTAATGGCTTTAGAATGATTGGTAAATTGCGTGGCAAATGCAAGAATTTGATTCGCCGCTCGAAGTAAATTATTTTTGGTTAACGTGGTTCCGCTAAGCACATTTTTTGAGATTTCATTAATCACCACATAATCGGAGGGGATCAGATCGACTCTTTTTTTTTCCATAAAAATTATGCCTCTATCAGTTTATAGCTGATCAATTTTTTACGCAAAGTTGCTCTATTAATCCCTAAAATATTTGCTGCTTTTGATTGATTAAAATTCACGTATTCCATGACGGATTGTAATAAAGGAGCTTCCACTTCTTCTATAAACATAGCATAGAGATTTTTTATTGACGCGCCATCAATAGTTTCGAAATATTTTATTAATATTTCTTTGATGTAAAATTTTAAAGGTAATGTTTGGTTATTGTTTTGCATAGATATCCATTTAAAATTTAAAAGTTTTATAACGATTTTTAATAGTTCCCACCTAATCTTTTGCGATCATTATAACATTTGATGGGGCTATTTCTGCAGCAATTTTGATAAATAATGTACTCCTACAGCCCCTGTCTGAAATTGTCGGTCTTTAAGAATTTTTTGATGAATCGGGATATTGGTTTTAACACCATCCACAATAGTCTCTTCAAGAGCGTTAATCATTCTTGCAATGGCCGTATTACGGTCTGGCGCGTAGGCAATTATTTTAGCAATTAAGGAATCATAGTAAGGTTGAACCTTGTAGGAACTATAAACATAAGAGTCTACTCGGATTCCTGGCCCACCCGGAGCATGGAACAAAGCAATACGCCCAGGGCTGGGTAAAAAGGTTTCCGGGTCTTCCGCATTAATGCGGCATTCTATAGCATGTCCACTGTACTTGATGTCTTTTTGCTTTATGCTTAATTTCTTACCAGAAGCTATATTTAATTGTTCTTTTACAATATCAATACCTGTGATCATTTCAGTCACGCCGTGCTCTACCTGAATACGCGTATTCATTTCGATAAAATAGAATTTTCCATCTTGATACAAGAATTCAAAAGTTCCCGCTCCCCGGTAATTCATTTTAATGGCAACTTTTACACATAATTCGCTAATTTTCTTGCACTCGTCGGGCTTTAAAAAAGGTGCGGGTGCTTCTTCTAAAATTTTTTGATGACGTCTTTGCAGAGAACAATCGCGTTCTCCGAGATAGACTGCATGCCCTTGTCCATCTCCTAATATTTGAAATTCAATATGGCGTGGGTGATCCAGAAATTTTTCCATATAAAGTGTATTATCACCAAAAGCAGCCTGAGCTTCTGCCCGAGTCAGTTCAATTTTATCCATAAGCTCATTTTCATGGAATACTGCCCGCATTCCCCGGCCGCCACCTCCCCCACTCGCTTTGATTAATACGGGGTATCCGATTTTTTCTGCCAACATTAGATTGTCATGTATTTTTTCGCTTAAAGGGCCGTTAGAACCTGGGATACAGGGCATGCCTAGGGATTTCATGGTTTTAATGGCTGTGATTTTATCCCCCATCTTTCGAATAGTTTGGGGTTTGGGCCCAATAAAGATAAAACCACTATTTTCGAGCTGTTCAGCAAAATCTGCATTTTCCGCCAAAAAACCATACCCTGGATGCACCGCTGTGGTATTGGTAATTTCTGCTGCACTAATAATGGCCGGGATGTTTAAATAACTGTTTAGTGCAGGAGGAGGGCCAATGCATACTGACTCATCAGCTAATTTGATGTGGATCAGATCCTTATCAACATTTGAATGAACGGCGACGGTTTTAATACCGAGCTCTTTACAAGCACGCAATATTCGTAATGCGATCTCACCGCGGTTTGCAATTAACACTTTTTGTAACATAGCTATAAATTTTAAATTCAAAACGTGATTTTTAAATTTTAATCCATCAAACTTGTGTTTCTACAATGAACAAAGGTTGGCCGTATTCAACTGGTTGGCCAGTTTCAACTAGACAAGATATTATTTTCCCTGAACAATCTGATTCGATTTGATTAAACATTTTCATCGCTTCCACAATACATAACACATCCCCCGGCTTAATATGTTGTCCAACAGTGACAAAAGGATCGGAATTAGGCGTGGGGGATGAATAAAATGTGCCGATCATCGGGGAACGTATGATATGTTTTCCTTCCTCATCGGGGATATTAGATTGTTTCGTCGAGGAACTCGTTTCTGCACTTTTTTCTTCTTGTTCTTGGGATTCGAGTATGATAGTTTTTGGAGTACTGCTTTGGGTTTTAAGAGTCGAGGCCTGAGAAAACTGGCTGATACGAACCGACTCTTCTCCTTCCTTGATTTCAATCTCGCCAATACCTTGCTCTTTGATCAAATTTATTAATTTTCTAATTTTTCTTATATCCATAGGCGATTACCTCGTGGAATCAATTAACGAGACCTCTGCAAAATGAACCTTGAACGCGTTAACTTTGTTAAAAATTTGCTCAAAATGCTCATTTACTTCTATGTAAACTGCGCTTTTTCGCAAATTTTTATTCGTCTCCTCCGTGAGACTCTCGAGCTCGCTTCCCTGCTCGTTAAAATTCGTTCCAGACGAATTTTTGCCTCGTTAACTCGTTCAATCTCCTATTTTGCAGAGGTCTCTTAACATATAAAGATTTTAAATTGTGGAATCGCTTCGCAATACATATTGTAAATATTAGCAATTCCCTGGATTCTGGTTCAAGTCCAGAATGATCTATCCTCCTTGTCATTCTGGCTGGGAAGCCAGAATCCAGTTGACAAGGATGTCAAATTTTAATATACCTGGATCCTGAATCAAGTTCAGGATGACGCGGCCTGAATTTCCAGAATGACAAGGTCTGGATCTTAAATCAGCGTCTAGGGCTAATAAGTAAACCTGAATGACGATTTATGCAACAACGCCGCGCATTATGCTAAAAATCAACAAATTTGTCCAGTTCGAAGCAAAATCACCGAAGTTAATTGTATTTTTTACGGAGATGTTGTCATTTTTTCTTGGATTGACCCAGATTTCACTTCCAATGACAAATTTCAGGCAGATCTAGACCATATTGCTCAATAACAGTATAACACTAGAGCGCGGATTTAGCGGATAAGTTAAAGAATCTTCTAAAAGGGGTTCCTCCCCCTTAGCAAACAGATCTTGAGGCGTTTCTCGAGATGTATCAACAGCCAAATGCCACAGCATCCCCTGGGACAATGGTGGCAAGTAAAAATCAACTGTGCCGATATCGGCATTAAACATGATATAAAGCGCATTTTGCTCATTCTCTCGGACGAGAAAAGCAAATTGTTTTTCTTTTGGATGAGCCCAATTCGGAAGCTCTCCTCGCGGGGAAAACCAACGGATTTCAGCATCCGTATAAAATGCTTCTTTGCTCAAGATAGGATGATTTGCTCTAAAAGCAATCATGCCGCAGGCAAAGCGAAAAATATCTTTATGCTGTTTAAGATAGCTCCAGTCATACCAACTGGTTTCATTATCTTGGCAAAAAGCATTATTGTTGCCACGTTGTGTACGGCGAAATTCATCGCCCCCGAGTAACATTGGCACACCCCGTGAAATCATCAAGGTTAAAAGGAAGTTTTTTATTTGACGTTTTCGTATAGCTTCGATTTCAGCAAGCTTTGTCTCCCCTTCAAAACCATAATTATCACTAAAATTGAGGTCGGGTCCGTCGAGGTTGTTTCTTTTATTGGCTTCATTATGTTTGTGGCGATAACTAACCAGATCATTCAAGGTGAAGCCATCATGACAAGTAATGAAGTTAATACTTGCATCTGGACCTTTTCCGGATTTTGTATAGATATCCGAACTCCCGCAAATGCGATAGGCAAATAAACCGAGCATGCCGTCATCTCCGCGCCAAAAACGCCTGACGTCATCTCTATATCGTCCATTCCATTCTGCCCAGCACCGCCCTGAAAAACTACCCATTTCGTACGCACCAGCAACATCCCACGCCTCAGCGATGATTTTTACTTCTCTCAAAATGGGATCTTCGGCAATTTGTTCTAAAAGGGGGGGATTGGATAACAGGTTGCCTGAACGCCCACGACCAAGAACCGCAGCAAGATCAAAACGAAATCCATCAACATGCATTTCCATTACCCAGTAGTGCAATGCGGCCAAAATATAATCTCTAACGATAGGATGATTTGCATTGATCGTGTTGCCTGTGCCTGTGTAATCTTTGTAAAAGCGTTTATCGTCTTCCAACATGTAGAAAATACTATTATCAATGCCACGAAAGCAGAGTGTGGGGCCTTGCTCATCCACCTCAGCCGTGTGAGTGAAGACTACATCTAAAATGACCTCGATACCTGCTTGATGTAATGCAAGCACCATTTCTTTAAACTCGAGATTTTGTTGTCCCGTTCCTCCTGAGCTACTGTAGGAGGCTTTTGGCGCAAGAAAAGCTACAGGGTCATACCCCCAATAATTTTTAAGTGTTTTATCCGTCTGAGAATGAATACTAACAACCTGATTTTCATTAAATTCCTGAATGGGCATTAATTCTAAGGCCGTTACCCCTATTTCTTTTAAGTAAGGAATTTTTTCTATGATGCCTCGATATGTGCCCGCATGTTGAACACCAGAATTTGGGTGGATAGTGAAGCCACGCACATGTGTTTCGTAAATAAGAGTTTTTGACCAGGGATGTCTGAGGGGTTTATCCCCATGCCAATCGAAATCTTCCTCCATAAATATACATTTGGGCATAACTCCAGCATCATCCACGGGGGAACGTACTAAATCTTGTTTGGGGTCCAAGGGATCATACCCATAAGCAGGTTCAAAATCCCATTTGGGAAACAGGGAAATCGCTTTTGCAAAAGGATCGATAAGTAATTTGTTGGGATTAAAACGATGTCCTTCTTTAGGTTCATAAGGACCGTCTATACGATAGGCATACATCTGTCCCGATTTGATTCCTTTCATCCAAATGTGCCAAATATCACCTGTGCGATTGCATACCGGATCCAAATCAATCGCTTGGGATGGCGTGGCATCTTCAGGGTGATCAAACAACTCTAATCGAATACGACTCGCATGCCGGCTAAATATAGAAAAATTCACCCCATCTTCTCGTGCATGAGCGCCCAGAGGAAATGGAAACCCCACTCTAATATCCGTTTGTTCAGACACCGCGTCTAAATAATTAGATAAAGGGCGTTCTAAAGTGACCGAACATATTGTTATATTGGTTTTTTTTGTAGGTTGCTTTGTTGACTGTCGAGTTTTCTTTTTCATCACGAATATTTCCTTATCTAAAAATTCAAAATGGCGTCAGTTACGCAATAGTTCCCCCAACTGACATGAAATTACTTCTGCCATAAAATGGAGTTAACTTCTAGCGGTATCGCAACACCTTTATAGTATGGGATAAGGCGCACTGTATAATCATTTGCAGGTCGAGTTGCCGATACTTTGGCGCTATAAATATACCCATCTGAAGTATCACTCAACCGTCGAATAAGTCTCATCTTCTGTCGTACTGGGGGCTCCTTCTCTATTCCATTTGCATAGAGCTCGACATGAATAGTAGAAGGGTCAAGGTCATTAAGAAAGACGATAATTTCAAATATATAATGTTTCCCGCGTGTCTCGATCTTGACATCACCAAAGCGCAATGATCCCCATTTCTTCTTTAAAATATGTTGCCAATCGACTACATTTTTTCCGATCGCTCCTTTATTAGCGGCTCGTTCACGGTAGGCGGCTGCTGCTTTAAGATAGTGTTTCTCCATGTATTCACGCACGGTACGATTCATAGAAAACTGGGGCGTTAATCGCGCCATACTTTCTCGTATCCGAGCCACCCATGCAGTAGGAATACCTTGTTTATTTCGTTGATAAAATTCCGGGATCACTTTTTGTTCAAGCAGCGTATAAAGAGCTTCAGCTTCGATAGCATCCCATGAGGGGTCATCCCCATGACTTTGACCATCACCTAATGCCCAACCTACTTCAGGCGTGTATGCTTCTGCCCACCAACCGTCCAATTCAGATAGATTGAGCCCTCCATTCACAAGAACTTTCATCCCGCTTGTTCCACAAGCTTCCCAAGGGCGTCGTGGTGTATTAATCCAGACGTCTACACCCTGAACCAAATGCTCGGTCAAATGCATATCATAATCGCTTAAAAATACGACATGCGATTGTGCTTCTGGTCGCTTAATAAAATCTGTCCATTCTTGAATGAGTTCTTGGCCTGCCGAATCGTAAGGTGGAGATTTACCAGCAATAATAAGTTGTACAGGATGTTGAGGATTGTTTAAAAGGTTCAGTAATCGTTGCGGATCCTGTAATAAAAGATTAGGTCTTTTGTAGGGAACAAAACGACGCGCAAATCCCAATGTTAATATATTGGGATCAAAAAGATGTTTGGCTTGATGAATCATCTCTGTTGATGCCCCTGACTCAGCCAAGTGTCGGGCGACTCGCTCGCGCGCATATTTAACTAAAGATTGGCGAGCTAAAGTACGAAACTGCCAAAATTTTACATCAGGGATAAAACGAATATCTCGTTCTAAAGTTTCAGTTGCTCCTCTCCAGCGGTTTTTTCCACAAGCATTTGTCCAAAGCTCATCAGCTTCGGCAGAATCCCAGGTGGACATATGGACTCCGTTAGTCACTGAACTGATTGGGACCTCAACTTGAGGCCAGCGAGGGAAAAGAACTTGGAAAATTTCCCGGCTCACTTCTCCATGTAAACGACTCACGCCATTAACTGCCCCACTGCCTCGTATACCCAAATAGGTCATATTGAAGTATTCTGAGGCGTCATTAGGATTTTTTCGGCCCAGAGCGAGTAAATCATTCATGGATATTTTAAGTTGGTTTCGGGCATACCAACCAAGATATTGCTCAACCATAGAGGGGGCAAAATAATCAAAGCCAGCAGCTACCGGGGTGTGGGTCGTGAAGAGATTGCCGGCTCGCGTTACGGTGAGTGCGACATCAAAAGATTGATCGGCATCCTCCATGAAGCTTCTAGCTCGTTCCAATACGGCTAAGGCAGCGTGGCCTTCATTCAAGTGACAAACTTCAGGTTGGATACCAAGTGCCCGCAATAACATCCACCCACCGATCCCAAGTATAATCTCTTGTTTTAGTCGTAATTCTGAATTACCGCCATATAACTCACTGGTAATCCCCCTATGAATAGGGAAGTTTTCAGGATCGTTAGAATCCAGCAAATAAAGCTTAACCCGACCAACTTGTGCTTGCCAACTACGTAGCCGCAACTCAACACCAGGGAAGGGCACTTTCAGCCGCAACCATTCTCCATTCGGTTTTCGCACGGGGGTAATGGGTAATTGGCCCGGGTCATTGTAGGGAAATAGAGCCCGTTGTGCCCCCTTTTTATCAATCACTTGTCGAAAATAGCCTTGCTGATATAGTAATCCCACCCCAACTATGGGTACGCCCAGATCGCTAGCGGATTTCAATAGATCGCCCGCGACATTACCAAGCCCGCCGGAATAAATAGGTAAAGCCTCACTCAACATAAATTCCATACTGAAGTATGCAATACAGGTTAGTGAATCTTGGGAATAATTTTGTCCAAACCACGCCTGCATTTTCTCCATTTGGTTCTTTTTCTGAATAAGGTCATCTACTTGTTTACGAAATGAAGGATTGCACAACATGCGCTTAAGTTTTTTCCATGAAACAATTTGGAGAAGCGCCCATGGATTTTTAGTAAGATTCCATAGTTCTGAGTCGAGCTGCCGCCATATGGAGTCAGTCGCGTGATTCCATGACCAGCGCATATCCAAAGCAAGTTCAGCTAGCAACTCAAATCCTTCAACTTCGGTTGGGAGAAGAGGGTTAAGATAGCTAAAAATATGAGTTTTTTTGCTCATCATTTTTCTCCTAAATTTATCGCTCCTAATTCCATTGCCAGAAATTCCCCCATTATTTTTTTATTACAAACAAACACATTTTAAAAATTTAGGGGCAGGTCGCGACCTGCCCCTACTTTGTCAACGCAGTGCCGACAATAGTTTGTGCTTCTTCTAAAATTCGACGCAAGTGTTCTTGGCCTTGGAAACTTTCAGCATAAATTTTATAAATATTTTCTGTTCCTGATGGGCGTACCGCAAACCATCCGCTTTTTGCGATGACCTTTATCCCGCCGATAGCTGCACCATTACCCGGGGCATGAGTCAAAATTGATTGAATTTTTTCACCCCCTAAGTCTGCACATCGCACTTGTTGCGGGGAGAGTTTTTTGAGGATTGCTTTTTGCTTTGGTGTTGCTGTTGTTTCTATACGATCATAAACCGGTTCGCCAAATTCATGTGTGAGCTCTTGGTAAATTTCACCGGGGTCGCGGCCTATTCGGGCCGTGATTTCTGCTGCCAGCAAAGCCAGAACAATTGCATCTTTATCCGTTGTCCAAGTTCGACCATTCAGGCGAGCGAAAGATGCTCCTGCGCTTTCTTCCCCAGCGAAGCTTAGTGAACCATTCAACAAACCGTCCACAAACCACTTAAACCCGACAGGAACTTCGTAAAGTTCCCGACCAATTTTTGCCACAATGAAATCTATCATTTGGCTACTCACCACTGTTTTGCCTACACCCGCTTTTTTTCGCCATTTCGGTCGATGTTGAAAAAGATAAAAAATGGCGGTTGAAAGATAATGGTTAGCGGGAAGTAATCCAGTACTTTTTGCGATGATTCCATGGCGGTCATGATCTGTATCACAGGCAAAAGCAATATCGAACCGATCTTTTAAATGAATCAGTTTTTGCATGGCATAAGAAGAGGATGGATCCATACGAATTTGACCATCCCAATCGACCGTCATAAAACGAAACGTTGGATCAACTACATCACTCACCACCGTCATATTTAACTGATATCGCTCAGCAACCGGTTGCCAGTAATGAACACCAGCACCACCAAGTGGATCAACTCCTATATGGATCTTCGCATCACGAATAATATTCATATCAACTACGTTGCAAAGATCACTAACATAAGCATCGAGATAATTATATCGATGCGTCGTGTTCGCGCGAAGGGCTCGCTCAAAGGGGATTCGTTTTACATGGAGAAGCTTTGTTTCCAGTAATTCATTCGATTTTGCTTCGATCCAATCGGTGATTTTCGTTTCAGCCGGCCCACCACTAGGAGGATTATACTTAAATCCCCCGTCATGAGGCGGATTATGTGATGGGGTGATCACGATCCCATCGGCCAGACCCACCTTACGCCCATGATTATATGTGATGATAGCATGAGAAATCACGGGAGTTGGTGTGTACTCATCATGAGTTGAAATCATGACTTCTACTTGATTAGCCGCAAGAACTTCAAGCGCACTGGTAAAGGCGGGTTTGGAGAGCGCATGGGTATCGATACCGAGAAATAGCGGTCCGTCAATTTTCTGTTGTTTTCGGTACAAACAAATGGCTTGCGTCATAGCAAGAACATGCTTTTCGTTAAATGATTTATTGAAAGCTGAGCCACGATGACCTGATGTACCAAAGGAAACTCGTTGAGTAGAAATTGATGGATCGGGTTCCTCGGTATAATAAGCTGTAATGAGCTTTGGCACATCAACCAACATTGATAATTCGGCGGGTTTTCCTGCAACAGAACTTACTTTCATTTTTACTCCTTTAATCGTAATCGCAAGCGCGAATTCATTTCGCGCGTAGCATCTGAATAATTAAATAAAAACACTCAGGAGCGAGTTATATTAAAAGTCTACGCTATGGTTGAGAATTTTTTTGCTTTATCAGGACTTTTTTTCCGTAAAATGCCATGCCGAGTTGAAGGATGTTTTTGATACCTGCCTCGGTGAGTTCGGCTACATAATTTTTATCCGCAATTTGTTGCATGGCAACATCTGCGGCTGATTCGAGCTCTGCCGCACTTTTGGCGGTTTTAAATTCAATAATGAGCCCTAATTTTGTTTTATCGTAGGGAATTAACATCACGTCATAACGACCATAGCCACTTTCTCGATTCGATTTGACTTGATAGGTATCGCGCAATCCTACCAATAAAGAGAGCACAATAGCATGATAAAACTTTTCCGGTTCTTGGCCACTTAAATCAAAATAGCTGTAACTTTCCGAGAGAATTTTTTGAAGCTGGCTTTCAAAATCCGTGATATTTCCAGTGGTTAAATTATCGAGAAAAGTGCGATAAATATCTAAATTGATTCCGCCTAACCAATTCAGAAAAATATTTTCGTACAAATAACCGATTTCATGATTGGGGATCGCTAATTGGCACCGATATCTTCCTCGGACTAATTCCCTTTGAGCTATTTTGAGATAGCCGCTCAGTAATAAAAAACTCCAAATGAATTCGGCGTTTTTCATGATATCTCCGAAAGTGATATGCTCACTGACGTCACAGGTAATGGTTTGCCCTTGGATCAATGCTTCAAAACTTCCTTTTATCTCTTCTCCCGATCTTGCTAATAGATTTCGAATAATCGTTAAGCCTCCTGTATTAACCCAGTAGGGTTGCAAGAGTCCTTTTTTATTTAAGCAATTTAAAATTGACCAAGGATTATAAATCACCTCGTCCCCAAAAAGATATCCGTTGTACCAATCACGAATCGCTTGAGATTGATCTTCTAAATCGGCTTCTTTTAAGCATTGTTGCACTTCTGATTCTGTAAAGCCAAAGTATTGACCATACTTCGCTTGTAAAATCGAATAAACATCGACATTGTTTAAATCCGAAAAAATACTTTCTTTAGCTACCCGCAAAATACCGGTTAAAATCCCCTTATACAAATACACATTATCTTTTAATACTGCACTGAGTAACGTTCGTATTAAATTCACCATTTCGTCGTAATAACCGTACTCGTAGGACGCATGAAGAGGAGTGTCATATTCGTCAATGAGGATTAAAACTTTTTCTCCGTACTGTTTTCCTAAGTATTCCGTTAGATTTCTTAAAGAGGTTTGTAACTGGGGGGGATTGGCTTTTCCCTCAATGATTTTTTGATAAACGTCTTTTTCGTCGGGATATAATAATTCAGGTTGTTCTAAAAGATATCGATGTTTCTTGTATAGTTGACTGATTTGAATCGCGATAGCTTCATAAGCATCTTGATAGTGGGAGGCTTTCACATCTTTTAAAGATAAAAAAATCACAGGGTATTTCCCCTGAAAATCCATACAAGCCATGCCATTCGATAAACGCGCTTTTTCAATCAGAGTCCCGTTAAAAAGAGTGCGATTTTCGTCAGCTTGTTGTTGGGTAAAAAAATATTCTAACATCGAAAGATTAAGCGTTTTCCCAAACCGCCGCGGACGAGTAAATAGTAAAATCTTAGCTGGGTCTTGCAATAGCTCTTGAATGAGCAAGGTTTTGTCGACAAAACAATAACCATTATCGATAATTTCTTTAAAATCACTAATGCCGATGGGATATCGATTCATGGGGTTAACCTTTACCTGATTGGTTTAATTAAATAAAATCTGTAACTATTCACTGCTTAATCAAGTAACGTCTTGATTAAGCAGTGAATGCTTCTCGCGATGGGGTTTTATCAAAGGGGAGAACCGCGATTCTCCCCTTTGATTGCAAGCGCGAATTCACTTCGCGCGCAGCATCTGAATAGTTA
>JAFGHQ010000058.1 GCA_016930035.1 Gammaproteobacteria bacterium | reverse complement strand
TGTCATCCCGGACTTGATCCGGGATCCAGTAAAATCAAAGTCTTATAGACTTTGATTTTGTGAAAAATTTTAGATCCCAACAGCCCCAATAAGCAATTAATGTATTTTGAAAAAAATGGTGTAGAAGATGATTTTAAAAGGCGTTATGAAAAACCCTCCTAAAAAGAAAGATAAGATAAATCACGTCTCTTCAGTGCGTATATATTACCTTCGTCACCATTTATATCATTAGTTTTTATGTATGACCGAACCTAATTTCCAACCATTGGCGGCGCGGATGCGGCCGACTCAGATAGACGATTTCTTTGGTCAAGAACACCTCATCGGTAAAGGTAAACCGCTACGCTTAGCTATCGAGCGCGGGATGCTGCATTCGATGATTTTGTGGGGAGCGCCAGGCACAGGGAAAACCACGCTAGCTCGTATCTTGGCTGAACATGCCCATGCACGCTTTGAAAAAATTTCTGCGGTCTTTTCAGGGGTTAAAGATATTCGCGCTATTGTAGACCGAGCTCAAAAAGCAAAATCCGAAGGCCAAAAAACGATTCTTTTTGTAGATGAAGTGCACCGTTTTAACAAAGCTCAGCAAGATGCTTTTTTGCCTTATGTAGAAGATGGGACATTAACTTTTATTGGCGCTACCACTGAAAACCCTTCTTTTGAATTGAACAATGCGCTGTTATCGCGAGCCCGCGTATATGTGCTAAAACCACTGGGAGAAAAAGATCTTTTGGCGATTCTAGATCGTGCATTAACCGATCGTGAATATGGATTGGGTAAACGTGCTATTCGGTTTCCGCTTGAGCTTCGGAATTCACTCATTCAAGTTTCTGATGGTGATGCAAGGCGTTTGCTCAACTTGCTTGAAATTGCCGCTGATTTTGCCAAAGAAGAAGCAGGGCAATTGGTTATTTCTGAGGAAACATTAAAAGAAATTTTACAGCATAGTTGGCGGCGTTTTGATAAGGGTGGTGAAGTTTTTTATGATCAAATTTCAGCGCTCCATAAATCGGTTCGCGGCTCGTCGCCGGATGCCGCATTATATTGGTTCTCGCGGATGATTGATGGGGGATGCGATCCACTTTATATCGCGCGCCGTGTTGTACGGATGGCAACGGAAGATATAGGAAATGCAGACCCAAGAGCACTCGCATTAGCATTGAATGCTTGGGATACTTATGAACGGTTGGGCAGTCCAGAAGGCGAATTGGCTATTGCACAAGCTGTTGTTTATATGGCTTGTGCCGCAAAGAGTAATGCTATTTATACAGCATTGAGAGCAGCAATGCGCGATGCCAAAGAGCTTGGCTCTCTAGAGGTTCCCTTACATCTTCGCAATGCGCCGACGAAATTGATGAAAAAATTGGATTATGGCAAAAATTATCGCTATGCTCATGATGAACCCAATGCTTACGCGGCAGGCGAAAATTATTTTCCTAAAAACATGAAACCTAGGCAGTATTATTATCCGGTTAATCGGGGATTAGAAATTCAAATTAAAGAAAAGCTTGAGAAACTAAAAAAGTTAGATAAGGAAACACGGTAAATGCCGCACATTTTTATTATTGCAGGCCCGAATGGTGCAGGAAAGACGACAGCAGCACAATCACTGTTTCCAGAATTGTTACAATGTGATGAATATGTTAATGCTGATTCTATTGCAGTAGCGTTGTCACCCTTTCATCCTGAAACAACCGCTTTTCAAGCAGGGAGGCTTATGCTAGAAAGAATTCGATTTTTAGCAGAACAAAAGAAAAGTTTTGCGTTTGAAACCACATTAGCCTCACGCACTTTTGCCCCATTGTTGAGGGGATGGCAAAAAAACAAATCATATTTGGTGAGTATTTTATTTCTATGGTTACCGACAATAAAAATGTCCGAAGTGAGAATAAAAAAACGCGTTGATAGCGGAGGACATGACATTCCTAAACTTGTAATACATAGGCGTTATCATAGAAGTATTAGAAATTTTTTAAATTTGTACTCAGTGCTGGCTGATAATTGGTTTTTATATGATAATTCGGATATTTATCCTCGTATGATAGCTAGAAAATCAAAAAAGACTGAGTTAATAATTTATGAACCCATAACATGGCGGAAAATAATAGAGTGAAGTTATGTGTAAGTTAACTGATAAACAAATCACAGAGAGAATTGATCAGGGTGTTCATCTGGGCGTTATCAGAGCTTTAGCTGAACACAAAAAAGCAGGGCGCAGTATTGTAGTTTGGAAAAACGGCAAAATTGTTGAAATTCCACCTGAGAAAATCAAGATCTCGAAATGTCAATAATCATAAGGGCACGATTTATCGCATTACTTGTGAGGGGGGCAGATCTGCGATCCTTATAAAGGGTATAAAAATTAAAAGAGAAAAACATGATATATATCAATCAATTAAGAAACAATATTAAACAAGTTGCTGAGAATCTAAAACAGCGTGGTTTTGAGCTCGATGTAAAAACTTTTGAGCAATTAGAAACAGAACGAAAAACAATTCAAACAAAAACGGAACAACTTCAGGCCGAACGTAATGCCAACGCTAAAGCAATTGGCCAGGCGAAAACCAAAGGGGAAGATATTCAGCCGTTACTTGAAAAAGTTGAACATTTAGGCGATGAATTGAAAGTGAGTGAGGACAAATTTCGCGATATCCAAGAGCAGCTACATCAATTTTTAGCAGCCATTCCTAATGTATTAGATGATTCAGTACCTAATGGCCAAAGTGAAGAAGATAATGTTGAAATACGAAGGTGGGGCGAGCCGACGCGGTTTGATTTTGAGCCCAAAGATCATGTTGATTTAGGAGAACGATTAGGACTGATGGATTTTGAAATGGCAGCCAAACTTTCGGGAGCACGTTTTGTCGTTTTATACGGAGCTTTAGCCAAATTACAGCGCGCTTTAATTCAATTTATGCTCGATTTGCATACAATGGAGCATGGTTACCAGGAAGTTTATGTCCCATATTTAGTGAATGAAGCAAGTATGTTTGGAACAGGCCAACTGCCTAAATTTGACAACGGCTTTAAGCTCGATTTTGATCCGGCTTATTATTTAGTGCCGACCGCTGAAGTGCCAGTGACCAATTTAGTGCGAGATGTCATTTTAGATGTATCAGACTTACCCAAAAAGTTTGTTTGTCACACGGCATGTTTTCGCAGTGAATCAGGTTCCTATGGAAAAGATACGCGCGGTATGCTTCGTCAGCATCAATTTGAAAAAGTGGAAATGGTCCAAATAGTCAAGCCAGAAGAATCCGAGCAAATTTTAGAAGGTTTAACAAAAAACGCGGAAACAGTCTTGCAAAAATTAAAACTTTCCTATCGTGTCGTTGCTTTATGCGCAGGCGATATCGGATTTGCATCTGCGAAGACCTACGACCTTGAAGTTTGGCTACCTGGGCAAAACAGATATCGTGAAATTTCTTCCTGCAGTAATTTTAAAGATTTTCAGGCGCGGCGGATGAAAGCGCGTTTTCGTGATCCTAAAACAGGAAAGATTGAATATGTCCATACGTTAAATGGCTCAGGGTTGGCGGTAGGCAGAACATTGATTGCCATTATGGAAAATTATCAAAACAAAGATGGGAGTATTCGGATACCTGAGGCGCTGCAATCTTACATGGGCATAGAGACTATTTCGGTGTAATTTTTGGTGTCAGACACAGGTGTGTCTGACACCGAGCACCATTGCTTATTTTCGATTGCCGGCAAAAGCCGCAAAAATCTGCAGTAAACTTAAGAAGAGATTCAACAACGATACATAAAGCGTTATTGTTGCCATGATGTAATTCGTTTCTCCACCATTAATAATCAAACTGGTTTGAAACAAAATATAGCCTGAACTAATCAACGCAAAAGCCCCGGCAATGAGTAGATTGAGCACCGGGATATTGACGAAAATAGAAACAAGGGCGGCAATAAAAGCGATGGTTACGGCTGTGGCTAAAAAAGCGCCTAAATAGTTGAAGCTTTTCTTGGTGGTGAGCGCATAAGCAGATAATCCAAAGAAAATCAAACCTGTCGCGCCAAAAGCAGTCATCACAAGTTGATTGCCATTAGAAAACGCATGGATATAGAAATTCAATACAGGCCCTAAGGTGTAACCCATAAAACCTGTAAATGCAAAGATCGAAACCAGTCCCCAGACGCTGTTTCTTAATCCCATGGTCAAAAATAACAGACCAAAATATCCGACGAGCATTAAAATAGGATTAACGGGCGGGGCATTCAGCACCATCGCTAAGCCTGCGGTAATGGCACTAAATACCAAAGTCAAACCGAGCAAAGCATAGGTTTTTCGTAACACAGTGTTGGTGGCAAGAACGCCAAGTTGTGGACGAGTAATTGAGTGACTAAAGGTCATAACAGTATCTCCTAAATATTATTTTGTACGCATTTAAAAATATTTACATGGATCAAATGAATTATATAAAATAATAGCATCTTTTTCTCAAATATTCTTTTTTTTCTTTTTTTCCCCATAACATTTTCCTTTTTGTAGGTTGGATTAAGCGAAGCGTAACCCAACCTACGTTTTAATTGAGTTTCAAGTCATGAAAAATTTTCAATACGGTTTTACATTTATCGAGGTGTTGGTTGCTTTGTGTTTAATGAGTATTGTACTTTTGGGCATTGAAAAAATGTTGATAATGGCCTTGCGCATGAACCGGCAAGCATGGTTTCAGACAATTTCAGTTAATCAAATTAAAAATATGGCTGAAATCATTAAGATCAAAAGAGAAGGTTGGACTCAGTTTTATCCAATGTGGCAAATGCAGAATCAATTGTTATTACCCAAAGGAATGGGGAAAGTTCTACCACTCGGGCCAAAATTTAACATTTTTGTGCTGTGGCATTCAAGTGAGTTTTCTGTTTGGCGCTGTGAAACAAAAGCTATTTTAAATCAAAGTTGTTTGGAACTGAAATCGTAGGTGGGGGCGCCGATTAGTCAGTGCGGGGCGCATATATGCGCCCCGTACAATAGATATGAAATGTACAAATAAATATGAAACCACGAGGCTTTTCATTAATCGAACTATTATGCGTTATAACGATTGGTATGATCGTTATCTCAGTTATCCTATCGATGTTGATACATTTTAGTAAAATAGCTGCTGATAATCATGAATTTGCCCAGATGCAAGAATCCGCTCGTTTTGCCCTTCATTTTTTAAGACAAGATATCGCTCAAGCGGGTTTTATGGGGTGCGCGCGCTTAACTCCGGATTTTCCGGTGCATGATTATGGTGTGAGCCCGATTCATCAAATCCGGTTTGATAATAATATTCGTATTTATGAAAATGGGGAGGGATTACCCGCTGAATTTAAAATAGATTCAAAAGCTGATACTGATATCATTCTGATTCGAAAACTGGCGTCAGAAACGGCACATTTACAATTTCCTTTTATGGGAGGAAATGAAATTATCGTCAATGGATTGACGCCAAAATTTGAATCTTATGATGATATTGCGCTCGTCGATTGTGATCATGCGGTCCTGTTAAAAATCAGCTCTGTTAAACATGCCACCAAACAAAAAACGCAATATTTGTTTTTCGATCAAAACATTCCCGAACAATTTTCGATCGAATCCCAAGTGGGTAAATTAGAAACCGTCGTATTTTTCATTCAGAACCCTAATCGCGCCCTGTTAGGTCCGCCGTTGATCGCCTCTCTTTATATGAAAAAAATAGGAGAACAATCTTTGGAATTAGTTGACGGTGTTAATGGCATGAAAGCTCAAGTCGTTTTGGTTTCAAAAGCGGGCGAAATTATTTTCAAACAGCCAGACCAAATTCACGATTGGTCACAAGCCAGAGGCGTCAGCATCAATTTGGAATTTACCTTAGGTAAAAAATTACCGATGGTGATTGAGGTATAGGGGCTGTTGGGATCTGAGTTTTTTTAAAAAATCAAAGACTTATAGTCTTTGATTTTTATTCGTCTCATCCGTGAGACTCTCGAGCTCGCTTCCTTGCTCGTTAAAATTCGTTCCCGACGAATTTTTCTGG
>JAFGHQ010000057.1 GCA_016930035.1 Gammaproteobacteria bacterium | reverse complement strand
TGTCATCCCGGACTTGATCCGGGATCCAGTAAAATCAAAGTCTTATAGACTTTGATTTTGTGAAAAATTTTAGATCCCAACAGCCCCTTTAAGCATATTTTTTACATCGAGGCAGGAAAAATCGAAAATTGCACTAAACTATTTTTTTGCTGACTAATTTTTTTTCGACTTTTTTGAGAAATAGCCCGGGTGCTTAAAATAGGTTTTCGGCCAAAAGGTTTTGTAAAAACTCGCATCATTTGTTTAAAGAAATCCGAAAATGCTTGAACAAATCGCCCATCCGATTGGGAGCAAGGTTTGAGTTCCTGCGACGCGAGTTGTAACTGTGTTTCTATTTTTTCAATATTGTTGGTTATAGTGCCCACAAGAAATTCTCCTAATGTTTTTACTTTCTGAGAGAGAAAAACGCCCGTATTCTTGGTTTTCTTTTTAGCCTTTTCTAAATATTCAATCGCCTGTTCTAATTTATTTATTTTTTGTTCTGTATCATCAATAACCTTTTTTAAAACAACTTGTTTTTTATTGGTAGCCTTTCCTAATTGATTTTCTTTTTTGAGTTTTCGCTTGACAAGTTGTTCCTTTTTAATCCGCAATGTTTCTATAATAGTATGAATACTTAAGTAAGTTATTTTGAGATGCTTTTTAAATGTTTGAAGATTATATTTTATCTGAATGATATTTGTTTGAAAGGCTTTTGATTCTTTCAATATGTTTGCAATTCGGTTTTTAGCTTCTTTACAAATATCATTCGATGCTTTCATAAAGCGGTCGCGGATTTCTACATTTCCTGAAGCTATCTTTTTTCGAAAAAAATCTAAATTGTCAGGGCGGCGGTACGATTTTAAAAAGACAATCAAAGGTAAAAAAGTGGTATAAAGAATATGGAGACAATGTCCCATTTTCGAAGTATTAAAACTTTCCGGCGCAATTTCTTGTAAAGCATCTAATCGATTAAATATCTGTTTTAAAATTTGGGGGGCTATGTTTGAAAAAAGAATAAACAATCCATCTTGAATTTCATCGGCGGAAAGGATTTCTTTATCAGAAAAAATTTTTTGTGCAATAAAATCTAAAAGCGCTTCATATAAAAAATTTATTAAAAAATAATTAGGTATGGGAGCTAATATAGTTTGAATAAGTTTATCAATAATAGCGTCAACGGTTTTCAATTCTGAACCCCATTTGCTTATTTTTGTTTGATCGAAATAAATGGAATGTTTTGACGATTTAACAGCGGAATCAATATCGGTAGTAAACATTTTTTTATCCTCCTAATAAATTGCCCTGGTTGGAATAGTGAATTCGATTAATATTTAGACAATTTTTACTCAGAGTAGAGATTCCTCGGTCGCTAGCGCTTCCTCGGAATGACAGCGTGGGAAGATCATTCAGAGGGGCTCTCTTTTCTTGTCATTCAGAGGCGGCGCTATACGCCGACGAAGAATCTCTCCTTTGAGATTCCTCGGTCGCTAGCGCTCCCTCGAAATGACAGCGCGGATGTCATCCCAAGTCCTTTGACTTCGACCAGTCCCCGTCCTGAGCCTATCGAAGGAATGAACTCCGCGACGAAGCATCGCTTATCTTTTGTCAAAGTATTAATTGAATTCACTAAAATTGTGTATTGAGGGGTTGTTGAAATCTGAATTTTTTCAAAAAACTCAAACCCCAATGGCCCCAAAATTTAAAAAATGATAGAAAAAAATAAAGAAAATAATTTAAGAAAAAAACAAGAATAAAAAAACAAAAGGAAAATATTTTTTGGGAAAAATTGATATCAATAATTGATGTAAATAATTTACATCAAATACCAAGATGATTGCAATAATTTTTTTAAAAAATATATTTTAGATATGTCAAAAAATAAGTGGGCTATTTAGCTAGACAGGATTGTCAATTTCGATAAATTGATGTTTCAGTGAAAATTTCTCTGGTAAATGGTTGCCAAGTGCCCGAAAACCAAAACGTTCCGTGGCGTGATAACCTGCGAGAGGCTAACAGCACACCATCGAAACTAGATTAACAAAAGACTCCGGATAGCCTCTCGCGTTGATTTATGGCAATAAGTTGCCTCGAATTTAACTAGAAAGGGAAAAAACATGAAAATTTTTGAGAAATTATTGGCAAAAGGAGTATTTTTTACGTATAATATAGTCAGTTTATTAGATTATTTCATCTAAAAATAGCTCAAGGAATGTGTCACCAACAAAAGATATAAAGAGGTGGGTCATGTTTACTATTGAAGCTCTCCAAGAATTCTCAGCCGATCCCCAAAAGGAAGATAATCCTTTTTACCAAAACCCCGATAAATTGCAACAGAAAGATATTGATGAATTATGGAACGAATTACAAGAGCGTTCCCAGTTAGATCATAATAGTCGATTTGTATTGGCAGTGTTGCAAAGTGGAGTACAAACCGGCACCTTCAGTCCCCGCAAAAATAGAGCCACTGTCAATTCAGATAAAGTCTTAGAAAAAATGGCGGCCGTTGATATCTCGCAAGTAAGTGAAGAAATTTTTAACCGAATTAAACTTCCCGATATGACTATTGAGGCTTGGAAGAGAAATCATATTAACGGTTTCGATGGAGCGACCAGAGAAGCAGGCTCCATTGCAGAAAAGATCATTCATGATTTAGTAAATCATAAAGGTTCAATAACGCACGATTTAACGACCTCCCTAGAAATCATTAAGTTATGGTTAAACTCAAAACCTAGGGAAGAAAAAACCAAGAAAGCTTTAGAAAACTTAATTCTTATCCTCAATAAATTGCCCGTGAATTCTAAACACATTTCATCAATATGTTCTTTAATCACTGATACTGAGGAACAGCCTTATAGTGATGTAGCTGAATATATTGCCCGCATCAGTGAATATCAATTTTTAAAAATAGGCGAGGAAAATAGACTTCGTTCTCCGGAGAGGGGGTGGCGGGAGCAGCAGTGGTTGCCTTCTGATGTCGATTTTACCCAAGAGACGACAAAAGGGTTATTAGATCAATTAGGTTCAAAGTTTCTTTATAAACCCACCCAGCTGTTAAAAATTTTTCAAGAAGCTTCCGACGAAACCAGAACTGAAACGTTTGTTATTAATGTTCTGTACGAATTAACAAGGGATTCCGACTTGGATTCTTTACCACAAAAACCTGAAGAATATTTAGCGGCTTTATATTTATTAAGAAATATAAAAGCATTAAAGCCTGAGTTTGCTAAGCCCATTACTAAAACCGATACTATATTTGGATATGTGCCGGATCTAACACAAGAACATTTTGCGGGCAAAAGCTGGTATCGAAGTGCGGCAAATATTTTTGGTCCTTTATTAATTGATGCTCTTGAAAACCAATTAGTGGCAGCTCAAGAAGATGAATCATCTCAACAGAGAATATTTGCTGATATGAATGCGGAGCGGGTTGAGAGCGCCATTTATATCGCCTTAACTACCCCATCCATCCTGGAAAGGTTATTTAATAAAGCTAAAACTTTACAATGGATGTTTAAAAAACTGTCTGGTCAGACATTAAAACAAATTTCTAATACAGGTAACTATCTACTCCAATTTTCACTTTGGTTGTACGGTTTTGAACGCTTGGAAAAGGCAGACCAGGATCAGTTGCGTGGTGAGGTTTATAAAGCACTGCAAAATAAGGAAATAGTAGAAAAATTAGATTCAGAATATTTAGAAGAACTGCTTGAAAAATTCACATGGGCAGAACGAGCTGGGATTTTATGTACGCTAAGTGAGGAAACTTTTGCAAAAGAATATGTAACAAAGCATTCAAAAGGGTTTAAGAAAGAACTCCAAAAAGTTTTAGGTGAATCGAGCGTCGATACTCAAAAATTATCCAATTTAGGTGAGCTTGGACTTCGCTATAATATAATAGATATCGATACGGCTTTCCGAGTTCTCACAAAAATGAGCTCAATAGCCTCCGTTGATATGATTATCCAGTATCTGGAACTCCAAATAAAACAACTAGGTGCTCTTTCACCAGAACAACAATTAACACAAGATATTAACATTGTCGCTATTTTAGCTGTATTGCCGCGCTCTAGTCGTTCGGGGATAGCGACCATCAAAGAAGCAGCCATACAAAGATTATTAGATTATGATAAAAGTGTGTGGGAGAAAGCCTCAATTAGCAGTAAAGAAATTAGAAGTAAATTTATTGAGGGATTAGACCCTCGCAATGATGATCATCTAAAATTAATCCTCAAATTAGCTTGTTTTGCTAAAAAGAAATTAATCGACAGCTTAAAAAGCCAAGATAAGTTCCAAGAATTATTATCCACAGCTCTTAAAAGGACTGATTTAGTCGCTAATATTTTGGAGGACGATTTGACACTTTTTGAAAAAGCGATGAACGCGTTACCAGATTTGCCAAAACGTGTTGATGTGGTTAATGATGTTTTTTATGGGACACTTAGAAATCCACCAGGAAATTGGCTAGAAAAAACAGAGCGTTATCGAGACTATGTTAGAATTTTAAACTCTAAAGACCTTATGCGTTGTTTGGAAGGTTTAATGAGGGATATTGGAACAAATTCAGCGGCAATTACCGCTTTCATTCAAGCATTATATTATGCCAAAGCAATCAACTTAGAAATTGCGAAAAAGATATTGAAGGATGAAAGCGAAAGCTTGACGTCGGCGAAAAAATACATTCTACAATCATTCAAAGAATATGCTATCTCTTGTACGACCGCTCGTGAGGGTTATGTATTTTATAAACATGTTTCAAAATTGGCAAAAATAATTTTCGCTGACTCTGATTTAGTAAAGCAATTAAGCGAAATCAGTGATGCTGGGAATAATGTATTTAGCAGATGGTCTGTAATAAAAAAGGAAGAGGTGAATGGTAGGGCCCGTGTGAAATGGCAGCTCGAGTTTGAAAACCCCACGAAGCTAGGGCAGCCTTATGTAGATGTTTACAATGCTTCAATGATTCAGGAAGGCATATCACTCTCGGATTCCCCTCTTTTTTTTGAAAGCTGCTTGAAATTAGCAGGGCTTGAAGTTTTACTTAAGCAGTTTGGAAATTACGATGATACCGTAAAAGAACTCGTATGCGGATACTTGTGTACTACGGCTTTTGATAAAGCCGTTGGGAATGATGCAATTCTAAAATACATCTGTGACAATAATTTCGAAATATCTCCCGAATTATCGAGCGAACAGTTTCGTCAAATTATCGAGA
>JAFGHQ010000056.1 GCA_016930035.1 Gammaproteobacteria bacterium | reverse complement strand
TTTCCGCTTCACAGACAACCACTAAATCAAAACAAGCGACGTTTTATTCAAATTATCTCCGAAAAACAACGTTTTTGGGACAGGCTCCATGTAGGAATAGCTTCTGTTTGTATGGGTCGTAGATCTGCGCTTCCTACGATTGATGAGTTTCAATAAAAAATGTTGCGTAGCCCCCTTGGTTGCAGGTTGAGCAAGAGCATTTTGAATGATTTGCGGTATTTTTTCCCATTTCATTTGAAGCGGCGTAAGAACAATGGTACTGCGTTGTGCCACTAAAATATAGATACCATTGAAAAGAAAAAAAAAGTTTTTGCCTAAAAATTCTAAAAATTTTAAATATTGAAACAATTTTTTATTCTGGGTAGGAGGACGGTATAGTAACCGTTTATGTTTAACAACCCGTAAATTAAATAACTTGAGTCGTTTTTTTAATTGATAA
The DNA here is from genome assembly GCA_016930035.1 of Gammaproteobacteria bacterium. Classification (GTDB taxonomy): domain Bacteria; phylum Pseudomonadota; class Gammaproteobacteria; order UBA12402; family UBA12402; genus JAFGHQ01. The sequence continues at coordinate 9,891 of JAFGHQ010000056.1, read as the reverse complement.
GGAAAATATAATTTCTCACCCCACTCTTTTTGCTTTTTATTAAATATCTTTGAAATGAGAAATTTTAATCCCCAAAGACTGACTGGGTTAATGCCTATGATGACCACATAACTTTTGGGATGCAGCAAGAGTTGAGCTTCTTTTAATATGCGATTGGTTTGTGTTGGCGCTAAATCTAAAGTATGGGGTAATAATACCGTATGCATGGATTTGGGCGCGATAGGAAGTTCAATATACCGGCCGACAATTAACTTAAGTTCTTTAAAGTCGAATTTCTTTCTTTCAAGGAAAATTTTCTCATTTTCAACGATAAGGAACTTTTTTTTATGAGAACTTTGAGTAATGAGCGGCAATTGTGGTATATTCCCCAACATCAAGCAATAATCGCCCGAGTTTTTTTCCCAAAATTCTCTCAAGGCCTTTTGTTCTTCGGAAAGAACAGCTTGGCCCAACGAAGTTTCCAACCACTGTTGAAAAAATTGATCGGGTTTGATTTGCATAATATAAACATTATAACATGTGCCCATGAATTCAAAAATGTCTCGATTATTATTTGTTGGATTTTTGCTGTTCGTTTTATTTTGTTGCAGTTGTTCAACATTACCTAATTCGGCCCCTGGATCATTTAATCACGATCCTTCTTCAAGAAATAATGAGAATGATCCCCCTCCTCACGGAAATTTATGGAATGTTTTAGCCGGCGAATTTAATTTGCCAGATGAAGATACAGAGAATCCTGCAGTTCGTAGCGCTATTAATTGGTATATAAAGAATCCCATTTATCTTCAAAAAATCGCGGCGCAAGCCAAGCCTTATTTATATTATGTTTACCAAGAAGTTAAGAGGCGGGATCTGCCTTCGGAAATTGTTTTATTACCCATGGTGGAAAGTAATTATGATCCATTTGCCCGCTCGAGCGTTGGGGCAATGGGGTTGTGGCAAATGATGCCGGGAACAGCTTTAGGTTTTGGCCTTAAACAAGATTGGTGGTATGACGGACGCCGCGACATTATTGCATCCACTAATTCAGCACTCGATTATCTGGTTTATTTAGGGAAATTTTTTCATGGGGACTGGTTGTTAGCGATTGCAGCGTATGATACGGGGGAAGGAACGGTGAGAGATGCGATACGTCGTAATCTATCTGAAGAGGAACCCATCGACTTTTGGCATTTATGGTTGCCCAGAGAAACTCAAAACTACATTCCGAAATTATTAGCACTTGCCACCATCATTAAATATCCTTACGAATTTGGCATTCAATTAACCCCTGTTGATAACGCGCCTTACTTAGAGAAAGTAAAACTGGATTCGCAGATTGATTTGGCGCAAGCTGCTAAACTGGCAAATATTAGTTTGAAAGAATTAGCGCAGCTTAATCCTGGATTTAATCGTTGGGCCACTGACCCAGATGGCCCCCATGTATTACTATTGCCTATTGATAAAGTCGCTCTTTTTAAAGAAAAATTAGCAAAAACACCTAAACAAGATCGAGTCACTTGGATACGTCACAAAGTCGAAGCGGGGGATTCGTTAATTAAAATTGCTCATCAGTATCAAAGTTCGGTTTCTTTACTAAAACAGGCCAATCATTTAACAAGTAATGAAATCCATATTGGAAAAATATTATTAGTACCTAAATCTGCAAAGCAGGCACACAACCTTTCTTTTGTTAAACAACTCGAGCATCACTATCTAGCAGCCCCTCATGAAGTTTCTTTATCAAAAATAGAACATTATGTTGTCAAAAAAGGCGACACGCTTTGGGAAATTGCCAAGAAATTTAATGTCAAATCTGCGCAATTACGTTTTTGGAATCGCATGAAAGGAAATGAAATTCATGAAGGGCAACATTTAAGTATTTGGACGGGGCGAGTTTCTGAACAACACCTTCATCAGCCGCCCAAAATTAAAAAGCCCCAAACTTCGTCAAAAAAAACCAAGCAACCCCAAACCGTGAACTCAAAGCGCACGACTTATCGCGTAAAAACAGGGGATACGTTGGAATCCATAGCCCGAAAATATCACACAACAGTTGATGACATCACCCGATGGAATAATATCTCTGACCAAAATCACTTAAAACTCGACCAAATTTTGGTGATCTATTCTTAACTCACTCGATTGACATGGCGGGATGAGATTAGGGTTTCACAATGATGTGGTCATTTCCAAGGAATATTTTGGCTAAAAAAATTAATAGGATGAGTCACATTTGAGGCTGTCGAAATCTGCCCATTTGTCATCCTGAACTTGATTCAGGATCCAGTAAAATCAAAGTCTTATAGTCTTTGATTTTTTAAAAAAGTTCAGATTTCAACAGCCCCATTTGAGTCGTAGACACCCTTAATCCATTGCTTCCACCTCGGGTATTTATGTAATTCATCGAAAATAATAAGGGAAGCATCTTTTAGCCACTGTTTATTGAGTATAGCCCGACGATCTTCATCTACGTCCCAGTTAAAGTATGCAAAGGATGGAAACCGCGTTTTCCCTAAATATTGACTTAACGTGGTTTTACCAACTTGACGCGGCCCGCCAATCAATACCATTTTTTTCTGTAAATCTTGATAGACGGCGTCTTCAATATATCGTTTCATCTCGGCCACTTTCTCCTTTAGTTTAAAATGGACGCGGCTATTTTGGGTTATACTCCAAAATGGTCGGAAAACAACTTGGTATTTGTCCCTGAGGGGGTATCTACCTTGGCGTATTATTGGTTTAAACGCAACAAAATTCGGGGGACGTCCCCGAATTTTGTTGTAAAAGAGATAAAATATCTATTGTCCAAATAACCAGTGGGATATTGATAGCATTAGGTATATCTCGCTGCTTGTTCACTCATGAAATCGTTTGCTGAACCAGTAGATAACCAGGGGCAGAAGAACCATAATGACCATGCCGCCCCCTAAAAAGGATTCGTAGAATACGATATTGCCTGTTTGTAGTTGAGCGGGCGGAAAAAATCCGACCACAATGGCGAATAAACTACCTAAAAATCCAACTCCCCCAATAATCCATATGCCCCAATTTCCAAAAGGAATTTTATAAGCGCGTTTTACAAGAGGTTGCGTGTAACGTAATCGAATCGCTGATGCAAACATCAGTAAGTACATTAATAAATAAAGTTGGGCGGTTAATGCCGTCAAAATCCAATAGGAACTACTCACATTGGGCATAAACAAAAATACCAGCGTCAACAAGGACACGATGACGCCTTGAAGTAGCATAATAGTGATAGGCATATGGTATTTATTCATTTTTTCAAAAATTTTGGGGATATCGCCATCTTTTGCTGACGCCAATAATCCTTTGCTCGGCCCAACAATCCAAGTGCTGACCATCGCAATTGCCCCAATCGCAATTAATAAAGCCAAAATAGGCATAGCCCATTGCATCCGATAAACTTCAAAAAAAACTTCGAATGCCTGCATGACACCTGCAACCAAACTGATTTTGTGGCTTGGCACAACAATGGCTATCGATAAGGCGCTTAAAATAGATGTGATTAATATAACGAGAGAGGATAGCAGGATTGCTTTAGGATAATCACGTTGTGGGTTTTCTACTTCTTTAGCATGAACCGCAGACATTTCCATCCCACTCAAACCCAACAAAACCCCGACTAAGAAAGCAAGATTTTTCATATTCGTTATGTGAGGAAATAAACCCGACCAACTCCAATGTAAATGTGAATAATCCCCAACTAAAAACCAAGAACAACCGAATAAAATGATTAAACTGACAGGTATGATGGTGCCGATAATCACGCCAATCGTACTAATTAATCCCGAAGCGCGCATACCAAAAAAATTGAAAAGAGTATTGAGCCAATATAAACCTAAAATCATCCCTAACATGTAAAGTTTATGGGAGGCGAGTTGAGGCGCGAATAAATAAGCTATCGTTGCCGCTGCAAAAGATAAAATGGTTGGATACCAAATGACGTTTTCAACCCACTGTAGCCAAACGGCCACAAATCCATATCGTTCTCCGAATGCTTTTTTAACCCAAGTATAAACCCCGCCCGTTGAGGGGAACCCTGTCGCCAACTCGGCCGATACCAAACCACATGGAATAAAAAATACAATGGCGGCAAGCATGTAGAAGAATAAAGCTTCTAGACCCACTTTAGCCATGATGGGGAAGTTTTTTAAGCTTTCGATAGCCGCGATATTAATCATGGCTAGCGTAAAAACATTTAACACGCGGCGTTTAGATTGATAGCGATTTCTCATAAAAAAACCCTATATTTAGTTTGTTTGATGTAACCTTTGGTGTCTGACACCATTAGTTACATCTAAACGCTTTTGGTGAAGAATTTGTGCAATTTTTTCGCCTGAACCTTGTTTTTCTTCGTCAGTTAGTTTGATTTGGTTGCATTTTTTGACGATATTTTTTAAGAATTCAGCTTGAGGATATTCTTCATTTTCAAAACCTTCACGGCCACGAACATCCGCTTCACAAGCAAGTAAAAATTGTTCAAAACGTTGGGGTCTTCGAAAAGCATCGACATTTTTCAAAAAACGCAAAATTCCTTTTGAAGTGGCGTCTATTATTTTTCGCGCTGAGGAGTGATAACAGGCTACTAATATGGCTAACTCTTCATATTTTTTTGGAATGTTCAGTCGTTGCGACATTTGTCGAATAATTTGGCCGCCGATTTCACAATGCTCATAATGTTTTGGCCAAAGCGTTTTATCTGTTTTTCCTTTCCCGACATCGTGTAAAAGTGCGGCAAAGCGCACCATCGGATCTTTGCTTAATTTTGTTGCTGCTTTTAAAACTAATAAAGTATGGATGCCTGTATCAATTTCCGGATGCCATTGGGGAGGGTTAGGAACGCCAAATAAAGTATCTAATTCGGGAAAGATTATCTTTAATGCGCCACATGCTCGAAGGATTTCAATAAACCGCCAAGGGTAGGATTCGGTTAATGAGCGTTGTAATTCTTTCCAAACACGTTCAGGAACTAAAGCATTTACTTCCCCCGCATCGACCATTTTTTCCATCAGCTGGATCGTTTCAGGAGCTACAGTAAAGTCACCGAATCGAGAGGCGAAACGAGCAACTCGTAAAATTCGCACAGGATCTTCAGCAAAAGCAGGTGAAATATGACGAAGGATTTTCTTTTTAAGATCATCTTGGCCATGGAATGGATCAATTAACTGCCCGTTTTCATCTTTTGCCATCGCATTAATAGTCAAATCGCGGCGTATCAAATCTTCTTCTAATGTGACATCGGGTGAAGCATAGCAAGTGAATCCTTTGTAGCCTTTAGAAATTTTGCGCTCTGTTCGCGCTAAAGCATACTCTTCATGCGTTTTTGGATGCAAAAATACAGGAAAATCTTTACCTACCGGTTTAAAGCCTTTTGCAACCAGTTCTTCGGGAGTGGCCCCCACAACGACCCAATCTTTCTCGCCAATTGGCCGACCCAGTAGTTCATCACGAACTGCGCCGCCCACAAGATATATTTTCAAAACCCACCTCTTTTGTTTATAATATAAAAAATCTTTTGTATCCCCCCTTTTTTTATATATTCATGTGTGCATTTTACCGCAATTCTTTATTTAAACCCATCTGCTCATTAATTAATTAACAATTTGGCATTCAAAAGGCGATATTGCATCAATAATACTCAGCTGTCATCCTGGCTAGAACGCTAGGATCCAATTGGCAGGGATTATTAATTAAAAATTAAAAATTCAAGAATCGCTTCTGCCTTCGCTCTTCGAGCTACGGCGAGACAAGGCGCGATATATATTATTAATTACCTGGATCCTGAATCAAGTTCAGGATGACGAGACCTGGATTTCCAGAATGACATAGCCCAGATTTCTAGAACGACTAACAGGTAGATTACAACAGTCCCTAGGATAACCAAAAAAATGACCACACAACAACATCTTACTTCCTGGTTGGCACTTAATCGGATTTATGGGCTCAAAAAGCCAGAAATTGATTTTTTGGTTGAACATATGGGGGAACTTGATCAGATATTTAAAAAGCCATCTCAATTGTACGCCAAAGGATTTAGTGACGTTGTTGTTCAACAAATACAGCATATCGATTGGAAAAAAATTGAAACAGAAATTCGATGGAGTGAGAAAAAAAGCCATCACATTATTACATTTTCAGATAGTAATTATCCTGAATTATTACGACAAATAGCATCGGCCCCACCTGTATTATTTGTTTCAGGTGACCTTTCATGTTTAAAGCAGCCTCAATTTGCCATAGTGGGGAGCCGAAAACCAACGCCCGTTGGCCGAGAGATTGCTTATGAATTTGCAAGAGATTTAGCTAGAGCGGGTTTTGTTATTACAAGTGGATTAGCTTTAGGAATAGATGGCGAAAGTCATCGAGGTGCTTTAGAATCAGCAAAAACTATTGCAGTATTGGGCACAAGCCTTGACCATATTTATCCAAGCAAACATCACCAGCTTGCCCAGCAGATTGAACAAAATGGCGCGCTAGTTTCTGAGTTTTCATTTTCGACTCCAGCATGTCCAATCAATTTCCCTCGCCGCAATCGGATTATTAGCGGGCTAAGTTTGGGTGTGCTGGTTGTTGAAGCGACTATGTATAGTGGTTCGTTGATCACGGCCAAACTCGCCATGGAACAAAACCGTGATGTGTTTGCCATTCCAGGATCTATTAGAAATCCGTTGTCACAAGGTTGTCATAAGCTTATTTCGGAAGGAGCAAAATTGGTCAAGACTGTACAGGATATTATTGAGGAATATGATTTTCTTAAACAGATTCCTAAACAAAAAGGAGTTTTACAGCAAACAAAACTTGAATCAGAAGAGGAAAAACTATTATCCTATATTGGATTTGAATTCACGCCGATTGACACCATAATAAGACGTACAGGCTTTTCGATACAGCAACTCTCTTCTATGTTACTGTTGCTAGAATTAAAAGGTTATATAAAATCCATGCATGGAGGTTACTATAAAATATGAAAACCAGTGAAAATTTAATTGAAACGTTGATGTATTTGTTTGAGCGCTATTTGGTCCAGGAGATCTTTTTAGGTGAAAATATTACCCTAGAAATGTTGAAAGCAGGATATCACCCCCAAGATATAAAAACAGCTCTTGACTGGCTGAATAAGCTTGATCAGGGTGAGTTATCTCAGTCTAAAAAAACGATTCGCATTTACTCGAAAGAGGAAGAACAGAAACTCACCCCGCAAGCTCGAACGTATTTAAGGCATTTAGAACAACTACATATTATAGATAGCCATATTCGAGAGCTCATTATTCATTCTGCAATGATGCTCGAAACTTCTTGCATTGATTTACCTGAGATCCAGTGCATTAGCCTAATCATTTTGTACAAACACCCTAAAAAGCGCAAAGAATTGGAATTATTGGAACATTTAGTATTACTCGATAAATATGAGGAAATAAAACATTAAGATGACCAAAAACATTGTAGTCGTTGAATCTCCGGCTAAAGCAAAAACCATTAAAAAATATCTCGGAAATGATTTTGCAGTTCTGGCTTCTTATGGCCACGTGAGGGATTTATTACCCAAAACGGGATCAGTTGAGCCCGAGCATGATTTTGTGATGCACTATGAACCCATCGAAAAGAATATCAAACATGTCGAAGCTATTCGTAAAGCATTGAAAGGGGCAGAAGCATTGTACCTTGCTCCAGATCCTGACCGTGAAGGCGAAGCTATCGCTTGGCATATTTATCAATTATTACAGGAAAAAAATGCTTTAAAAAATAAATTTATTCACCGTGTTTCATTCAATCAAATCACAAAATCAGCTGTTCAAGAGGCCATTTTGCATCCACGTGATATCGATATGAACTTGGTCAATGCTCAACAAGCTAGGCGAGCTCTAGATTATTTGGTTGGTTTTACATTGTCGCCATTATTGTGGAAAAAGGTGCGAGCGGGTCTATCTGCTGGGCGAGTTCAAAGTCCGGCTTTGAGACTCATTGTCGAGCGCGAAGAAGAAATTGAGCAATTTAAACCCCAAGAATATTGGACATTGACAGCCGAATGCATAAAGAAAATCGTAGGGACAGAACGTGACCTGACTGAATTAAAGTTTCAAGCAAAACTAGTCGAATATCTTGGCGAAAAAATCAAACAGTTTTCCATAACCAATCAAAAACAAGCGCATCAAATCAAAGAGACGTTACTTAAAGTCGCCGACGGGACATTAAATGTTGTTAATGTTGAAAAAAAACAGCGCAAACGTAATCCAGCCCCGCCATTTACGACTTCAACGTTACAGCAAGAAGCTTCTAACAAATTGGGGTTTACGACAAAACGTACGATGCAGATAGCCCAACAGCTTTATGAAGGAATAGATACCGGGGAAGGGGCTGTGGGTTTGATTACCTACATGCGTACTGATTCTTATCATTTGGCACCTGAAGCTATGAATGAAATTCGAGATGTAATCGTTAAGCAGTATGGTAAAGAAAATTTACCGCCTAATCCCAATTTTTATAAAACAAAAAGTAAAAATGCCCAAGAAGCTCACGAAGCCATTCGTCCAACTTCGGCCAAGCGAACACCCGACTCAGTCAAGCATGCTTTAACTGCAGAACAATATAAATTATACGATCTTATTTGGAGACGAGCAGTTGCTTGTCAAATGATTCATGCAACTATTGATACGGTCAGTGTTGATCTCGATTGTGGCAATAAAGGCATTTTCCGTGCCACCGGTTCTACCATAGTTCACCCTGGTTTTTTATTGGTTTATGAGGAAAGTGGTGATGATACCAATAAAAAAGGGGCCAAAGAGTCGACTCTCCCCAAACTCACTAAAGGTGATAAAGTACATTTAAAAGATATTTTGGATGAACAACACTTTACTGAGCCACCGCCCCGCTACTCCGAAGCTTCTCTAGTCAAAGCATTAGAAGAATTTGGAATTGGGCGCCCCTCTACATACGCCAGCATTATTTCGACTTTGCAGCAACGGAAATACGCCATTCTCCAAAAGAAACGGTTTCATCCCACCGATGTGGGTCGCATTGTAAATAAATTTTTAACTCAATATTTTACGAAATATGTCGATTATGATTTTACAGCGAAAATGGAAGATGAGCTTGACGAAATATCACGCGGCGAAAAAGTTTGGCTTCAATTATTAAAAGCATTTTGGGGGTCGTTCAAAAAGCAAATAGGGGATATTGAACAAAGTGTCAAGCGCAGCGATGTAACTCATGAAACTTTAGATGAAATTTGCCCCAAATGTGGAAAAAAACTTTCTATACGTCTTGGTCGCGGAGGTCGTTTTATCGGGTGTACGGGTTATCCAGAATGCAAATATACTCGGAATTTGGAAGATACCGAAAAACAAGAAACCGAACCCGAGGTGGTTGAAGGAAGAACTTGTCCGAAATGTCAAAGTGCTTTAGTGATTAAGCAGGGGCGTTATGGTAAATTTATTGGATGTAGCAATTATCCAAAATGCAACTATATGGAATCGCTCAATAAGCCTGAAGATACAGGCGTTACTTGTCCAGAATGTTTTAAAGGTACGTTGCTAAAACGCCGCTCAAAGCGTGGCAAGGTTTTTTATTCTTGTTCAAAATATCCCACTTGTAAATATGCAGTTTGGGATGAGCCAGTTGCGGAACGTTGTCCGAAATGTGGCTGGCCTATTTTGACATTAAAGACCACTAAAAAAAATGGTACGCAAAAAATTTGCCCGCAAAAAAATTGCGATTTTTCGGAAAAATTGTAGGGATAGGTTGTGATCTGTCCTTACGAGTAGTTGCGCGATGAAATGAATATTAAGGGTAACTATTCAGATGCTACACGCGAAATGAATTCGCGCTTGCAATCAAAGGGGAGAATCGCGATTCTCCCCTTTGATAAAACCCCATCGCGATGAGAATTCA
>JAFGHQ010000055.1 GCA_016930035.1 Gammaproteobacteria bacterium | reverse complement strand
TATTCTATATTAATCTGATTAGAAGATAGAAATTTTATTGTATTAGAATCAATGATTATATGTTAGATTTTGCAAACCTGCTAACAATAAAATCACCGGCTGGAACCGCATCAGAGTAACCAGCGCAAAAGAACCGAAAATTGAAAAAGACCCAAATTTAGCCCAGACGAATCGGCGGTTTCAGTCCGGTGCATTTTTTGGTTATGCCAAATACCGTAATTATAATGTTTAAGTATTAATTTGGTCACTAAATTTTAATCCTTTATTTTTTTTACCCAATTGAAAAGCTTTTTTGTTAACAGAAGGAAATAAAAATCTACCTTTCTCATCTCATCTATTTCATTACACTTTTCTATTAGTGATTTTATAAAAGCTTACAAAGACAAAAAAGCTGCTAATGATCCTTAAATGATTGCAAGCTGACCTTCAATCGTGAAAGCAATAACAGCATTACTAAAGCCTATAGAGATATTAAAAAATATCAAGAGTACCTTTTTGTTCCAATCTTTGTATTCGGCTTTTAAACTCATTGAACCCTACTGATATAATTTAAAATATAAATCCAGAGGGCTCTAAACCGTTTAAATATAAAATCCCCACCCCTATTCTTATATAAAACAAATCACTATGATGATTGTCCGGAACGAACTGCACGCACGAAATGGCGCCAATACTTATAGTGCGCGATGGGAAGGTTTTTGTCGAAGAAACCGCAACAACCATTTTTAAAAAAATATACGACCCATGGAGAAAGTTCAGCCTTTTCCTTATCGCTCGTCCATATATTTTTTTGTTTTATATCAAACAAAGGATCAATGGAATTTCCAACCATAGTTGATGGTTCCATTAAACTCATAGCTTCTTCCAAGGTCGGCAATCGCCAATCTTTGTAGCCTCTAAATTTTTTTTTGTTTAATTTATTGATATATTCTACTGCTTCATCAAAAGTTAATTGGTTACCTGAACCACATTGTTGCCACATTAATCCTGTAGCTTCATCGAATATAACTTTTTTCCCTTTCCTATAACTATGAGCAATTCCTTTTCCTTCACTATTTAGAGCACCGTCATATATATTAAGATCCTTTAATCTAGAACGGACATCTTCTTTACTTAAATCCTGTGGATAACTTCTAAGGTTTATCATTTTTAACCTCCTATTTTTCTTTATTTCAATTCATTGAATAATTTTAGCGTATTATGACATCGGAACATATTATTCTTCATTTATGCTATCATTAATATTGCATAACAATAAGCTCAGTTGCTGGAACAGCATCAGGCAAAACTGATATAAAGAACAAAACCTTTCACAACCCTAAAACTCGCCTAAAAGAATCGGCTGTTCCAGTCAACTGCAGCTTTTTGTTAGAACTTGTTGCTGACTAATGAATAGCTGCATTCCCCCCGCGAACCAGTCTTTTTAAATCTGATCCATCGGGATTAACGTTATAAAGATAGAAATGATAATCATTTTCATATCGAGAAAAAAGAATTTTGTCATCATTCGGAAAAAACATTGGTTCAAAGTTTTGTCCTGTTTTTACAATTTCATGTCTCTCATTTGTTAGTAGATCCAAAATATGAATTTCATAAGTTCTGTCATTAGACGATGCTGACCTTAGGTTTTCGGCGATGAAAACAAGTTTGCTTCCATTATTTGAGTAAGAAGGAACTCGGTCGAAGAATTTTTCATCATTTGTAAGATTTATTTTATTGCTACCGTCGATGTCCATCATCCAGATATCCCAATACGTCTCCCATACTATTTTATCACCATTGGGAGAAAATACGGCATTGACATTCCACTCAGAATCCGTTAGTTGCCTTAAATTTTTTCCATCAAGGTCAGCAATGAATAAATTATCCTTGTTATCGCGCGACGATTCGAAGATAATTTGTCTCCCATTCGGAGTGAATTTTGGATATCGATTATAATATCCGTTTGTAATCTGGGTGAGATTCTTGCCATTGATATCAGCCGTAAAAATGTCTGCCCCATGCCCATCTGTTTGCGAACAAAAGACAACAAGCTTTTTATCCGGCGACAGGGAGGCATTAGAGCACCAGTCATTTTCGCCGCTAATTTCTACAAGTTCTTTGTTTGCCAGTTTCATAATGTTAATTATCGAAAAATCATACATTAGGCCGCCACTTGGAATTCTATTGATGTTTGCCTGAACGTCATAGTAAAGCAGCGTACCATCGGAAGATATTTGGGGATTATTACAATCTTTTTCTTCGAATGTAATTTGAGTGACATTCGACCCATCATAATCCATTCGGTAGATATTTCCATCAGCAGAATAAAAAATTCCCTTGGAGTTGATTTCGTTGCCGGGATCAAGAACTCTTTCGCACGCAGAAAAGGTCAGAAAAAATAGCCCAATGATAACTGACATTTTCTTCATTTTAGTAATCTTTCTTTTTAGTTCTAACAACGTGCTCACCGGTTGAAAACGCATCAGAGAAAACTGAGAAGAGGAACTGAACTTAAAATGAACTCCCAAAACTGCTTAAAAGAATCGGCGTTTTCAATCCGGTGCAGCAAGATGTTAGCCTAAAGCTTTCTTGGCATTCTCCTCTTCCTCAAAACCACCCTCTCTTTTTGAGAATACCAAGTTCCAATTTTTTTCTTTATATAGTTCTCGTACAGACTGTTCGATCATATCAAAATACAATTCTTGGTCAGCTCTGGCGATTTTAAATAATTCTTTCTGGGCTTTGTATTTTTCCTGAAGTAATTCATTTGTATACATTATGATCACCTATTTTTCAGTAAATAGTTCAAGCGGTGTTATTATTTCCGGCACAAATAAATTCATACGGCTATTCAATATTCTAACATGTTGTTTCTTATTAGCATTCGCAAGATGGTTACAATTCCAGGTTAAAAGGAAATCAATTTTATAAAATGATGCATATGCCAAATGTAATGCATCGCCCATTTCATCTTTTGGCATCAAAGTATTTTGGATATATACTTTGATGATATCTCTTATCTCAGGATTAGGCTCCAGTTTTTCGAGCTTATTCACAAATTCCAATATTTCGTTTTTCTTTGGATAATTTCCTTTGTTTAGTTCAACGATTGTTTCCAAAGAAACAAATATATCAAAGTTTCTGCTTTCTTCTTCCCACCACTTACGCGTTATATCACAATGTAGCTTAATGGATTCCCTCTCATCGAACAAATAGCTGGGAACCGTAGAATCCAAGTATACAGCTTTTTTCATTTGAAGTACCTACTTTGTTGCGAGCAGACATCATCGGTAAAATGTATGAATTGTTGCGACTTATTCAAACGATCTTTTTTAGGCTAACAATTAAATCACCGGTTTGAACAGCATCGAGCTTGCCCGATGCTGTGATTGGCTGACAAAATCCCCCGAATGACGCCTAAAAG
>JAFGHQ010000054.1 GCA_016930035.1 Gammaproteobacteria bacterium | reverse complement strand
GAATTCTCCTGGATCCTGAATCAAGTTCAGGATGACACATGAGCACACCAATATCCCACCACAACCCCCCCCCCAAAATCAACTTTTCTGATATCCAACCAAAACTCTCCCCCATTCCCCCACCAAACCACCCCAAATAAAAAAATTCGTTCCCGACGAATTCTCCTGGATCCTGAATCAAGTTCAGGATGACACATGAGCACACCAATATCCCACCACAACCCCCCCGCCAAAATCAACTTTTCTGATATCCAGCCAAAACTCTCCCCCATTCCCCCACCAAACCACCACAAATCAAAACCCCATAAAACCCAAAACCAAACAAACCCCAACCAAAACCAACCTAAATCCTTTACCACAAATCAAAACCCCATCACCCCAGTTCGCAAGACCGCGACCCCTACGATATTATACCCCCACCCCAGCTTGTTTTTTAAAACCGCTATGTTAACATTAAACCTATGGAACTGTTAACCAATCCAACCACATTACAAGCCAAAACACACAACAATTTCCCACAAGATTTATATATCCCCCCAGACGCACTTGAAATATTCCTCGAATCATTTGAAGGACCACTTGACTTATTACTCTATTTAATTCGCCGCCAAAACATCGATATTTTAAACATCCCAATTGCCGAAATCACACGACAATACATCGCTTATATTGAATTAATGAAAGAAATGCACCTAGATTTAGCCGCCGAATATCTAGTGATGGCAGCAACACTCGCCCATATCAAATCACGCATGTTATTACCCAAATCTGACCATATTGGAGAAGAAGAAGATCCGCGGGCAGAGTTAGTGAGACTGCTACAAGAATACGAACAATATAAAATTGCCGCTGAAAATTTAGACCAATTACCTCGAAAAAATCGCGATTTTTATTTGGCGACTGCAAAATTGTTAGTGGTTCAAGAAGAAAAAAAATTACCCGACATTCATTTAGAAACAATGCTTTTTGCTTTAAATCAAGTACTACAACGCGGTGAACACCACACCCATCACCAAATTAGACGAGAAACCCTATCCGTGCGCGAACGTATGAGCCGTATTCTCTCTCAACTTGATTCTCATGACTTTTTTCCTTTCATTTCTTTTTTTGAACATACAGAAGGTCGGCAAGGTATTATCGTTACTTTTATCGCTATTTTAGAATTAATAAAAGATGCTATGATTGAAATAGCCCAATCAAAACCTTTTGCTCCTATTTATATCCGTCGTAAAGGAAATTCATGACTACCGATTTACCCTCTATCGAACTAATTATCGAAGCCGCATTGCTCTCTTCGGACGAGCCTTTATCGCTAGATCAATTATTAAAATTATTCGACCAACAAAAGCAGCCAGATACCCTACTGGTTCAAGAAGCCCTTGAAAAATTACGCCAACAATATGCGGATCGTAGTATTGCACTAAAGGAAACGGCCAGTGGTTTTCAGTTTCAAATAAAAAATGAATATACGTCATATATACAGCGTTTATGGGAAGAGAAACCCCAAACCTATTCGCATGCCATGCTTGAAACGTTGGCCATCATCGCTTACCGTCAACCGATCACCCGAGGAGAAATCGAAGCAATTCGCGGGGTTAGTGTTAATTCTTACATGATAAAAATGTTAACAGAACATGGATGGATACGACGGATTGGCCACCGCGACTTGCCAGGTAAACCAGGACTTTATGCAACGACCAAACAATTTCTCGATCATTTTGGCCTAAAAAAGCTCGACGAACTTCCCCCGCTAAAAGCATTCGAACAAAAAATAGAACAAAACCCAATGTAACTTTTGGTGTCAGACACCAAAAGTTACATTACTCCAAAACAAACTCAAATTCGTGAATTTGGTGGCCTAGTTTTTTGGCGCGTTTTTCAAATTTGGTAACGGGTCGATTAATTGTCCGTTGATGCAACTTTTGGTGTCTGACACCAAAAGTTGCATCAAGTATGTGGGTGGCATAATCATCATGATCGGTAACGATGTGCAGTATGCCGCCTTTTTGCAATTTTTTACTCAAAAGCGCGATGAAATCTTTTTGAATAAGCCGTCGTTTGTGATGTCGCTTTTTTTGCCAAGGATCAGGAAAATAAATATGAATGCGAGCTAAACTTTTGTCAGGAATGGCTTGTTTTAAAACATCAACGGCATCTGCGTGAAATATTTTAACATTTTTTAATTTATTTTTTTCAATGCGGTTTAATATTGATCCTACTCCGGGGGCATAAACGTCGATTCCTATAAAATTGATATCAGAATTTTCTTGGGCCATCTGTATTAATGAATCACCCATGCCAAAACCAATTTCTAGAATCGTTTTAGCGTTTCTATTAAAGACTTGTTCTAAATTTAGTCTCCCTGAATCCATGTTAAGCCCATATTTAGGCCATAGTTCTTGTAGCGCTTTTTTTTGTGCTGGGGTGATACGCCCCTCACGTCGGACATAGCTTTTGATGGGCCTAGTATTTTTAATATTTTGTGCTAAACACCATTTTGTTATTTCATCGGCAATTTCAATAGGGCATTGGTAAATAAGGCCATGTCCCGCATTCTCCAAAGTGATGATTTTTGATCGGTTAAAAATTTCGTTAAATGCCATGGCATTTTCAAAGGGAATGAGTTCATCTTTTTTACCCGCGATGACTAACGCGGAAATATTGTTTTTATTAACAGCATCCTTCAGGGAAAGCGCAATAGATTTTCCATAACACCAATGTTTTAAAATATCTTGTTCTTGTTTAACAACGGGTTTAGTGACTTTTCCTTCCAATTGGGCTGCTGCTAATATTTCAATGAGATGATTTAAGATTTTTGACTTTATTTCGTCGGGAAACATTAAAGAAAGTAATCGTTTGGCTTGTTGCGCTAAATTTCCTGATAAGTCGCTGAATTTATCGATAATTTTTTGAGAACAAAGCGTAGCTTCCTTGCCACTCAAACATGCACCTATGATCACAACCGTTTTTGTTTGTTTAGGATGCTGTGCTATAAAATGCTGAGCTAAGAATCCTCCTAAAGAATAGCCCACAATCGCACAGGGGTTTAAATTTAATTTTTTAATGATTTCATGCAAATAATCACTTAATAAATCAAGCGTAAGCGATTCACGCGTTTTCTCTGAATGCCCTGTATTGGGATAATCCCACAAAAAAACTTTAAAATGTTGAGATAATTTTTCTAATAATTGAGGTTCCCAGCTATGCATATTCATGCGATATCCTTGTAGCAAGATGAGCATAGGGCCTTCACCTAAGGTTCGATAAGCAATTTTTTTATTGGCAATTAAAATATTTTTGATGGAGGATAAACCTTTGAGCCTGGCAACCCCTTTTTGTTTAAAAATATATCGTTGATATAAGTAAGGAAAGAAAAAGGTTAATACAAATCCGGTGGTAAAAAATAGTAGGGGAAAAATTCCTTTCATCCAATATTGTGTGCCGATTCCAAAATCGGGAAGCCCAACCGATATTGCGCTTGCTAAGAATATCAATCCCCAGAAAAAGCTGATCCAGTAATTAATGGCGATAAAAGCTGGGTGAGTTCGGTATATGTCATCAACTACCCGTTTAAGTAAGAGCAAAGAAAAAGGGCGTTTTATTATCAATAAGGCAAAACTCAGGATAGAAAATACCCCATAGCCTAATAATAGCGCATGTTGAATGATGAATTTCATGTTAATGCATTTTATAATTAGTTGTAAAAAATATTACAATTAGTTGTAATGGAGATATTTAATGTTATAATACACTATTATGAAGACACAAGCAGAAATTATACGATCATTTCTATTGAAAAATATATCCGAACACCCCTCAGATATTGTAGCTTTGGCAGCTCAAAAGTTCCAGGTCACTAGAACAACAATTCATCGACATCTAAATCAATTGATTAAAGCTAATAAAATTAGTAAAACAGGGACTACTAGACAAATTAGTTATAGTCTTCTTGATTCTTTCAAAAAACAATTTTCTTTTCAGATACATCAAAAACTGGACGAGTCTGATATATGGAGCAATTATTTTCAAAGGACTTTTTTAACATTATCTGAAAATATCTATACTATTTGTGAGTATGGATTTACTGAAATATTGAATAATGCTATATGGCATTCTCAAGGAAAGAGCGTTATCACGAAGTCTTATTGTAAAGATGATTCCATTATTTTAACAATTATCGATGATGGAATAGGAATTTTTGACAAACTTGCTAAAACGTTTAATTTTGAAGACAAGCGAGAAGGAGTTTTAGCTATAAGTAAAGGGAAGTTAACAACAGATCCAGCTCATCATACAGGAGAAGGATTATTTTTCAGTTCTCGGGCTTTTGATATTTTTTCTATTTCAGCAAATCAATTAACTTATATTAGGAATAATTTAGAACAAGATTGGTTTTTGACATCCAATGATTATAATACTTCAAAAGGTACGACGGTCTCTATGACCATTTCTCGCCATTCCAAGACAGATTTAGTCTCGATTTTTAAAAAATTTCAAGATCCAAATACATTAGCATTCGATCGAACCCATATTTTAGTGGAACTTTCTAAATTTGAAGAAGAACGGTTTATATCTCGTTCTCAAGCCAAGCGTATTTTATTCAATTTAGAAAAATTTCGTGATGTAACATTAGATTTCAAAAGCGTTAAGTTAGTGGGGCAAGGCTTTTGCGATGAAATATTTCGTATCTTTAAAGCAAAACATCCTGAGATAACTATTCGATATGTTAATGCAAATCCAGATATAGAATTTATGATTAAGCGTAGTATTGCTACTGCCAAGTTATAAAGTGGACAGCTAAAATCTTAATTTCTGTACGGATAGGTTGTGACCTATCCATACAAAAAATCATAAATTGCAAAATCAAACATCCCCGATGGTTGCGACCATGACGGCTTTAATGGTATGAAGACGGTTTTCGGCTTCGTCAAAAACAACAGAATGTTTGCTTCGAAAAACCTCATCAGTGACTTCCATTTCTTTCAAGCCATATTTCTCAAAGACACTGTTGCCGATTTCGGTATTCATATCGTGGCAAGAGGGTAAACAGTGCATGAAAATGACATGAGGATTACCCGTTTTTTTAAGCATATCCATATTTACTTGATAACTTTTTAATAAGCGAATTCGCTCATCAAATTTTTCTTCTTCGCCCATTGATACCCAAACATCAGTGGCAATGACATCAGCCCCTTTAACCGCAGTATCAATGGATTCAAAGAACTCAATTTTTCCGCCCGTTTCAGCAGCTACTTTCTTCATATCATTGATAAGTTTTGCTTCGGGAAATAAAGACTTTGGAGCAAGGCCTACAAAATGCATACCCATTTTGGCAGCCCCGATCATATAAGAATTGCCCATATTATTTCGAGCATCACCTACAAAAACAAATTTAATTTTATGAAGTGGTTTGTCGGCATGTTCCATGATCGTTAAGAAATCCGCTAAAATTTGAGTCGGATGATACGTATCTGTTAGCCCATTCCAGACTGGGACGCCTGCATATTGGGCTAATGCTTCAACGGTTTCCTGTTTATAGCCTCGAAATTCAATACCGTCGTAATATCTGCCGAGCACTTTGGCAGTATCCTCGATGGATTCTTTTTTACCCATTTGGCTGTTCGTCAAATAAGTAATATTGGCCCCCTCATCATACGCGGCGACTTCGAAAGCACAGCGCGTTCGAGTTGAACTTTTATCGAAGATCAGTACGATATTTTTATTGAAAAGTGTTTGACCTTTAATACCTGCTCGTTTTTTTGCTTTTAAGTCGCGAGACAAATCAAGTAAATACTTGATTTCGAGTGGCGTGAAGTCTTTGAGTGTCAATAACGATCGACCTTTAAGTGATATAGGCATGATAGTTCTCCTTTTATTAATTAACTAATAGTATTCAATTCCGTCAATTTCTTCGGTAATCATTGTGCCTGCTTTTCCCCTGAGCATATCTAATACTTCGAAAAGATTGCCGATGGCGGCTTTTTCATGTGTATGTCTTACAAAACGAGATGAGGCTGTAATTTTTGGCCCCATCGAACCGCGCGCAAAAGACATTTCGGCTAGCACTTTGGGTGATATCTTTTTTATTTTACGTTCATTGGGTTTTCCGAAGTTTTCGCAGACAGTGCTGACATCAGTCAAAATAAGCAGCATATCAGCATTCAGTTTTTCCGCAATCAAGGACGCCGTATTATCTTTATCAATAACGGCCTCAATACCTTCTAAAGTATTATCACGTTTTCGTATAACGGGAATCCCTCCACCGCCGCCACAAATAGTGATAGCTCCCTGAGCTAGTAATGATCGAATGGTAGGTAATTCAACAATATCCTGAGGTTGGGGGGAAGGGACTACACGGCGGAAATATTTTCCATCAGGCGCTATTTTCCAGCCGCGTTCACGGCTCAATTTTTCTGCTTCTTCTTTACTATACACGGGCCCGATTGGTTTTGAAGGATCACCGAAAGCAGGATCATCTTGGTCGACGACAACCTGAGTAAGTAGTGTGACAACGGATTTGTTAGGTAGTTGGTTGCCAAGCTCTTGTTGAATCATATATCCGATCATCCCTTGCGATTCGGCGCCTAACACATCAAGAGGGTAAGGCGTTACTTTTTTATAAGCATCATTTTGAAGCGCTAGCAATCCTACTTGAGGGCCGTTACCGTGGCAAATGACTATTTGATAATCTCTCGCTAATTCTCCAAGCGCTTTTGCTGTTTTTGCAACATTTTTGCGCTGATTTTCGGCCTCCATGGGTTGTCCTCGCTCCAATAATGCATTCCCCCCTAAAGCTACTACAATTAACATAATTTTCTCCTTTTTTTAAAGCATACACCAAATATAATAGCGTGATTGATTTGATTTTGGTGCGATGTTAGGAATTTTAGGTTAAGAAGCTTTTTCACGGGCGTGTGAGGCATAGATGCCGAACCCGCAGCCTATATGGATGTACTTGCGGCGTCCTTGAAAAAGCTTCTTAACCTAAAATTCTGTATATGTAATCCAAGAAAAATCAAACCAAATCACGTTCCAACGGACACGACATGCATCGCGATCCCCCACGCCCTCGTCCCAATTCCGATCCGGGAATAGTCAATACCTCAATGCCTGCCTCTTTTAATTTTTTATTGGTATGAACATTTCGATCATAACCAATAACCACCCCAGGTCTTACAGCAAGTAAATTACTTGCATCCGTCCATTGCTCTCGCTGTTTTATAAATATATCAGGGCCTAATGTGATGAAGCGTAATGATTTTTCCCCTAAAGCTAAAGCAATGGTATCAAATACATTTTTATTGGATTCTGTTGTTAAAACATCTTGTGCCGTATCTGGTTTAATGGTCCACGAACGTAAATTGATCAGATCAATCCCCAAACAAAATGTATCATGGTTTAGCATTGTCATGACAGTGTCTAAATGCATGGAAGCGCGTTTTTTAGGGATTTCAATCGCTATAATCTGTTTTTTTACATTTTTAGCAAAAAGATTTTTAGCTAAATTTTCAATGGCTTGGGCTGTTGTTCGCTCACTGAGACCAATGGCTAGAGTATCTTTATTTAAAACAAGTACATCGCCACCTTCCAAAGATGGGAGTTCTTGAGAAAAATTACTACCATCGTACCATACATCAAATTTTTCTTTAGCAAACATAGGATGAAATTTATAGATAACGGCCAGGTTCAGCGTTTCATTATGACGCGCAGGCCAATGCATGGGATTAATAGTAACACCTTGTCCGATCCAACAAGAATTGTCTCGTGTAAATAAATGATTAGGTAATGGGGGGAGTACGAAATCATTGTCTTCTAAAGTTTGGCTTGTAAAACCGATAGATGGTAATTTTGTTTCACCCCACGTGAGGCCACCGATCAGATAAGTAGCTAATAATTCGGGGGTAAGATGTACGAGAAAATCATACAATTCCGTTGCAAAAGAAGATTCGTGGTGAAGATAATGCAAGAGACGATCGAGCAACCATTTTTTCGCTTCAATGATGGATACCGTTTCGCGCAAAAGATCATGTAATAGAAAAACTTCCACCCCTTGGCTTTCTAAAACCTTTTGGAAAACTTTATGCTCTTCGATGGCTTTATCTAACCAAAGTACGTCATCAAAAAGATATTCACTACAATTTTGAGGAGTCAGACGATTAATAGAAAGATCGGGACGATGTAAAATGACTTTGCGAAGGGGGCTGATTTCTGAATCAATACGCATAAAAAATCCTTGTGGATGATTTAAAATCAATGACACTCGATAAAAACGAGCGAAGCGAAGTTTTTATCGCAAGAGGAATTGATCCTGGAAAGGCGAAGCCTTATCCAGGATCTCGTGGGTTTTATTCCCCGCCACTTGTGGTGTAATAAAACCCAACTTTACCGAAAAGATACCCTGCGGCTTGCCGCGGGGAGATTCATTTTCAAAATAATAGGAGACGCATTAAAGTCTCTATTAGTTTTTCTTCCAATAAAGCCAAGCGTATAAAGGAATACTCGTAAATATCAATATAGATCCATAATAAATAATATCTTTACCTGACCCAAAAATTGCCCACAATGCATAAATACAAGCTAATATGGCGATGATTGTGTAGGCTTTAATATGCTCTTTAATTTTATTTTTTTTCAAAAGGATCACTTGAGCCATCGAGGTATAAAGATAAGGGATCAGCGAAGCTAAAGTCGCGATGAGGATTATAATCTGAAATTGTTGAACTAAATCCGCGCGGCTTGTCAGCAATAAAAGAACGCTTGCAAGTAAAGTAGTAATCATCAAGCCAATTGCAGGGATTCCAGCTTTATTTCGTTTTGAAAAAATTTTAGGGAAAAGATTGTCATCGGCGGCAGCCATCGGTACTTGACCTTGCAATAAGATCCAGCCATTTAACGTTCCGAGACAAGAAATAATAGTTCCAATCGCAATAAACCATTCTCCCCAATTCCCAAAAATGATGTGAGCAGCAGCAGCAAACGGGGAAGAGGATTTGGCTAAAATAGATGCTGGGATCATGCCCATAATGGCAGCAGAACTTCCAATATAAATGATCGCTGCGATCACAGTTCCGATTAAAGTGGCCAAAGGGATATTGCGTTTTGGATTTTCCACGTAACCAGCTGGCACTGTGGCTGATTCTAAGCCAATAAAGGCCCAAAAAGTTAACGTTGCTGCATAGGAGATAGCTGAAAAATTAGAACGAGAGGTCACATTGAAACTTTCTACTAAATAATGAGGATGAAAATAAAACCATCCTAAAACGCCGATCAATATTAAAGGGATGAATTTTAAAATCGTAGTTAATAGCTGAAAAATACCGATTGAACGTACGCCAATGATGTTGATGAAAGTAACGAGCCATAATATAGCGATTGAAACACTTGCGCTGATAGCGGGGTGTTTTAAAGCGGGCCAAAATATGGATAAATAGCCGATCATGGAGATGACAACTGCTGCATTTCCAATAAGGATAGCTACCCAATAATTATAAGCCGTTTGAAAACCAATAAATCGCCCAAAACCTGCTTCTGCGTAAGCGTAAGGGCCGCCCGTGCGCGGAAGGAGCGCACTCATTTTTGAAAAGACAATGGCTAATAAAAATGCTCCAACCGTAGTAATCCCCCATGAAATTAAGCTAATACTACCTACAGTAGCTAAATTTGCAGGCAGCATAAAAATACCCGATCCAATCATATTTCCCGCTACTAAAGTAGTGAGCATACAAAGTCCAAGTTTATTTTGTGTTTTGGCCATATTGTTATCCTGTAATCAATTAAAAATTAAGAAAGATGCTTTGTATAGATCAATAACTATAACAATGCTTTTATTTTTTTATATTACACAACAAATCAGTTCGAATTCTATATCTTCTTCCGTTTGTTTGGGTCGCGTGTCAAGGCTGGGGATCAGAAATCGAATACTCATATGATATTTTCCGACACTTATTTCAGGGAATAAATGCAGTCTACTATCCAAAGCAACCCGTATGAGTTGACAGGGCACGTGAGTGTCAAGCGAAGCATGATAAAAGCCTTTTTCTCCTATTTGACATTTAGATTCTGCACTATCCCGAATGGTATTGATCAGTAGAAAAATGGCTTGTTTGATATCATTGAATTGCTCCAACCAGAAATGAAGTTGTTGTTTTTGCGTTTCCCACGGCAGCTGAAGCCAATAGTGATAATCCGGTAAATCAATACAACTATCCCCTCCTGGATTCAATAAATTCTGTCGGATATGCGCTAAAAATTCATTATTTCTTAAATGTTGCATCAGTTTCCCTGGGATACTCAGGCAATAACGAGCAGATTGTTCAAATTGCTTAATGGTATCGCTAAGCTTTAGTTGATCAATGTCGTCTATGTTTCGAAGTTGGTTAAAATTAATAATCTGTCGATTCAGTTCTTTTATTAATTTGTTTTTAAGATCTGGCCGATCCAGTAAATTGAGTAAATCGATAATCAGTTTAATGATTATATGAACATTTTGTGGAATAGGCTCAGTAGCAAACAGATGAATTTGTTTAAATATATGTTCTAGACGTAAACAAACGCGCACAAGCTCGTTCACCGGTTGTTCGTAAGTAATTGTTTCGTAGGACATAATACTTTAATTCTTAATTAATTATATGTATTCCACCGATATAATTTCGTAGGAAATTTCGCCTCCTGGAGCTTGTACGTCAGCTGTATCACCTTCTTGCTTGCCAATAAGAGCTCGGGCAATAGGGGAGCCTACTGAAATCTTTCCTAAATTGATATTCGCTTCATCATGGCCAACAATTTGATACGTGACTTCTTCATTAGTATCAGCGTTAAGTAAAGTAACAGTAGATCCAAAAATAACTTTTCCTTGGTTAGGAATTTTGGTGATATCGATAATTTGAGCCATCGATAATTTTGCTTCAATATCTTTAATCCTTCCCTCAATGAAACTTTGTTGTTCACGTGCGGCGTGATACTCGGCATTTTCTTTTAGATCCCCCAGTGCTCTCGCCTCAGCAATTGCCTTAATGACTTTGGGGCGATCTATTTTTTTTAAGCGTTGTAGTTCTACTCTCAAAGTTTCAGCGCCTGTTTCAGTCATCGGATACTGTTTCATTTTTCCGTGCCTTTAAAAATTTTTTAATCGTCTTAACCCAAGTATGCAACAGCGGTTGGTGATTGATTTTATCTTCGTTGATTAAGGTATCAAATTGTTTTAGTAGTTGTTTTTGTTTTTGATTGAGTTTGGAGGGGGTTTCCACTACTACGCGGCACAGTATATCACCTTGCGTATAACTTCGAACAGATTTTATGCCTTGATGAGGTAATTTAAAAATTTTACCCGATTGGGTTTCTGGCGGAATTTTTAATTTTATGGAATCTGTTAGCGTGGGGATCGTTACTTCTCCCCCTAGAGCCGCCATAGTAAACGTGATGGGAACCTCGCAATAGAGATCATTTCCATGTCGTTTGAAAATCGAATGGGGTTCGACGTTGATTTCCACATAAAGATCTCCAGTAGGGCCGCGGTGCACTCCTGCTTCTCCTTCCCCGGCGAGTCTAATGCGGTCTCCATTGTCTACGCCGCCAGGTACTTTGATAGAAAGTTTTTTGGATTGTTTGGTGCGGCCTTGGCCACGACATTCTGGACAAGGATCCTTAATAATTTTTCCTACACCTCGACATGCAGGACAAGTTTGTTGTACGGTGAAAAACCCTTGTTGAAGCCTGATTTGCCCGATACCCTCACATTCAGGACAAGTAACAGGTTGGGTTCCCGCTTTGGCCCCTGTTCCATGACAAGATTGACAAGTTCTTAACGTATGGACTTTTATTTGTTTTGTCACGCCCGTGGCCGCTTCTTCCAATGTTATGGTTAAAACATAACGGAGGTCAGAGCCTGGATGCCCGTAATTTGTGGTGTGACGACCTCCTGAAAAAATGTCTCCAAAAATGTCGCCCAGATCTTCAAATATATCTCGAAAGTTAAAGCTGCCCGATTGAAAATCACCAAATTGGTTACTAACACCAGCATGGCCAAATTGATCATAAACAGAACGTTTTTTAGGATCAGATAAAACCTCGTAGGCTTCTTTGACTTGTTTAAAAGTTTCCTCGGCGGATTTGTCGTTCGGATTTCGATCGGGATGATACTTCATGGCTAAGCGCCGAAATGTTTTTTTGATTTCGTCGTTGCTAGCCGTTTTTGATACACCTAAAGTTTCGTAATAATCTTTTTTCATGGCGATAAATAAGAATTGTAGGGGCGCGGTTTTCGCGACCCTACGGGATTGTTGGGCCCTGATTTTTATTCGGCGAATTTTTTCGCCTCTCGAGCTCATTTCCCCGCGCGCTAAAATTTGTTCCCGACGAGTTTTTTTGGATCCCGAATTAAGTTCAGGATGATATACTCTCCTCGTCATTCTGGCCGGGAAGCCAGGATCCAGTTGACAGGGATGTTAAAGTTAAATACTTCTGGATCCTGAATCAAGTTCAGGATGACCGATGTGCAGATCCCAAAAGCCCCATTAATTATTTATCTTCTTCCTTAACCTCTTCAAACTCAGCGTCAACGACGTCCTCTTCTTTAGGTTTTTGTTGAGCTTCTTGTGAAGGTTGTTGTGCTTCTTGCCCTTGTTGTGGTTGTGCATAAAGTTTTTCTGCAATTTTTCCAGCGACTTCAGAAAGCACGTTCGTTTTGGATTCAATATCCTCTTTATTATCTGTTTTGACAGCTGCTTTTAGATCTTCAACAGCTTTTTCAATAGGAGCACGTTCATCGGCACTGATTTTATTGCCCGCTTCCTTCAATGATTTTTCTGTTGCGTGAATTAAAGCGTCAGCTTGGTTTCTTGCATTGACGAGTTCATGAAGTTTTTTATCTTCTTCTGCATGCGCTTTAGCGTCATTAACCATGTTTTGGATTTCGGCTTCAGATAAACCACTGGATGCTTTAATAACAATAGATTGTTGTTTGCCCGTAGCTTTATCTTTAGCAGAAACATTGAGAATTCCGTTAGCATCAATGTCAAAAGTTACCTCAATTTGAGGAATGCCCCGTGGAGCTGGCGGAATTCCTGCCAAATCAAATCGGCCAAGTGATTTATTCCCTGAGGCCATTTCACGTTCACCTTGCAAAATATGAATGGTGACAGTGCCTTGGTTATCATCGGCCGTTGAGAAAACTTGAGTTGCTTTGGTTGGAATCGTGGTGTTTTTCTCGATCAGTTTGGTCATCACACCACCTAAAGTCTCAATACCTAATGAAAGCGGAGTAACATCCAACAATAGAACATCTTTGACATCACCCGATAGTACGGCGCCTTGAATAGCCGCACCAATTGCAACTGCTTCGTCAGGATTGACATCTTTTCGCGGCTCTTTACCGAAGAGTTCCTTGACCACTTCTTGCACTTTGGGCATACGAGTTTGGCCACCCACTAAGATAACATCAGAAATATCAGAAACTGATTTCCCCGCATCTTTGAGCGCTGTTTTGCAAGGAGCAATGGTCCTTTCAATAAGATCTTCAACTAATGCTTCTAATTTGGCGCGGGACATTTTGATATTGAGATGTTTGGGGCCAGAAGCATCTGCTGTAATGTAAGGAAGATTGATATCAGTTTGTTGTGAAGTTGATAACTCGATTTTGGCTTTTTCAGCCGCTTCTTTTAAGCGTTGCAGAGCAAGAGGATCATTGTGAAGGTCAATGCCTGAATCTTTTTTAAATTCATCCGCAATGTAATCCATAATACGCTTATCAAAATCTTCGCCACCTAAGAAAGTATCACCATTAGTGGCGAGCACTTCAAATTGATGTTCGCCGTCCACTTCAGCAATTTCGATAATAGAAATATCGAACGTACCGCCACCTAAGTCATAAACGGCAATAATGGAATCTCCAGGTTTTTTGTCCATACCAAAAGCAAGGGCAGCAGCAGTAGGTTCGTTAATAATACGTTTGACATCAAGACCTGCAATTCGACCTGCATCTTTCGTAGCTTGGCGTTGAGCATCATTAAAATAGGCAGGAACGGTAATGACAGCTTCTTTCACTTCATGACCCAGATAATCTTCCGCCGTTTTTTTCATTTTCATTAAAACGTGCGCAGAAATTTGTGGCGGAGCAAATTCTTTTCCAGCCACTTTGATCCAAGCATCCCCGTTTTTAGCCTTGATGATAGCATAAGGGGCAGTCTTGACGGATTGTTGCACCATGGGGTCATCGAATTTACGGCCGATTAAGCGTTTTGCCGCATAAACCGTATTTTTAGGATTGGTCACCGCCTGGCGTTTTGCTGTTTCCCCCACCAAAATTTCACCATCATCTTTAAAAGCAACGATAGAGGGCGTAGTGCGATGTCCCTCTGAATTTTCAATAACCTTAGGTTTGTTGCCTTCCATAATGGCAACACAGGAATTCGTTGTACCTAAGTCGATACCAATAATTTTTGACATGAGTTTCTCCTCATTGAATATAAAAATGTTATCTGATTTAAAAAATATAGGTTGGACTATCTATAACTCTGTAGCCGTAATTCTTTGTTACGAACATGGGGGGAGATTTATATTTTTCAATACATAAAGAGCGGAAAATTTTATTATGCGGCGACAATCACTTTTGCCGGACGGATCAGGCGACCATTAAGAAGATATCCTTTTTCAAAAACTTGAATAACCGTATTACTTTTCACATTAGGCACTTGTTGAATCGATAAGGCTTCATGTAATTCAGGATCAAAAGGTTTATTGATGGGATAGATAGGTTCGACACCAAATTTTTCCAGGGTAGATAGAAATAATTGTAAAGTTAATTGAACTCCTTCTACATGAGGATCGTTTTGGGGGGTATTTTCCAATGCGCGTTCGAGATTGTCCGCGATAGGAAGAAGCGCCTTTGAAAATTGTTCTAATGCAAATTTATGTGCATTATTGATTTCACGTTCTGCTCGGGTTTGGGTATTTTGTAATTCTGCAGCAGCACGCAATAATTGATTTTTTAATTGGTCAATTTCTTCGCATAAGTTTTCAATATCGGTTTCGCTTTTTGTTTTGTTTTTTTGGGATTTGACAGCACAGGCCTCCAAATTTTCAGCTTCTTGGACAGCTTTTTCGAGTTTTTCATCTAAACGCGGATCGCCCACTTTGGCAGGTTTATCTTTTTGCTCGGTTGGTTCGTGAGCCATTAATTCATCGATGATATTTTTATGGTGCATGAAAAAACTCCAGGATTAAAAATTTTAAATGAATGTATCGCTTCACGATAACTATTTTATAAAAAATCGTCGCAAAGCGACACCGACATTTAAAATTTAAAATTTATAATTTATAATTAAAATAAACGGCTATTGATACCGTATTGCTTTTTTATCTATTCCATTTTAATGAGACAACTCTGATGATATCACAGAAAGGATGGCTTTTTCATGAAATTTAAAACGATTGGATTAATAACACAACGCTATGCAGATGATACTTTTCATACGTTAAAAAAAGTTATCTTTTATCTTCAGAGCCAGTCCTTTCAGGTGATACTTGAGGCAGAGCTTGATGCTTGGCTTCAAAAACGTTTTATCTCAGAATCCCCTCTTCATTTTAAAATAGCAGGACGTGAAACGTTAGGAAAATTATGTGATTTAGTTATTGTGGTTGGTGGAGATGGTAGTTTATTAAATGCTGCTCGAGCCATTGTTCCTTATGATGTCCCTTTGATTGGGATTAACCGCGGTACTTTGGGTTTTTTGGCGGATATTAAACCCGATGAAATTGAAACCAAATTGGCACAGGTACTTAAGGGAGAATACAACGAAGAAAAACGATTTCTTTTAGAAACTTATACGGAAAATGAAAAAAAACCTTATCCTGCTCTTAATGAGGTTATTTTAGTATCTGCAGATATGGCTAAGATGATCGAATTTGAAATTTATGTGGATGATATGTTTATGTGCAGCCAGCGTTCGGATGGATTAATTGTTGCTACCCCGACTGGGTCAACTGCCTATGCTCTGTCAGCTGGGGGGCCTATTTTATACCCAAATTTGGATATCATCGTGATGATTCCTATGTTTCCTCATAGCTTAAATAATCGCCCGATCGTGATTAGCAATGACAAAAAAATTCATATCGTTGTTTTAGGTAAGGCACATAAAAATATCGCCTATATTAGTTGTGATAGTCATACGCATATTAATATCAAATCAGGCGAGAAAGTTTTTATTCATAAAATGGAGCAGCAATTAATACTGTTACATCCTAAAGATTATGATTATTTTAAAACATTACGATCCAAATTAAGCTGGGGCCAGAGGTTGGTGAATTAAGAATTAAAAATGACACAACTATGTTAAACCGGATTCATATTAAAAATTTTGCCATTATCGATGAACTTGAAATCAATTTTTTAAGTGGGATGAATGTGCTTACAGGCGAAACAGGCGCCGGAAAATCCATTATCATTGATGCGGTTGAATTAGCTTTAGGAAAGCGTGTATATCGTGATGTCATTGGGCAGCAAGGCGATTGTGCCGATATTTTTATAGAATTTGATATAAAAAATATTCCTGGCGCGAGCCAGTTTCTTAAAGCATACGATTTGGAAGGTGAGGATAATGTTTGTTTTGTGCGGCGAGTAATACGTCATGAAGGGTCAAAGAGTTATATTAACCAAATTTCAGTAACGTTAAAAATCCTGCAGGATTTTAGTGAGTCACTTATTAATATTCATGGTCAGCATGAATTCCAAACGTTGCTGCGATCCGATCAACAACGTGATTTATTGGACCGGTTTATTGGCCAACCGCCATTTATTTTTACCCCCTTGTCATTTCCGCAGGGAAGCGGGGATCCAGTTGACAGGGAAGTTAAGCAAGTATTCCGTGATGATTATGAAAAAGCCACAAAATCTCAAAATCGTTTGGATCTAATACGTTCTCTGCAACAAATTTATGACGATTGGCTCGATTGCAAAAACGAACTCGACGCATTGCGTGCAACACATCAAGACGCAACAAATAAACGTGAATTTTTACTTTATCAAATTAAAGAACTCGATGAATTAAATTTAGCTGAAAATGAATTTGAAGAAATTGCTGAAGAATATAAAAAATTAGCTAATGCAGATTTATTGTTAAATAATTGTCGAGAAGCAATAAATTTATTATTTGAACAAGATTTTTCAGCGAACGATTTATTAAATAGTGCTGCACGTTCTATTGCCTCGGTTAAAAATTTTGGTGTGCAATTATCTAATGTTCTAGAATTATTAGAAAGCGCACAAATTCAGACACAAGAAGCCGCCATAGACATTCAAAATTTTCTCGATAAATTAGATTTAGATCCTGAACGGTTCGAATTTTTAGAAAATCGCATTCAAAAAATTCAAGATATTTCAAGAAAACATCACGTGGAGTCCGCCGAATTATTTAATTTACATCAGCAATTAAAAGAAGAATTAAATAATTTAAATCATTCGGATGAGCGATTAAAAATTTTGGAAGAAAATTTGACCGAACTTGAAAAGAATTATTTTTATTTAGCGGATCAATTAACGGAAAAACGAAAAAATGCAGCTTCCAAATTAAGCGCGCAAGTCACCGAAAACATTCAACAATTAGGTATGCCAGGCGGTGTTTTCAAAGTGGCGCTTGAACCATTTTCTGATCGCGTGCCCCGAAGATTTGGTTTAGAGAAAATTACATTCTTAGTGAGCGCTAATCCCGGGCAGCCATTACAACTCTTAGCACAAGTGGCTTCAGGAGGCGAATTATCTAGGATTAGTTTAGCGATTCAAGTCGTTACAACTGGTGCTACACCGATTTTGATTTTTGATGAAGTCGATGTGGGTATCGGTGGTGCCGTGGCGGAAATTGTCGGGAAATTATTGCGAGAATTAGCTCTGAACAATCAAATTATTTGCATCACACATTTAGCTCAAGTCGCGTCCTGCGGCCATCATCATTTTCAAGTGATAAAAGAGCAACTTGGTCAAACCACACGTGCATCCATCAAACGCCTCGATAGGGACGAGCGAACTCTCGAAATTGCCCGAATGCTCGGCGGCATTCATATCACCGACCAAGCACTTGCCCACGCAGAAGAAATGTTGTCATCAAATTAGTTCGTTTCCCCAGAGCTTTTCAAGAAAAATTTTCCAAGGCAAAATTTGAATACCATCCGATATTCTTGGATTTTGTTCGAAGCAGACAACAATATAATGTTTTAATTTTTTCTCTTCACGCAGTGCCTTTAATCCTTTTAAGTCTTGTGGAGAAATGTTGTCTTTTGCTTTTATTTCTATAGCCATTGTATTCGCAAGAATAAAATCCACTTCAAAACCAGATGTTGAACGCCAGTAGGCAAGCTCTTTTACACGCATATAATCAGCAAAGGTTTTTAGTTCATGAAAAATGTAAGCCTCGAAAGCTTCTCCATATTCGGGTGTTTTTTTGTTTAATAGATTGCGATTCTGTAACATTCTAGTTATGCCCGTATCAAATAAATAGAATTTTGAGGTCGTAATAGCTTTGCGTTTTAAAGATTTTTGCCATGCAGGCAATTCATGAGCAATTAATGTATCTTTTAAAATTTGAAAATATTCTTGTATTGTACTGCGCGCAACCTGAGCATCATTGGAAATATTTGTGTAGTTAATTATTTTTCCATTACAAAGTGCAGCTACCTGCAAAAAACGACTAAATGCAGGAATATTTCTTACAATACTTTCCGCTACAATTTCTTCTTGCAAATATAAACCAATATAAGATTCAAGATCTTCGTCAGGTTTTTTTGATAGATAAATAGATGGTAAAAGACCAAAATTTATTGCTTTGTCTAGATTAAATTTTTCTTTTAATTCACAAAAACTTAAAGGATGTAAATATCGCAGATGAGCCCGGCCCCCAAGTAGATTAATGCCGCCACGGCGTAATTTTCTAGCACTTGAGCCTGTGAGTAAAAAGTGAATACCCAATTCCTCGATCATGAAATGTACTTCATTTAACAATTCAGGTAGGCGCTGTATTTCATCAATAATAATGATTTTATCTTGTTTGCTCGCCTCTTCTCTGATGCGTTGCGGCGATCGACTTAGTTTCACAAATGTTTCTGTTTTTAGTAAGTTATAAACACGATAATTTTTTAATATATGATGAATGAGGGATGACTTCCCTGTTTGTCTTGGGCCCAAAAGAAATAATGATTTATTTTTTAACGCGGTTAAAATGTCGATTTTTCGCTCGATGTACATAGATTTATCTCTCAATAATTGCCAATGAGGCCGTCATTTATCATGACAAATGCCGACATAATTGTCAATAAAAGTTAAAATTTTATTCGTCTCATCCCTGAGACTCTCGAGCTCGCTTCCTTGCTCGTTAAAATTCGTTCCCGACGAATTTTTGCCTCGTTATCATGTCCAATTTGCTATTTTGCAGAGGGCTCAGTTTAGCTAATATGTCTGATGAAAGGTATAAAATAGGTATACTTTTGGTCTAGTTATACTTATTTGATATTGAATGCCGAATAAGGTACAGGTTTATTTCTGCACAAATCTTATTCCTTGATTGCTATTTAACATAGAAACTGGTTTGAAGTTATGGGTACTAAAATTGAAAATCTTAAGAAATTTAAATTAATAGAAATATTGAATTATAGTGGTAACATTGATATTCGACATTTTTGCAAATAATCCAGGTTATTACAATCGGGGAAAAATTATGCCGACACGAAATCCTATTTCTGGTTTTATGTATTTCGTAAAGGGATTTAGATGGCTTATGAAGCCAGGAATTAAACGATTTATCGTTATCCCAGTCATTATTAATATCGTTTTATATTCATTGTTAGTAACAACTGGGATTTTCTTAATGGGCTATTTGGGCCATCTTTTACCACATTGGCTGCGCTGGTTAGTCTGGTTATTTTGGATTTTATTTTTCCTCGGTAGTGCGGTCATCGTGATTTATACATTCACTATTTTAGCAAATCTAATTGGAGCGCCGTTTAATAGTTTTTTATCTGAAAAAGTAGAATTCATGGCCACAGGGAAAAAGCTTTCGGATCAAGGATTGAAAAGCATGATGAAAGATATGCCACGCGTGTTTAAGCGCGAATGGTTAAAAATTAAATATTATTTACCCCGCGCTATTTTTTTATTAGTGCTATTTTTTATTCCAGTCATCAATATTGCGGCGAGCGTACTTTGGTTTATATTTGGTAGTTGGATGATGGCTATGCAGTATGTGGATTATCCGTTCGATAATCATCAAACCACGTTTGATGATATGTATCAGTTTTTAAGAAAAAATTGTGTCTTAAGTTTGAGCTTTGGGGCAGGGGTTATTTTGGTATCACTCATTCCTGTGTTGAATTTTTTTGTGATGCCGGCAGCAGTGATCGGTGCAACGTTGATGTGGTTGGATTATAAATAAGGATTGAAAAATTCAGATTTTAATATTCAAAATTTTACCTTACCTTCTTCTGCTTCGGGCGACGCGGAGTTGGGCTACTGCTTTAGCGAGTTCAACGACCATGGTATTATAATAATCGTCGAGTTTTTTAGCGCCCAAAAGTGCTTTTTCAGCACGTTCTTTGGCTTCCAGAGCACGTTGTTCATCAATATCTTCAGCCCGAATGACGGTATCTGCTAAGATCGTGACAACATTGTATTGCACTTCAATAAAACCGCCGGAAATATAATAGCTGGATTCTTTATCATTAGTGTCGATTAATCGCACTTGTCCAGGTTTAATGCCCGATAGCAATGGGGTATGATCTGGTAAAATGCCTAACTCACCAAGCTCGCCGGTTACAATGACCATTTTAGCTTTTCCTGAATAAATGGACTCTTCAGCATTCACAATATCTAATTGAAAAGTTTTCCTAAAGGTTTGGTTTAATTGAGTTGATTCCATAAATTTAAATCATTTTTTTACATAAAGAGGGCGCAGATCTATGTCCCCTACTATTACAATTTCTTTGCTTTTTCAATGGCCTCGTCAATCGCTCCAACCATATAAAAAGCTTGTTCAGGAAGGTCGTCATAATCACCGTTTAAGATGCCTTTAAAGCCACGGATAGTTTCTTTTAGAGGAATATATTTTCCGGGTGTTCCCGTAAATACTTCAGCAACAAAAAAGGGTTGAGATAAAAAGCGCTGTATTTTTCTTGCGCGCATGACAGTTAATTTATCTGTTTCGGATAATTCATCCATACCTAAAATAGCAATAATATCGCGAAGTTCCTTATAGCGTTGTAATGTGCTTTGTACACCGCGGGCCACTTCATAATGTTCACTACCCACGATTAAAGGATCCAATTGGCGGCTGGTGGAAGCTAGCGGGTCAACAGCGGGATAAATACCAAGTTCTACGATTTGACGCGATAATACAACGGTGGCATCTAAATGTGCAAAAGTAGTTGCAGGCGATGGATCAGTTAAATCATCAGCAGGCACGTAGACTGCTTGAATTGAGGTGATCGAACCTTTTTTGGTTGAGGTAATGCGTTCTTGCAACGTCCCCATTTCTTCTGCAAGCGTTGGCTGATAACCTACTGCAGAGGGCATACGGCCCAAAAGTGCAGAAACTTCTGTGCCCGCCAGGGTATAACGGTAAATATTATCAATGAACATCAAAATATCACGGCCTTCATCACGAAAGTATTCTGCAATGGTTAAACCCGTCAGTGCGACTCGGAAACGATTCCCTGGGGGCTCGTTCATTTGGCCATAAACAAGCGCAACTTTATCCAAAACATTTGAACCTTGCATTTCATGATAGAAATCATTTCCTTCACGTGTTCTTTCACCGACACCTGCAAACACTGAATAACCTTCATGTTCAAGAGCGATATTTCGAATTAATTCCATCATGTTCACTGTTTTGCCAACACCTGCGCCCCCGAAAAGTCCCACTTTCCCGCCTTTGGCAAAAGGAATAATAAGATCAATAACTTTGATGCCTGTTTCGAGTAATTCTTGAGCGCCGGCTTGCTCATCAAATTTGGGGGGCTCGCGATGAATCGGTAATCGTAATTCTTCGCCGATAGGGCCTTTTTCATCTATCGGTTGCCCTAAAACATTCATGATTCGCCCGAGCGTTTTTTTACCGACAGGAACCGTAATGGGATTTTGGGTATTGGTTACCGAAAGGCCTCGTCGAAATCCTTCGGAAGAGCCCATTGCAATACAGCGAACGACACCATCACCGAGTTGTTGTTGTACTTCTAGTGTAATCTCTGTTCCGTCAACTTTTAGTGCATCATAAATTTTGGGTATTGAATCCTGAGGAAATTCAACGTCAATAATAGCGCCAATAACTTCTATAATATTACCTTTGTTAGTCATAGTTTTACCTTTATTCAACTGCTTTGGCGCCGCTGATGATTTCAGTAATTTCTTGTGTAATCGCAGCTTGGCGCGCTTTGTTATAGTCTAATTGTAATTCGTGAATTAATTTTCCTGCATTTTCTGTGGCATTTAACATAGCGATCATACGTGCCGAATGCTCACAAGCAATATTTTCGACCATGCTTTGATAAATGCCGACCTCGATATAGCGTCTTAACAAACGATCTAAAAGATCTAATGTTTCTGGTTCGTAGATATAATCCCAATAATGTTTTTTAGTTTCATCAGAAACTATGGGTAATAACTGTTGTATGATTGGTTTTTGGACCATCGTATTGACGAATTTATTATAGCTGATATACAACGCGTCGATTTTTTTATTGTTATAAAGATCGAGCATGATTTTAATAGGACCAATGAGACCAGCAATATGAATATCATCGCCCATATGTTTAATCTTTGAAACGATCGAGTTACCAGTGTGACGTAAAGCCGTATCAGCTTTATTTCCGACTAAACAAAGGTCTACTTCAATATGTTGAGCTTGCCATTTTTTGATCTCTTTTAAAGTCATTCTTAAAAGATTAGCATTAAGCCCCCCACATAAACCACGATCCGTGGTGATGATGACAAGACCAATACGTTTTAAAGGACGGACATTTAAAAAAGAATGTTTGAATTCACTGTGGGCCATAGCTAAATGCATGGCAACATCGAATATTTTTTCAACGTAGGGTCGGGATGCTTGCATACGTTTTTCAGCTTT
The DNA here is from genome assembly GCA_016930035.1 of Gammaproteobacteria bacterium. GTDB lineage: Bacteria > Pseudomonadota > Gammaproteobacteria > UBA12402 > UBA12402 > JAFGHQ01. The sequence continues at coordinate 7,531 of JAFGHQ010000054.1, read as the reverse complement.
GCGGATTTTTCCGGCCGAAACCATTTGCAAAGCCTTCGTAATTTTTTGCGTGTTTTTAGTGCTCGCAATTTTTGAACGTATCTCTTTACTGCTGGGCATAAAACCTTCTATTGGATTATATAAATTTTTCTTTCTTAAATTTTTCGACAATTTTAGCCATTTTATTCGCTATCGTGTCGTCATAATCCGGATTTTGGTTTATTTCATTGATAAAATCTTTTTCATGTTCATGTAAATAGTCATGTAATTGTGATTCAAAATCCGTGACTTTTTTGACAGGAATATCATCTAAATAGCCTTTATCTGCAACAAATAGTGAAAAAGCCATATCAGCGACTGATAAAGGCGCATATTGCCTTTGTTTCATAATTTCTGTCATGCGTTCGCCACGATCTAATTGTTTGCGAGTGGCTTCGTCTAAGTCTGAGGCAAATTGAGCAAAAGCTTCTAGTTCGCGATACTGAGCTAAAGATAGGCGCACACCGCCAGCTAATTTTTTCATGATTTTAGTTTGGGCAGCCCCACCTACACGAGACACAGAAATACCCGTACTAATAGCCGGCCTTATACCTGAATGGAACAAATCCGTTTCTAAGAAAATTTGACCATCCGTAATAGAAATCACGTTAGTTGGGATAAATGCCGAAACATCACCCGCTTGAGTTTCAATAATGGGCAATGCCGTTAAAGAGCCGGTTTTCCCTTTGATTTTTCCCTGAGTCATTTCCTCGATGTAGTGAGCACTCACGCGCGAAGCTCGTTCCAGTAAACGGGAATGGAGATAAAAAATATCACCGGGGTAAGCTTCTCTACCGGGGGGGCGGCGCAACAGTAACGATATTTGACGATAAGCCCAAGCATGTTTAGTCAGATCGTCGTAGATAATTAATGCATCTTCACCTCGATCCCGAAAATATTCGCCCATGGTGCAGCCGGTATAAGGAGCAATGTATTGCAAGGATGCGGGCATCGCAGAAGAAGCGTCGATAATAATAGTATTTTTTAAAACATCGTGTTCTTCCAGTTTTCGAGTTACAGCAGCAATCGTAGACGCTTTTTGACCAATGGCGACATAAATACATTTTACGCCCGTACCTTTTTGACTGATCATGGTATCGATAGCAATAGCACTTTTCCCAGTTTGCCGATCCCCAATAATTAACTCACGTTGCCCTCGTCCGATGGGGACCATTGCATCGATCGCTTTCAGCCCTGTTTGCAAGGGTTGGTCAACGGATTGGCGATAAATGACACCAGGAGCTATTTTTTCAATCGGGGAGGTTTGCTCTGTTTTTAAGGCTCCTTTTCCATCAACGGGGTTCCCAAGCGCATCCACAACGCGGCCGAGTAATGCTTCACCGACAGGCACTTCAAGTATTCTGTTTGTACACTTAACAATTTGTCCTTCCCTGAGATTTTCGTAGTCACCCAGAACGATAGCGCCGATGTTGTCACGTTCGAGATTGAGCGCAAGCCCATAAACATGGTTAGGAAATTCAATCATTTCACCATACATGACGTTATCAAGGCCGTAAATACGAACAATGCCATCTTGAACGCCGATGATGGTTCCTTCGGTTCGGGTTTCTGTTGTTGGCTCAAATTGAGCAATACGTTTTTGAATAATCTCGCTAATTTCAGATGGTTTTAATTGCATAAAGTACACCGTTAGTTAAAGACAAGCTTTTAATCGTTTTAATTTAGTTAAACCAGAGCCATCAAGTACCCAATTTCCCACACGAATAATGGCTCCTCCTAACAGGGTTTTATCAATAGTTTTATGAAGATGGATGGTTTTTTTAAATCGATTTTCTAATGCTTTTTTTAATGTTTCTTCCTGTTGTTGGGTTAGTTCAAAAGTTGATGTAATAGCTACAGGTAAGATTTTTTCATAAGCAGCTCGCGCCTGATCAAACAAGTTGGCTATTTCAGGTAATACATTTAAGCGACGATAATGAGCTAATAATTGTATAAAATTTCGGATAGCGTCGCTTGATTTTTTTCCTAATACATCAATAAATAAATCCACTATATTTTTAGCAGGGATTTGAGGATTTTTTAATGTATTTTTTACTTGGGGGTGCGTAGCAATAACTGCTGCGGTTTGCAACCATTGTTGCCATTCCTCAATTTGCTGATTTTTAGCCGCAAAATCGAAAGCGGCATTAGCGTAAGGCCGTGCTGTTGTAATCAGTTGTTGCATAAATAACCACATTCATCATCGTGGCAGGAAAGCCAGGATCCAGTTGATAAAGATGTTATTAATTAAAAATTTAAAATAGCGTTGTTTAAATGGTGCTGATAAGCGCTTCCAACATTTTTTCATGTCCTTTTCGGTCAATATTTTTCTCTAGTATTTTTTCTGCAGCAAGTATGGCCAAATTTCCAACATTTTGTTTTAGTTTTTCTTTGGCATTCAACACTTGTTGTTCAATTTCCGTTTGAGCGGCCTCAATCATTTGCTTTCCTTGATGGCGACTTTCAGCTTTTGCGTCATCGATAATTCGTGCTGATCTTGTATTGGCTTGGTCAATGATATGCGCGCTATCTTGTTTTGCTTTGACCAGCAGTTGAGATGCCTCTTTTTTGGCAAATTCAAACGTTTTTTGCCCCTGCTCACCTGCGGCGATACCATCAGCAATTTTTTTTTGGCGATCTTCCATCACTTTTACTAATGGGGGCCAAATAAATTTCATGGTTATCAAGATTAAGATGATGAAAGTGATCATCTCGCCTAGTAGGGTTAGATTGAGGTCCATAATATATACCTATATATATATGCTTCGCCTTTTTTACGATTTCTGTGTTGTCTGTTAATTTTAAAAATAGTCATTTACTTTTATGTAAACTCCTATTTTTAAAATCACCAGCCGCCTTGAACTCGTAAAAAATGCTCGCATCTATGTAATTTGAAATTCTTTTTTACGATTTCTGTGTTGTCTGCTAATTTTAAAACACACATTTTTCGCCCCGCGAAAAATGACCGAGTCATGCTACAGACACAAAGTGTCTGCAATCGCTAAGCGATTGGACAGCAAAGCTGTTAGCATGACAGAGCCTTCAGCCCCTCACTTTCTCGTCCACTTTCTCGTCGCCAATGAACGAGCGAAAAAGGATGGGGACGGTCTTTTCCGCCCGATACGGGCGTTAGCGAGCACCGCAGGAAGATTAGGATTTAAGGGTCAGACCCAACGCGCGAATGCGCGTGTCTGACCCCATAAATCCAGCTTCCGAGGAGACGCAGCGGCCCTTGAGCACTGTAAGAAGATCACCCAAGCTGTTAGCGGAAATAGTGATTAGGCCTTTTTATTACAATAAAAAAGCCTAATCACTATTGAAACTCAACTTGGGAAGCTTCTGAGGCGCGCAAAGGGCAACGAACCGTACCAGGAAAAGACCGCCCCCATCCTTTTTCCATTTTCCCGCCTTCCCCCCAAACAACTCCGTCCGATTAAAATAAAACGTAAAACAGCCCCACCGCCAACAAACACCGTACCAAAAAACCAAAAAAAACCACCTTCCCCAATCGCTTCACCATTACCCAAAACGCCAATCGTTACCTAAACCAAACCAAATTCACAATAAACCAACACTTACCCCACATGCGGAGCAGCCGCCTTGATCACAGCATTTAACAACGGATTATTCCCAAACAAAAGCAACAATCCCATTGCTATAGTAATGGCAGCAAAAGCGTCCACAAGACCCGCAATCAAAAATAATCGCAACATCAACATTGTCGATAATTCGGGTTGTCTTGCTGTAGCCTCCAACAGCTTACCCCCAAGCAAACTAAAGCTTAACGCAGTTCCAAACGATGCAAGCCCTAACATAATAGCTACCGAAATAATCGTTGCAGATTGCACATTTCCAATAATTTGTACAAGTTGTGTCATAATAGTAAACCTCTTTTTTTATTTACGATTCATCATGGGAAGTTTTCGCCATACTGACGTAAATAATTGTTAACATCATAAAGATAAATGCTTGAATCAAAATAATCAATAAATGGAATATCGACCAAACACTACCCAATGTCCATTGAAACCACCAAGGCAACAAAGCAATTAAAACAAAAATCAGTTCCCCAGCAAACAAGTTTCCGTAAAGTCGTAATGATAACGAAACAGGTTTTACACAATCATCAATAAGACGAAAGATGATATTAATCGGAAATAACCATTTACTAAACGGAAAGCAAGTCAGTTCTTTCAAAAAACCTAATGTGCCTTTCCCGGCAAAATTATAATAAATCATCAAAAGAAATACAGTAATAGACATCGCAAAAGTAAGATTTGTATCATCCGTTGGAACGCCTCGAAAATCATGAATGCCAAAAAAAGACAAAACAGCCGGCATAACATCAACAGGGACCAAATCCATAAAATTTAATAAGAATACCCACACAAAGATGGTTAGCGCTAAAGGCCCGACTAATGTTGTTTTCCCAGTAAAAGAACTGTTAACTAACCCTTGAACGAATTCTACCAGATATTCTACAAAGTTTTGCCATTTGCCCGGCACGCCGGAAGTTACTCGCCGTGCGGCAAGCCAAAATAAAGACAAAAATACCACGCCCACAATAATCGATACGGCAAGCGTATCGAGATTCAACGTCCAAAATCCCCCATTACCAATCGTCATCGTATGTAGATTTAATTGATAATGCATTAAATGATCTTGAATGTATTGCCCCTCTGTGGGATGCCAAAAAGACATATCGTATTTACCTATTTATCTCAATTAAAATTGCCACCCAAAATGACAGGATTGCCCCTATGTACCCCGCTAAAAAAGGCAGGATAGCCGGCGACAAAAATTTTAATGCGAGAGCAATTAATAAAGCACTAAAAAATAATTTTAATAATTCGCCGATATAAAAAATGATAAATAACTGATTTGGTGTTCTTATTGTTTTACGTAAGAGAATCGCCGCAAAAAATAACGAGGGAAATACCCACGTCAGAGCGCCCCACAGGGCTGATTTTGCAGCATTAAGATTCGAAAAGAAACCAAATAAAGTGCATATTATGATAGCAAATATGAAATGTGACAAGAGCAAAGATTTGATACTAATTAATCGGGGTTTCAATTTCATTCTAAGCACCATTAATTTTAATTAACCTTAGTTACGCAATTATTATTCATAACTAAAGTTAATTATAATAATCCCGGGCTAAGACTGCAATTTTACTTCTAACATACTTCTAGGAGCCCTCTGCAAAATGGGCCTTGACCATGTTAAAAAAACTCAGATCCCAACAGCCCCCAATTGGATTCACTATAGCCGGCTTCCGCCCATATAACTCTTTATTTTTATAATTAAGATGGCGCAAAAATTGCTGATATATTTCCATTTTTTCTCTACCTTGTTTTATTCACGTTAAATTTTAATTTTTAATAGTATCTAAACTGAGTGAAGAATATGAGTATTTGTTACTCATGGAAATTTTTAAAATTGTAGCTATTCTTTTATAAAAAAATCTTAATTCCTATATTGAACATATTAGTCAATAACGGTGAACGTGATAATAAGGCCATAAAACTACTCTTTAGAAACGTATGAAATAGAGGAGCGTTTGTTTCTGGCGAAAAGCAGGAAGGAAAGCGAGGCAGAAAGTAAAGATAACTGTTCGCCGAATTTAAGATAAAAAGTAACATTTACGGTAATGCAAATAATTTCATGTAAATAACGTCAATTTGGATAAGCATATATTAACAATTTGATTTTGAAGCGATTTATTTGTTTTTAATTTAACAATGAGTTGTCCGAAGTTTTTTAAAAACAGATAGTCGCCTTTGTTGTTTGCTTTCTAAAAATTCACGTTTTATTAGAGAATTAAAAATGGGTAGTAAAAAACCGAGTGATTTTTTTAATATTTTTCCTGATGAAAAATCCGAGCTAAATTTTGTAGATACACCGCATATAATAGCAGATATATTCTATGAAATATTCTATAAAATAGCTGAAGACCTTTATTTAAGCGGGGATAAAAAAAAAAAAGAGGAGGCGAGGCGGATTTTTATAGAAATTCTGGAGCGCATCGAATCTTCAGCCGAATATTTGGGTTATCCTCAGAGTTATATACCCACATTATTCCGATTAGCAGAGATATATTTTGTGGGCTTTGGAGACGTTGAGTGTGATTTAAATAAGGCAGAAGGCTATTGCCGAACTATTTTATCGCTAGCTGAAACAAATACGAATGCATTATGCCTGTTAGGGGAAATAACCCATAAAAAAAGATTAATCGAGACGGGGGAAGAATCTGAGCTACACGAAGAAGCAATGCGATATTTTCAACGTGCCCTAGAGATTGATCCTTATTGCGAGCAGGCATTGCTATGTCTTGGGGGTATTTATTATAACTGTCACGACCTTAAAAAAGCATTGAATTTCTGGAAGCAACTTTTGAATATTAATCCAAAGCACGCCGCCGCTTTGAGTGGAGTGGGGCTCGTATTTTTACAACACCATAATTTTGAAGAGGCAGCAAAATATTTTAAACGCGCTCTAAAATCTGACCGGGAAAATCCAGACATAGATGCCCTGTATGGATTAGGAGAAATAGATCGTATGGAAGAGAGATTTCCAGAAGCAATTGAAAAATATCGGAAAGTTTTAGAACGGGATCCGGATTGCCAAGAGGCGTTGTTCTCCATAGGCAGGGCTTATTACCACGGTATTGGGATAGAAGAAAATGATAAGGATGCATTCCGTTTTTTAAATCAGTTCGTAACCCTTTACGAAAAAGATAAAAAGGTGAGTAAAAATTGTTATATAGAAGCACTATATATATTGGGGGAAATATATGCCGCTTGCGAAGATGAAAAAAGTGGAAAGGCGGCCGTCTATTATTTTAGAAAAATTCTAAAAAAGGACAGGAAACATGCTGGCGCATTATATTGGATGGGAGAGTTATATTATACAGGTCACGGAACAAAGAAAAACAAAGAAAGGGCTTTTAATTTTTTCCGAAAAGCTTACAAAGCTGATCCTGAGGATATAGAAACCTTATTTCGATTAGGGAAATTTTTTTATTTTGGAGCGTCGTTTGATTCGGGGCGAATACTTGAAAGAAATCCCGTAAAAGCACGGCGTTATCTTGAAAGAGTTAAATCGCTAGATGTCGGGTATAATTCTAGAGAAGTAGATGACATGCTATCATCAATAGAAACAGAATTAAAAGAGTTAGAGGAAGCAAAATCTAGCGCTGTAGAACCAAAATTTAGGTAACAGGGTGAATGGGGTCAAACCGCGTTTTACGTTTAGTCGAGAGCCTAAAGCCTGTGAATGGGGTCAAACCGCGTTTTACGTTTTGTTCATCATAAAACCTCTAGAAAATAGTGAAGATCGTGATCTGTCCATTTTGGTAAAAATATGAGTTATAACCGCTCTTAGCCCATATAATTCTTTGTTTTTATAATGAAACATAAAGAAAGAGATCATTTTGTGCTTTTCTAGTTCATAGAACATTGATATCCTCTAAAATAAAATTTATCCTTACTTAAATTCAGTTTATAAAAAATT